>UQCM01000001.1 GCA_900539525.1 uncultured Blautia sp.
CATCTGAGACATTTTCATATGTGGTATACTAGGACATTATCATAAATGGCTTATAATGGCTCATTAAATAATTCAAAAAAGTGTTGACAAAATACGAAACAGATAGTATAGTATCTATTGTGTTCAGCAGAACACAGTATGCGCGAGTGGCTCAGTTGGTGGAGCGCGACCTTGCCAAGGTCGAGGCCGCGGGTTCGAGTCCCGTCTCGCGCTTTTTGTATACCCGAAACTATCAGATGGTTTCGGGTTTTTTATTAACAAATATAAGGAGGAAGTTTATGAAGCTGTTCTATGAATTTGGTATTATTCTTTTTGTGACATTTCTCGGAGAAGCCCTTCACGCAGTCCTTCCACTGCCCATACCGGCAAGCATTTATGGGCTTTTGCTGATGCTTCTGGCACTTTGCACCAGGCTGGTGAAGCTCGAACGGGTGAAGAGGGCATCAGATTTTCTGATTTCAATCATGCCCCCGATGTTTATTCCAGCTGCGGTGGGACTTGTGGCCGTATGGGGAGAACTGAGCAGGGTCCTTGTTCCTGTATCTGTGATTACCGTTTTGACGACAGTGCTGGTTATGGCAGTCACCGGACGGACTGCTCAGGCGGTTATCCGAAGAAAAAAGAGAGGGGGAAAATAAAATGAGTGATTTCCTGTGTAATTCTACTTATTACGGGGTAGCCGTGTGTATCCTTGGTTATGCCTGCGGGGAGCTTCTTAAGAGGAAGCTGAAGTGGGGATGTCTGAATCCTCTGCTGATTTCTATCCTCTTTGTAATTGTAGTCAACCAGATCACAGGAGTTGATTATGAAAGATTCCAGGAATCGGCGAAGTATTTAAGCTATCTTCTGACACCTGCCACTGTTTGTCTTGCGATACCGCTGTATCAGCAGCTTTCGGTTTTGAAGGAACATTTCCGGGCGGTCATTCTGGGGATTCTTGCAGGTGTCCTTTCAAGTCTGGGAGGAGTACTGGGTCTGGCATATCTGTTCGGGCTTGATCATACTTATTATGTAACCCTGCTTCCAAAATCGATCACCACAGCGATTGGAATGGGTGTTTCTGAAGAACTGGGTGGCATTGTAACCATCACAGTGGCTGTTATTGTGGTAACAGGAGTGATCGGAAATGTGATCGGAGAGCTGGTCTGCAAATCCTTCCGTATCGTGGAACCGGTGGCAGTAGGACTTGCCTATGGGACGGCTTCTCATGCAATCGGTACTGCAAAAGCACTGGAACTGGGAGAAATCGAAGGCGCCATGAGCAGCCTGTCGATCGCAGTGTCCGGCCTTCTGACAGTCATCGGAGCATCGGTGTTTGCAAATATTATATAGAGGATTTGTATGCTTTGCACAAAAAATTTTTTTTTTGGGTAAATTTTGCAAAAAATCAACAAAACTATGGAAAAATTTGTGAGAATGTATATAATAGATACCATAGGGGCGCAGTTCCGGGAAAAATTTCACAAACCGGGCAGTCCTGTAATATTCTCAATAAGGAGGAAACAGAATGAAAGAGAAAAGTTACAAGCAAACATTCCGCTCTTTTATGGCAGGATTACTGACTCTCGTTCTGGCGCTGACACCTGTATTAAGCAGCCTTCCGGCTATGCAGGCAGCGGCAGCAGATCAGAAGATCTGGTACCATGTAGAAGCGGGAAGCGGAAACGGGAATGGACATGCGTATTCAGACGCATCATCCAAACCGTCGGCAGTCCTGCTGCATCAGACGAAGAAGATGCCGGCAAGCGGCGGAACCTTCAGCGTTACGTATGAGAAGCAGGGGACTCCAGGTGATGCGAGACTCGGGTTCTTCTATACCTATGTGGATGATAACAATTTCCTGTATGTAGGTATGAATCCGAACGGCAGCTGGTATTATGAGTACAAAATAAACGGACAGCAGGACTGGCCTTCGCTGAATCTGCCTGCACAGTCGGATGGATCCCGTACGACGATTTCCGTGTCAGTGAGCAGGGAGACAATGGTTGTCAATGTAAATGATGCCAAGGTTGAAGTTACCAATCAGCTGTTCATCACACTTGCTGAGAATGCAGCAGGAAATGGAAGATTCGGTTTCCGTGCATCTATGTACAGTGGCCAGCAGACTTCCTTCCACTTCACAGATGCGAAGCTGAACGGCGAGGATCTGGGCGGTGACTGGGCATTCCTTTCCGACTGCGAAGGACAGGTTTTCGGGGCAGAAGATCCGGTTGCTTTGCATACAGTAAGCGGTAAGGTAGTCAATACAGAGAACGCACCGATCGAGAATGCAAATGTTCGTATTGGAACGGAGAGTACACGTACTGCAGCGGATGGTACCTTCTCACTTTCCGTAGAAGAAGGAACCTACGATGTGGCAGTATCTGCCAGAGGTTATGTGGCGAATACAGTGCCTGGCGTCGTAGTAAATGCAGACAAGACTCTGGACAATATCGTACTGACACCAAAGACGGCTGTTGTCTATGAGAACTATATCGAAAGCGGCAGGATTAAAGCAGCGGTAAGCAAAACTTTCCCGCAGGTTATGCAGTATAAACTGAAAGTCAGCGATACGGAAGAAAGAACATTTATCGGACAGGAAGCAACGCTTTCCACTATCAAGATCAACGGCACGGCGATCACACCTGTCATTGCGGAGAATGCTGTACAGATTGGTAATGACAATGCCGTATATCCGATGACTCTGCAGTCAGAAGAAAATGATATTGACCTGACAATGACCGTTAAGATTTCCGTGTCAGATAACGATTTGACATGGGAAGTTACACAGATTCAGAAGAACGAAGGATGTGCAAAGATCAATACGATCGAAGTGCCGGATCTGAATCTGGTTACTATTGTGGACGAGCAGGATGATTGCCAGTTTATGGGTGCAAATGTTTCCGGAGATACGACGAGAAGCGGTGACGAAGAGGCTACCTTTGCAAAAGGGTTTGCCGCAAACACCTCAAAAGGATTTGCGTACGGTTTCCTGTCAGCAGACGGTGTCAGTGCAGGTGTGTGGAGTAATTCCGAGGCTGGAAGCGATAAGCGACTGATCCGCAACAATAGTGCAAACAGCATGTCTCTGACAAGTGCTCCGTGGTATTATGAATATGGTGATCTGCCGGCTTCTGCAAACTATGCAGGCACACCGGTCAGTGAACTGCCAAGTGTAAAGGTATGTCTGGCAGCAGATGAGAATGCGGACGGTGTGGTTGACTGGCAGGACGGAGCGATCGCATATCGTGATATCATGAACAACCCGTATGGTTCAGAGAATACAAAAGATCTTGTAAACTATCGTATTTCCATGAACTTCAGCAGCCAGGCTACGAATCCGTATCTGAAAACTGCTGATAATATCAAGAAGGTATATCTGGCAACTGACGGACTTCCGCAGGCTGTTATGATGAAGGGTTACGGAAGTGAGGGACACGATTCCGCAAACTCTGAGTATGGAAAGATCGCAGACCGTCTTGGCGGTCTGGAAGAACTGAAAAAGCTGAATACCATTGCTCATCAGTACAATACACAGATGGGTATCCATATTAACGCACAGGAGGTTTATCCGGAAGCACAGAGCTTTACCAATGAGCTGATCAACGGACCAAGTGCACTTGGATGGGGATGGCTGGATCAGTCTTATACGATCAATCGTCCGTATGACCTGGGAAGCGGACTTCGTTACAAACGTCTGCTTCAGCTCTACGATCAGCTGAATGGTACCTCTCTCTATGCAAACAAGTGGCCGGGTATCGTAGGTACCGGTGAAAATGAGACGGTTGCAGATGCGGCAACGATTGCAGAGACAGTGCAGAACAAGCTGGATAATCCAGAAGACCTGGATTTCATGTACCTGGATGTATGGTACGGAGATTCCTGGGAGACACGTAAGATCGCACAGCAGATCAACAGCCTTGGATGGAGATTCTCAACAGAGTTCGGTTACGAAGGTGAGTATGATTCCACATGGCAGCACTGGGCAACAGAAGGTCATTATGGCGGCGCTGCCATGAAGGGACTGAACAGTGATGTGATTCGGTTCATCCGAAATCATCAGAAGGACTCCTTTGTCCTGAACTGGCCAAGCTATAACGGAGCAGCAGATAATCCTCTGCTTGGCGGTTATGATCTTAGCGGATTTGAAGGATGGGGCGGCTCAAATGACAGCTTCGATACCTATATGACAAAGACCTATGCAATCAACCTTCCGACCAAGTTCCTTCAGCATTATCTTGTTTATAAATGGGAGAACTACGAGGAGGGACAGTCTCCGGTAGGAAACCATGAGAAACAGATCACACTGAAGAGTGCAGACGGCAATGATACCGTAGTCGTAACAAGAAATGAAACAAAGAGAAGCGATGATTACGTTGAGAGAACCATTACGCTGAATGGCAAGAAAGTTCTGGATGATGTAAAATATCTGCTTCCGTGGACAGATTCTGAAACAAATAATGAGAAGCTGTATCATTACAATTATGAAGGCGGCGAAACCACATGGGAGCTGCAGGACGACTGGACTTCCCTGGCAAATGTAATCGTTTATAAGCTTACTGACGCAGGACGTACAGAAAAGCAGACGGTTGCTGTAACAGAAGGCAAGATCACTCTGAATGCAGAGGCAAAGACACCTTATATCGTACTGAAAGGTGAAGAAGCAGCAAAGACAATTACCAACTGGAGCGAGGGTGCCCATGTAAAGGATACAGGCTTTAACAGCTATGCGGGTACCGGCGAAGGCAACACACTTGATACAGCTGTATGGTCAGGTGATGTGACAGATGCAAAGGTAGTACGTGTGGTTACAGGCAATAAATACCTCTCCATGGGTGATGCTGCAAAAGCAGTAACAGTAAGTACTGCGATCACAGATCTGAAAGCAGACACAGATTATGTGGCAGAAGTTTATGTAGATAACAAGAGTGATGCGAAGGCATGGATCGAAGTGAAGGGCGGAGTGAAGGATGTTTCCAACTATACACTGAAGTCCATTGCAGGCAACTACACACAGTGTGATGCACATAACACCCGTGGAATGAGTGATATGGGCGGAAGCAACATGCAGATCATGCAGGTTTCCTTTACTGCCAAATCTGATCAGGCACAGCTGGTGCTCAAACGTGAGGCAGGCAAGGGTATCACATATTTTGACGATATCCGTATCGTTGAAAAGTCCCTGAATAATATTCAGGCTGACGGAAGCTTTAAGCAGGATTTCGAGGAAGTTGTACAGGGTATTTATCCGTTCGTATACGGACCGGCACAGGGTGTTACCGATCATGTAACGCATCTGTCAGAAAAGAATGCTCCTTATACACAGTCCGGATGGGGCAATGTGGTTCTGGATGATGTTATCGAAGGAACATGGTCTCTGAAACATCACGGAAACAATTCCGGCATTATTTATCGTACGATTCCGCAGAATCTGCATCTGGAGCCGGGTGTGACATATGATGTTACCTTTGACTATCAGGCAGGACGCGATGGTATGTATTACATGGTGATCGGTGATGGTGAGAAGACCATAGATACATTTGACTACCTGGCTGGTACGGCTGCACCGGCAGTTGGACAGAAATCCACAACAGGAACATGTACCTTTAAGATTACCGGTTCTGAGACAGGACAGTCCTGGTTCGGACTTGCCAGCACACGATTTGAGGAACAGCAGGGAGTAGCTTACAATTACGGACAGAAAGACTTTGTTCTGGATAACCTTGTAGTTACTGAAAGCAACATGTCCCTGGGTGTCAGCAAGCTTGTACTGGAGGGCGTAGGAGATGTTAAGAAGCTGACAGCAACCTTTAAGGATAGTAAAAACAGAACCGTCACCTGGTCATCTTCGGATGAAGCGGTAGCTACAGTAGATGAAAACGGTTATGTGGATGCGACTGGTGTAGGAACGGCAAGAATCACAGCAACAGCTGTAGATGGAGAGGAAGAACTTACAGTGACCTGTCCGGTTGAAGTAATCGAAGAGGTTGTTGAAGAGAAAGCAGGACAGTTTACAGCGGTTGTTGCAAATACAGAGGAAACATCAGGCGAGAATGCTCCGGCTACGAAAGTGATTGACGGTCAGAATTCGACATTCTGGCATTCTAAGTGGTCAGGTACCGGTTTCTCAGTTAGTGAGGACAATCCGGCGATCCTTACCCTCACATTAAAGGAGAATCCGGATGCATTCAATGGTATTCAGATCGTTCAGCGTCCGACCGGCGACAATGGTCTGGTACAGAAAGCAGAATGTATCGTTGGAAACAGCTTTGATGAAGACAGCAATACGGTTGGAGATGTAGTGGCATCGAAGACTGTAGAAGTGAGCAATGCAGTAAGTGGCGGAACAGTCAATATTAACCTGGATAAACTTGTGGAAGGCGCAAAATATGTACAGATTCGTGTGCTTCAGGGAAACAAAGGATTTGCATCGATGGCTGAGGTAAGAACCTGTACAGTAGAAGAGTATGAAAGTCTTTCTGAAGAGCAGGGTGCTGTAAATGACGCGGCAGAGGCACTGGAAGGAGCATCAGCAGCAGTTGAGGCAAAGAAGGACGCGCTCGATGCACTGAAAGAATCTCAGGGAAGTGCAGCTACAGATCTTGAAAAGGCTCAGGCTGCAGCAGACATCGCACAGGCAGAGCTGGAACTGCAGAACGCAAAGATTGCAGAAGCAGAGGCTAAGAAGGCACTGGCAGATGCACAGAAGGCTCTTGCAGAAGCAAAAGCAGAGAAAGCAACAGATAATGATATCAAAGCACGTGAGAATGGCAAAGCGACTGCAGCAGGAACAGCATCCTCAGAGGCAGCCGGTAATGTTACTTCCTTAAATGGAGCCCTCGAGGCGCTGGAGAGTGCATTAGCAGAGAAAAATGCAGCACTGGATGCAGTGAAACTGGATAGCGCGAAAAAGGAACTGAGTGAAACTGTTGCATCAGCGGAAGCTGTATATACACAGGGACAGAAGAATTATACAGATGCAAGCTGGAAAGCATTCCAGGATGCATATAAAGCAGCGAAAGAAGTTTCTTCATCTGCTGATCTGGCAGAGGTTGAGAGACTGAAAGCAGCACTTGCTGAGGCACAGGCAAATCTGACAGACAAGTCTGAGGAAGAGCTTGCACTTGAGACAGCAAAAGCAAAATTCGGCACGACACTGGCAGCAGCAGATAAGGTTCTTGCTCAGGGTCAGAAGAATTACACAGATGCAAGCTGGAAAGCATTTACTGATGCATACAATGCAGCGAAGGCAGGACAGACTTCTACAGATGCAGCACAGTTGAATAAGCTGGAAAAGGCACTGGCAGATGCACAGAAGGCACTGGCAGAAAAAACAGAGGATCCCGGAACAAAGCCGCCTGTTATTACTAAGGATGAGCTGAAGAATGGTGATACCGTTACTGTTAAAGGCATTCTTTATAAAGTGACTGACGCATCTAAGAAGACAGCAGCAGTCGTTAAGGGAACAAACAAGAAAGCAGCTTCCGTTACGATTCCGGCGACCGTCACAGTCAAGGGTGAAAGCTGCAAGGTTACACAGATCAGTGCAAAAGCATTCAGCGGATTTGCGAAACTGAAAAAAGTGACGATTGGAACAAATGTTACAACGATCGGAAAACAGGCATTCAATAACTGTAAGAAGCTGAGCAGACTGACCTTCAAGGGAACAGCAGTGAAGAAGATCCAGACAGGAGCCTTCAAGAACACAGCTAAGAAGATCAGAGTAACACTTCCGAAGAAGCTGACAGCTAAGAAACGCAACAGCATGAAGAAGATCCTGAAGAAAGCAGGTATCAGCAAGAGTGCAGTTGTGAAATAAGTATTAAATTCATATTGGCAGAACAGCCATAGCGAAGGGGCATATGGAAAGCATCGCTTTCCGTATGCCCCTTCTTTTACCCTGAAAGGTGATGTGTATATGGAATTGCTGAGGTGCCCGCCATAGGAAGCATGACGGGCACCTCGCAGCCAGTTTGCCGGTTCATACCGGAACTTTATTATCATTCTCTGTCATTCGTAAGCTTGAACTTATCAAATACGTAGAAGAGCAGAGAAAGGATCATACCCACGATACATGCCAGTACCATACCGGTAAGCTGTACATTTCCAAAGTTCAGTGCAGCTCCGGAGAGTCCTGTTACAAATACCACGCTGGTCAGAGTAAGGTTCCGGCTCTTGCTGTAGTCCACCCGGGAATCTACCATGATACGGATACCGGAGGTTCCGATCATACCATAGAGCAGGAAAGAAATACCGCCGATGACAGGTCCCGGGATCGTGTTGATCAGAGCGGACATAGGACCGATAAAGGAGCACAGGATCGACAGTACCGCTGCACCGGCGATCACTCGTACCGAGTAAACCTTTGTCATAGCCATGACACCGATATTCTCACCGTAGGTAGTGGTAGGTACAGAGCCAACCAGACCGGAAAGCATGGTAGAGAAATTGTCAGCGAAAAGGGAGCGGTGGAGTCCCGGATCCTTTAGAAGATCACGTCCCACGATTTCACTGGTTACTACCTGATGGCCGATATGCTCAGAGGCGATTACCAGGATTACCGGCAGGATGATCAGAATGGCATCTGCTTTAAATTTGGGAAGCATAAAGGCAGGCATTGTGAAAAACGGTGTTGCCAGAGCCTCACGGATGGTTCCCATATCAATGACACCGAAAATAATTGCAGAAATGTAGCCCGCAATAATGGCAATCAGAATCGGGATGACTGCCAGGAATTTACGGAACAGCACATTTCCGAATACAGCAACACACAATGTGATCAGAAAAACGATGGTGCAGTTCAGATTTACCGGAGTGACTGTCTGGGTATACAGTCCGGTTGCCTGATCCAGAGTGTACTCTGTGCTCGGGAGAATGCCTGCAGTGGAAGCGGCAGTTCCCGCAAGCTCCAGGCCGATCAGTGCAACGACAGGTCCCATGGCAGCAGGCGGCAGCACAGTGTCGATCCATTTTGTACCGAACTTATAGATGATCAGAGCCAGGATACAGCCGCAGAATCCAACTGCCACAAATCCTCCCAGAGCATACTCATACCCCCAGGTAGAAATGACAATACCTGCCGGGGCAAGAAATGCGAAGCTTGATCCTAAGTAGGCGGGAGCTTTTCCCTTTGTGATTAAAATAAACAGTAATGTACCCACACCGTTTGTTAAGAGAACGATGGCCGGATTGATTCCGAAGATGAACGGAACCAGAACAGATGCACCAAACATGGCAAACATGTGTTGAATACTGAGAGGAACCAGCAGCCGAAAGGGTACTTTATCCTCTACCTGAATGATTTTTCTTTCATTCATTTTTTTTCCCTCCTTTGTTTTGTTCGTATCTATCCAGAAATGCAGACGAGTATGATCGCTATTGTTCTGAACAGTTACATTTTTTGAGCAGCAGAGAAATACTATGCAGTATGCATAATATGGATCACGAAGCGTAATGCCGGTCACGGAGTGAACAGTAACGATTTCCGTGAAAATCTGAATCTGCTGCCTGTCTGTGCAAGTATATCATAAAAAGCACCACTAAAAAAGTCTGCTTTTGTAAAAAAATCCCGCAGTTTTGATACTGCGGGATTTTTCAGAGTTTATCTGATCTACAGGGGTGGATTAGCAGATGCCCTGTGCATTCATAGCATCAACAACCTTCTCAAAGCCTGCGATATTAGCACCGGCTACATAGTTGCCTGCCATACCGTAACGCTCTGCTGCATCAGCCATGTTGTGGCAGATATTTACCATGATACTCTTCAGCTTTGCGTCAACCTCTTCAAAGCTCCAGCTTAAACGCTCGCTGTTCTGGGACATTTCCAGAGCAGATGTGGCAACACCACCTGCGTTTGCAGCTTTTCCAGGTGCAAAGATGATACCGTTTGCCTGCAGATATTCGGTAGCTTCGATGGTAGTAGGCATATTAGCACCTTCGCAGACTGCGAAGCATCCATTTGCCACAAGTGCTTTTGCGTCATCCAGAAGCAGTTCGTTCTGAGTAGCACATGGAAGTGCGATATCACATTTTACTGTCCATACACCACGACCCTCGTGATATTCGGAATTCGGTCTGTAGTTCTTGTACTCGGTCAGACGTGCACGATTGATCTCTTTGATCTCTTTAATAGCAGCCAGATCAATGCCTTCCGGATCATAGATCCATCCGGTGGAATCACTCATGGTAACTACTTTACCGCCAAGCTGCTGAGCCTTCTGGCATGCGTAGATTGCTACGTTGCCGGAACCGGAGATACAGATCGTCTTTCCTGCGATTTCTTTGCCATTCAGCTTCAGAAGTTCCTCTGTCAGATAAAGCAGACCGTATCCTGTTGCTTCTGTTCTTGCAAGAGAACCGCCGTAAGAGAGTCCTTTTCCTGTCAGCACACCTTCGTATACGCCGCGGATCCTCTTGTACTGTCCGAACATGTATCCGATTTCTCTTGCTCCTGTACCGATATCACCGGCAGGAACGTCTGTGTCAGCTCCGATGTATTTGCACAGCTCTGTCATAAAGCTCTGGCAGAAAGCCATAACCTCTCTGTCAGATTTGCCCTTCGGGTCAAAATCAGATCCACCCTTACCACCGCCGATCGGAAGTCCGGTCAGAGAGTTTTTGAAAATCTGCTCGAAGCCCAGGAATTTAATAATACCCAGATTTACGGAAGGATGTAAACGAAGTCCTCCCTTGTATGGTCCGATCGCACTATTGAACTGTACGCGGTAACCAGTGTTTACCTGTACCTGTCCCTTATCATCAACCCACGGAACACGGAATTTGAACTGTCTTTCCGGATTTACCAGACGTTCCAGAAGAGCATCTTTTCTATACTTCTCCTCATTTGCTTCAATAACAACTCTCAGAGATTCCAGAACCTCTTTAACAGCCTGATGAAATTCCGGCTCGGCAGGATTCTGCTCAACAACTTTTGCAATAACCTCATCTACATATGACATATTTATTTCCTCCTTACATAGTCTTTTCTCTACTTTAGTGAGATAAAGTTTCCGTGCATATTATAGCAAAAGAAAATCCATTCGTAAATAAAAAAATGAAGAAAATGAATGGAAATATGAAGGTTCTTAATATTTTTTGAACAATATATACAAACTTTGGAAGATTTTGTATAATAAAAATACCGATTGTGCGGATTCTGGCATCACCAAATGTGTAACTATTCAGAGTCCATTCGCAAAATCGCCTCTGCGAGGCTTTCCTTTTGCTCATGCAGGGCTCCCGCGCTCCCAAAATCCGAAAAACATTCGAAATCCGCTCATTTTTCTTCGAAAAATGGCTACTTTCTCATGTTTAGCGGGTCAAGATGTCATGATTTTTCATGCAAGCATGAAAATCATGACCTTTTGCCCCTGGCATCACCAAATATCAAAAGAAAAAAGAGGTGCATACGTATATGGAAGAAAAAATGTATTCAGGCCTGAGCAGTACCGAAGTGGAACAGCGTATTGAACAGGGTATGGTAAACATCACGGATAACAATATCTTCAAAACAAAAAAAGAAATCATTATCACCCATACGGTTACCTACTTTAATTTTCTGAATCTGTTTCTTGGCGTTCTGGTACTGATCTCCGGACAGTACAAAAACATTACTTTTATGGGTGTCATCATCATCAACTCGATCATAGGTATTCTCCAGGAGATGAAGGTCAAGAAGCTGGTCGATCAGCTTTCTGTCATGACTGCTTCGAAAGCGCATGTGATCCGTGATGGAAAGAAACAGGAAATTCCTGTGGACGAGGTCGTTATGGATGATCTGGTGTCTGTAGTCAGCGGAGACCAGGTATGTTCTGACTGCGTGGTGCTGGAGGCTGACGGAATGGAGGTCAATGAGTCTATGCTGACAGGAGAGTCAAAGCCTGTCAGAAAGAAAGAGGGTGACCATCTGCTGTCGGGGAGCTTTCTGACCGCCGGAAGCGGAATCGGCAGAGTAGAGCATGTGGGAGAAGACAATTATGCCACGGTACTTGCCAAAAAGGCAAAGACTAAAAAACGTGCCACGTCTGAGATGCAGCGTACGATTAAACGGATTATCAAGATACTGGGAGTGCTGATCATTCCGATTGGAATTCTTCTGTATCGTTCCCAGATTAATGTGGATGGAGCCACCTTTTCAGACAGTCTTGTAGGTACTGTGGCGGGAGTGATCGGTATGATCCCGGAAGGACTGGTGCTGCTGACCAGCATTTCCTTTATTCTGGGTGTAGGGCGGCTGGCCAGGAAGCGTGCGCTTGTCCAGGAGATGGAGGCGATCGAAGCGCTGGCCAGGGTCAACGTGCTCTGTCTGGATAAGACCGGAACGATTACCACAGGAGAACTGGAAGTGGTAGAGATGGTCATTGCGGGTGAGGAGTCATATGAGAGAGCAGAGCAGGTCATGAATGAGATGGCTTTTGCCTTTGATGATGTGAACAATACCCAGAAGGCATTGATGAAACGTTTTAAAGAGACAAAAATCTGGCGTATTGCCGGTAAGATTCCATTTTCTTCTGACAGGAAATACAGAGCAGTCAGATTTGAAAATGAAGGATGTTATGTACTTGGGGCACCGGAATTTTTGAACAGAGAGGATGAAGAACTAAAGCAGAAGGTATATGGATATTCCTCGGATGGCTTACGTGTACTTCTACTGGGCAGATGTGAGGAAATTCATGAGGATACCGGTGAAGTAGAAGGTGTCGTACCGGTAGCATTGATCGTTGTTGCAGACTGTATCCGTCCGGAGGCCTCCGATACGTTCCGGTATTTCAGAGAGCAGAATGTGGCAATTAAGGTGATTTCCGGTGATAATCCCATGACCGTATCCCAGATTGCTGTAAAGGCGGGACTGGAGGGCGGAGAACGCTATATTGATGCCAATGAACTGCCGGTTGATATGAAAGAGCTTCAGCAGGAGGTTGAAAAATACTCTGTGTATGGACGTGTGAAGCCGGAACAGAAGCAGAGGATCATTCAGGCGTATCAGGCAAACAGAAAGGTGGTGGGCATGGTCGGAGATGGTGTCAACGATGTGCTGGCATTAAAGGATGCAGACTGCGGAATTGCCATGGCGGCAGGCAGTGATGCGGCAAAGCAGGTGGCGCATATTGTGCTGATGGACTCGAATTTTGCATGTCTGAAAAATATTGTCAGTGAGGGGCGGACGATCATCACGAATATTGAGAGGGTAAGCTCTCTGTACCTGACAAAGACGATTTATTCCGTATTGCTTTGTGTGATTTTTATACTGCTGGAGCATTCCTATCCTTTCATTCCGATTCAGTTATCCTGGATCAGCGCGACTGCTATCGGCATTCCAAGCTTTATCCTGGCACTTGAGCATACAGAATCTGTAAACTCGGATGGCTTTTTGCGGCATGTCCTCCGGATCGCTTTGCCCTCAGCCATTACCATGGTACTCAGTCTTCTGGTCATCCAGATCCTGGGAGGATTCTGGAATATGGAGGAGACCATGACTTATACCTTTAATATGCTGACAGGCGGTGCTGTAGCGATGCTGGTTGTTGTAAAGGTATGCCAGCCGTTGAACTGGCTTCGCAGGATCCTCTGTATCAGTGTGATCACGATTTTCTGTGCAGGAATCATTCTGATTCCACAGCTCTTTGGTATTTACAGTGTGTTCCGGTGGGAGATGGTGCTGTGCATTCCTCTGATCTGCATGGTACTTGTGTTTTTCAGAATGTTTACCGGTTTTGCCGAGGCATGTTTTAAGATACGGCCATGGATCAGGAGAAAGCTGCAGGAAAGAAAGCATACGGACAAGCCGGCAGAGATCGACTTCTGAACAGTTGCGAATTCTGGAGTTTTCCTTCAGGTAACCATCCGGGTGAGCATACATACAATAGCTATAAAGAACAGATAGAGGATGCTATATGGCAAAAATTGTAGTGGATGCCGGACATGGCGGATCAGATCCCGGTGCCGTTTTTGAAGGGCGTCAGGAGAAGGATGATAACCTGCGGCTTGCACTGGCAGTGGGAGAAATTCTTCAGAATAACGGTGAGGATGTGGTCTTCACCAGAACGGAGGATATCTATCAGACACCCTTTCAGAAGGCGACCATCGCGAATGAGGAAAATGCGGATTATTTTATTTCCCTTCACCGGAACTCAAGCCCGATGCCAAATCAGTATCACGGTGTAGAGACACTTGTTTACAGAGACAGCGGGATTCCTTCTGAAATCGGAGAAAATATCAACAGTGGACTGGAAGAGCTTGGATTCCGGAACCTGGGAGTAAAGGAAAGACCGGGTCTGGTGGTTTTAAGAAGGACCAAGATGCCTGCAGTTCTGGTAGAAGCAGGGTTTATCAACAGTGATACCGATAACCGCCTGTTCGATGAGAACTTTGATGCCATGGCACAGAATATCGCCAATGGACTCCTTCAGGCGATCCATGAAAGCAGCACGGTGCAGGAAGCGGGAAACAGCAGAGAGGTTCTTAGAGAAGATACCTGGAGGGAGACGGAAAGGGCACCGGAGAAGACCCGTATATATCGCGTTCAGGTCGGGGCATTTTCGCAGCCGCAGAATGCGGAGGCGCTGCTGTTCCAGCTTCAGCAGCAGGGATTTCCCGCATATACTGTATGGGAGGATGGTTTTTATAAGGTTCTGGCGGGAGATTTTGAGAAGCTTGATAATGCAGTACGGCTCGAGCAGGTGTTGAGACGATATGGGTATAATACGTTTATAACTGGCTGATTTCAAATATTTACGTCGATTTTGAGAGTGCGAAGCACGGAAAAATCGACGTAAGGCTCATTCGTCGGGCAACTCATGTTTTTTCGGATTTTGAGAGCGCGAAGTGCGGAAAAATCCGAAGGCATCATGATATGTGAACATTAATGATGTTTTTCTTAATATTTATTAAAAATACAAAAAATACTTTCTCATTTTTGGGGATAATGCTATGATGAATAAGGAATAATCGAGCAATCCGTTTGCATAGCATAATTGGACAGTTACAAATAAAAGGCAAGAGGAAAAGATGGGAAAAAGAAAAAAGAAAACAGGGAAAAAACACGGCAGCAGCAAAAAGAAGGTAAGCAGGATCGAACAGGGGAATAAACCCGGCCGGGAAAGTAAGCAGAAACAGCAAAATGATGTGGTAACGGAAGCTGTTAATAAAGAGAAACCGGTCACGAAAGAAGAATCGGTTGCAAAAGAGGAGCAGACCACGAAGGAGAAACCGGTCACGAAAGAAGAACCGGTTGCAAAAGAGGAGCCAGTGCCCGGAAAGAATGACACTGAGTTACAGAAGGAGACAGGAAGCAGAGAAGTTCTGGAAAATGTCGAACAGATGGAAAAGAAGACATTTTCCTGGAAAAAATCATGGAAGATTTTCGGAGGTGCTGTCTTTGGTGTACTCGTCATCAGCTATATCAGTGGAATGATCTATTATCAGGATAAGTTCTGGAAGAATACGACCATAAATGGAATTGACATGTCTTACGATACGGTGGATGAGGCAGAGAAGAAGATTTCTGATATGGTGGGAAGGTATGCGATCAGGCTCGAGGAGCGGAACGGAGAATCAGAAACGATCCAGGCGGGCCAGATCGGCTACCATTATGTCTCCCGGGGTGAGGTGCAGAACTATAAGGACAGCCAGAAGAGTTATCTGTGGCCGGTGTCGCTTCTGCGAAGCAGCGAATACTGTTTTACATCAAGTACATCTTTTGATAATGAAAAACTGGAAGAGACAGTAGATGCCCTGAAATGTTTTGACAAAGATCATGAAGTGGCCCCGACCAATGCCTGTATGAAATTCAACGGGACCACTTATGAGATGGTAAAGGAAACGCAGGGGAAAAAGGTCAGAAAGAGGAAATTGAAAAACCTCCTGCATGAGGCGATCACAAAGAGCCAGACAGTATTAGATCTGGAAAAGGAAGACTGTTATGCCAGGCCCGGGATCACAGAAAAAAACAAAGTACTGAACAGGACGATCAAAAATATGAACCGTTATGCAGAAACCAGGATCGTCTATCTGTTTGGAGGTATTGCAGATGTGCTGGATGGCAGTATTATCAGCAAGTGGCTTTCGTATGATGATAAGGGGCAGGTGACTTTGAGTGAGGAAAAGGTTGCTCTTTATGTAGATTATCTGGCGGGCCGCTACGATACAGGTGGAAAAGAGAGAGAATTTACCACCCATGATGGTTCGGTGGTTACTGTGAAGGGCGGAAGGTACGGTTGGATCATCGATCGTGAAGAAGAAACAGAAGAACTGAAACAACTGATTTCAGAGGGCGCACGAACCACAAGATATCCTGTCTATGCACAGACTGCAGCCAGTCGCGAAAACAGTGATCTTGGAAAAGATTATGTGGAGGTCGATCTGACGAACCAGCATCTGTGGATGTATATTGATGGTGAGGAAATCGTATCTACAGATGTGGTTTCGGGAACCTATACAAATCCTTCCAGGCGGACACCGTCAGGAACCTACGCATTGTATTATAAAAAATCACCGGCAGTATTGAGAAGTAATACACCTGGAGACAGCTATGAAAGCCCGGTAACGTACTGGATGCCGTTTAATGGTGGAATCGGACTCCACGATGCCAACTGGCGGGGCAGTTTTGGAGGCAGCATTTATCAGTACAGCGGTTCTCATGGATGTGTCAATCTTCCAACAGGTGCAGCCAGAGAAATTTATAACAATATTTACGTGGGAATGCCGATTATCTGTTATTATCGGTAAGAGGGAAGGTATGCAATATCAGAATGTGGAACATGGGATTTTTCTGGAAAGACCCAATCGTTTTATCGCATATGCGGATATTTCTGGAAAGAGGGAGAAATGCCATGTAAAGAATACAGGAAGATGCCGGGAACTTCTTGTTCCGGGTACCGGGATTTTCGTACAGAGGGCGCAGAATCCGGACAGAAAGACGAAGTATGATCTGATCGCGGTGGAGAAAGGCGAGAAACTGGTCAATATGGACTCACAGATTCCCAACCAGGTGGTCAGAGAGTGGCTGGAACATGGCGGTCTCTTTCGGAACATTACAAGGATACGTCCGGAGATGAGATATGGAGATTCCCGCCTGGATCTTTATGTGGAAGCAGATGGAAAGCATGTTTTCATGGAAATAAAGGGAGTTACGCTGGAGGAAGACGGGATCGCCAGATTTCCGGATGCTCCTACGGAGAGAGGAATCAAACATCTTCATGAGCTTGTCAAGTGCCACAGGGAAGGGTATGAGGCATTCATGATGTTTGTGATACAAATGAAAGGTGTACAAAGGCTGGAGCCAAACGACAGGACACATCCTGCGTTTGGGGAGGCGCTTCGCGAGGCGGAAGCGGCAGGTGTACAGATCCTTGCATACGACTGTCTGGTGACGGCAGATACGATAGAACTTGACGAGAGAATTGAAGTGAGGTTATAAAGATGCTGGAGAAGATAGCGAAACCATTGCTTGCATGGTATGACGGGAATGCAAGAATCCTGCCATGGCGGGAAGCTCCTTCGCCCTATCGGATATGGGTGTCGGAAATTATGCTCCAGCAGACAAGGGTGGAGGCGGTGAAACCGTTTTTTGAAAGATTCACAGGAGAACTGACCGGTATACCTGAACTGGCAGCGTGTCCGCAGGACAGACTGCTGAAGCTCTGGGAGGGACTGGGATATTACAACAGAGTGCGGAATATGCAGAAGGCGGCGCAGATTATGGTCGAAAAATATGGAGGCAGGATGCCGGAGGATTATGATGATTTGTTAAAGCTTCCGGGAATTGGTCCGTATACGGCGGGAGCCGTCGCTTCGATTGCTTTTGGCATACCTGTCCCGGCGGTGGACGGAAATGTCCTGCGCGTTCTTTCACGTGTAACGGCATGCGGGGATGATATTCTGAAACAGTCCGTAAAAACAGGCTGGGAAAAGAAAGTCAGGGAAGTGATGCCGCAGGATCGGCCGGGGGATTTCAATCAGGCGCTTATGGAGCTTGGTGCCCTGGTCTGTGTCCCGAATGGAGAAGCAAAATGCGCACAATGTCCTCTGCAGGAGATCTGTATCGCATCGAAAGAACATAAAGTGTCGGATTATCCCAGAAAGATGCCGAAGAAAAGCAGGAAAATTGAGAACAGGACGGTTCTGATCATACGTGACGGAAACAGGGCGGCCATCCGGAAGCGCCCGGAGAAAGGATTGCTGGCAGGCCTTTATGAGCTTCCGAATCTGGAAGGGCATCTGTCCGGGGATGAAGTACTTACATATCTGAAGGAGAAGCATTTTTCACCGCTTCATATACAGAAACTGGAAGAATCCAGGCATATTTTCAGCCATATCGAGTGGCATATGACAGGGTATATCGTTCGTGTGGAGGAGCTTGAAGAGGGAGAACAGGAAGAGTTTATTTTTGTGGAACCAAAGGAAACGGAAAAAACGTATCCGATTCCGGCGGCATTTGGAGCCTATGTGAAACAGTTACGAAGATATACAGATCAGACGGGGGCAGGAAAAAAATCAGAATTCGATAACGGATAAGCAGAACAGCACAGAGAATACCGCAGCAGGAGCGGTAAAGGAGGTTAGCATGAAGATACTATCGATAGCAATTCCCTGTTACAATTCAGAACAGTATATGGAAAAGTGTATTGAATCCCTTTTGCCCGGGGGAGATGATGTGGAAATCCTGATCGTAGATGATGGATCAAAGGACAGGACGGCAGAGATTGCAGATGCCTATGCAGAGAAATATCCCGGAATCGTCAGGGCGATCCATCAGGAGAATGGAGGTCATGGAGAGGCAGTTAATGCCGGAATACGAAATGCTTCGGGGTTGTATTTTAAAGTTGTTGACAGTGATGACTGGGTGGATGCAGAGGCGTATCCGAAGATTCTGGAGACGCTGCGGGGACTGGTGGCAGGTCCTCAGACGGTAGATATGCTGATCAGCAATTTTATTTATGATAAGGTAGGGGTAAAACGCAAGAAGGTAATGCAATACCGGTCGGCTTTTCCCCAGCGTAAAGTGTTTGGCTGGGAGGAGGTTCGCCATCTTAGGATCGGACATTATATTCTGATGCATTCCGTGATCTACCGGACACAGCTTCTGAGAGAATGCGGGCTCCAGCTGCCAAAACATACTTTTTATGTGGATAATCTGTTCGTGTTCCAGCCGCTTCCTTATGTGAAGAATATGTATTATCTGGATGTGAATTTCTACCATTATTTTATCGGAAGAGAGGACCAGTCAGTAAACGAAACCGTGATGATCGGGAGAATTGACCAGCAGATTAAAGTGAATAAAATCATGATCGATACACTGGCAGGGCAGAGGATTACAGATAAGAAACTGAAAAAATATATGATCAGCTATCTGGATATCATAACTACTGTTTCTTCCATCATGCTGATCCGTTCAGGAACAGATGAAAACTTTGAAAAAAAACAGGAACTCTGGCAATATCTGAAGAGGACAGATATTGCGCTTTATTATAAGCTTCGAACCGGTATCCTGGGGCGCACCATGAACCTGCCGGGAAAGAAGGGACGGCAGGTGTCGGTGGCTGCCTATAAGCTGTCGCAGAAGTTTTTTGGATTTAATTAGACAGGAATATAATTGTCAATTGGTTTGATTTATGCTAAGATGGTAACTGTTCAGAGTCAGGCAGATTTATAAAGCTATAGGGAGAGAGCCCGCCATGAGCAAAAGAAGACACATAAGAACGGGCGGGACATATTGAAATAAAGAGAAAAAAGTTCAGGAGGCATGTTATGGAAAATGAAGTAGTTTCCAAAAATTTTATTGAACAGATTATCGAAAAGGATCTGGCAGAGGGACATTGCGATACAGTGTGTACCCGCTTTCCCCCGGAGCCTAACGGTTATCTGCATATAGGGCATGCGAAATCCATTCTGTTGAATTACGGACTGGCGCAGAAGTACCATGGAAAGTTTAATATGCGGTTCGATGATACCAATCCAACGAAAGAGAAGTCGGAATTTGTAGAATCGATCAAGGCAGACATCCAGTGGCTGGGTGCTGACTGGGAGGACAGGCTGTTTTTCGCATCGGACTATTTTGACCAGATGTATGAGGCGGCAGTAAAGCTGATCAGGAAGGGAAAAGCCTATGTGTGTGATCTGACACCGGATCAGATCCGTGAGTACAGGGGAACTCTTACAGAGCCTGGAAAGAACAGTCCCTACCGTGACAGAAGTGTGGAAGAGAATCTGGAAATGTTTGAAAATATGAAAAACGGTGTCTACCAGGATGGAGAAAAGGTGCTCCGTGCCAAAATCGACATGGCCTCACCGAATATCAACATGCGGGATCCGATCATCTATCGTGTGGCGCATATGCACCATCACAGAACAGGAGACAAATGGTGTATCTACCCGATGTATGATTTTGCACATCCGATCGAGGATGCCATCGAGGGTGTGACCCATTCGATCTGCACACTGGAGTTTGAAGATCACAGACCGCTTTATGACTGGGTGGTTCGTGAACTGGAATATGAGAAACCTCCGAAGCAGATCGAATTTGCGAAGCTTTATCTTACTAATGTGGTAACCGGAAAGCGGTATATTAAGAAGATGGTGGAAGATGGTATTGTGGACGGATGGGATGATCCGCGCCTGGTATCTATAGCAGCTCTGAAACGGCGCGGGTTTACACCGGAATCGATCAAAATGTTCGTGGATCTCTGCGGTGTCAGCAAGAGCCAGAGTTCTGTGGACTATGCCATGCTGGAATACTGTATCCGTGAGGATCTGAAATTAAAGAAGTCCCGTGTGATGGCAGTGCTTGATCCTGTGAAGCTTGTCATTGATAATTATCCGGAAGGACAGATGGAATATCTGGATGTGGATAACAATCTGGAGAATGAAGCACTGGGTAAGAGAAAGGTTCCTTTCTGCAGAGAACTTTACATTGACAGAGAGGACTTTATGGAGGAGCCGCCTAAGAAGTATTTCAGGCTGTTCCCGGGCAATGAAGTGCGTCTCATGGGGGCTTATTTCGTAAAGTGTGTAAGTTATGAAAAGGATGAGGATGGAAAGATCACGGAAATCCACTGTACCTATGATCCTGAAACGAAATGCGGAACGGGATTTACCGGAAGGAAAGTAAAGGGTACCATCCACTGGGTGGCAGCCCCCACAGCGATCAGGGCAGAGGTGCGTCTCTATGAAAACATCATTGATGAAGAAAAGGGCGTTTACAATGCAGAGGACGGAAGCCTGAACCTGAATCCCGATTCTCTGACCGTTCAGCAGTGCTATGTAGAGCCAGGCCTGGCGGATGCGAAGGCATATGACAGTTTTCAGTTTGTGCGTCAGGGATATTTCTGCGTGGATGCAAAGGATTCCAGGCCGGATGCGCTTGTATTTAACCGTATCGTTTCTCTGAAGAGTTCTTTCCGCCTGCCGAAATAGGAGTATTATGAACGATTTGACCATCCGTCTGGATGCGAAGGCAGACAGACCGCTGTATGAACAGATTTATGATTATATCAAAGCAGAGATTAAAAATGGAGGGCTGTCTTTTGAAGAAAGACTGCCCTCTACGAGAATGCTGGCAAAATATCTGCAGGTAAGCCGCAGCACGGTTGAACTGGCATATGAGCAGCTTTTGTCAGAGGGGTATATTGAAGCCATTCCCTGCCGGGGCTATTTTGTATGTCGACTGGATGGACTGGTGTATCTTAATAAAGAGGCTCTGGCAGTAGAGACGCATTGCATAGAAAAGAAAGAAAAGTATGACTTTGACTTTTCACCTAACGGAATCGATCTGAACAGCTTTCCACACAACACCTGGAAAAAGCTGTCCCGGGGAATTCTCATGGAAAACAATAAAGAGTTTTTTCGTTTGGGAGAGCCGGAGGGCGAAGAAGTACTGAGAAAGACCATTGCCTCCTACCTTCATCAGGCAAGAGGAGCCATCTGTACACCTGAACAGGTGATCGTCGGTGCAGGAAATGATTATCTGTTGATGCTTCTATGCAATATTCTGGGAAAAGAACGTGTGGTAGCGATGGAGAATCCTACGTATAAAAAAGCATATCGTGTGCTCCAGTCCATGGCGAAAGAGATGGTTGCCGTGAGCATGGATCAGAATGGAATGAACGTGAAAGAGCTTTCTAAGAGCAGTGCGGATATTGCGTATGTGATGCCGTCCCACCAGTATCCCATGGGAACCGTGATGCCGGTCGGCCGGCGGATGCAGCTTTTGGACTGGGCATCACGCAAAGAAGGCCGTTATATCATTGAGGATGACTATGACAGTGAATTTCGCTACAAAGGGAAACCCATACCTGCGCTTCAGGGATTTGATGTCAGAGGAAAGGTAATCTATCTGGGAACCTTTTCCCGATCGATCGCCCCATCTATTCGAATCAGTTATATGGTACTTCCGGAGAAATTAGCGGAAGTGTACAGGAAACACGGAAGAATTTTTTCTTCTACGGTATCCAGGGTGGATCAGATGATCATTTCCCGTTTCTTAAGTGAAGGGCACTACGAGCGCCATCTGAACCGGATGCGTGCCATTTATAAAAACCGGCATGATGTGCTGCTGGAGGAACTTGCCGGGTTCTCCGATATCTGCCGGATATCCGGTGAACATGCAGGTGTGCATCTCCTTCTTCAGTTCACAAATGGGATGAGTGAAGCAGAAGCCGTTGCACGTGCAAAGCAGGAAGGGGTGAAAGTCTACAGGCTGTCTGACTGCCGCATCGGTCCTGAACAGGAACAGTCTACTGTTATTTTAGGGTATGCGAATATGGAAGAGGAGCAGATACGTGAAGCTGCCAAGAGACTTGGAAAGGCCTGGCGGATAGAATGAAAGGAAGGAATCATATATGTCGATCATAAGCATTGCAAATGCTGTTGGGGTTTCACCATCCACCGTTTCACGGGTATTAAACAATCCGGAATACAGATGTTCCATTCCAGGACTTCGCGACAAAATATGGAAGGAAGCCATGGATCAGAATTATGTTCCGAATGAAGCGGCGAGAAACCTGAAAAAGGGTGTTTCCAATCATGAGAACAAAATCCGGTATTTGAATGTTCTGGTCACCAGGATGGATACATCTCAGACGGATCCCTTCTTTGCGGAAAGAGATGGGGAGATTTGCACTTTACCTGCTTCTTGACCGGTTGAAAGGCGGGCATACGGGAACCGTCAGGCTTGAGATGTCAGGGCAGCTTATGATTAGAAACAGCTGTACCAGAGCGGACGAGAGTGTCTGGAGCGATGTTTCTGGATGAGTTTTCCACAACAGACACAAAGAATTTTTCCGGGTTCCATAACAGGTGGTTCCGGTTTGAAACATACAGAAAAATTGTATGTGCGGATAATTTTTGGGTGATTTAACGCAGGATATCATTGCAGAATATGGGCAGCCGGTATAGAATACGTATTAATGTATAGAAACGGCGAAAGAGATATTTATGCAGAAGGCTCAGGAAGAAGGAGCAGTCTGCGAATTTTTTCAGAAGACAGATGTGCTCGCCTATGAGATCAGCGAGGACGCCCCGGTGGTGAGCAGATTCCGGGAAAGCTGTAAACAGGTAACCGTTCAGAGTCATACCTGAGCAAAAGAAAAGCTCAGGAAAGCTCAGGAAGAGAAGGTAAAAATACTATGTTATTTTACGATTATTTTACAGATTTTATTTTTACAGAAAACAGGCCGGAACTGGCAGACATTATCTTTGTGCCCGGAGGCCCCTATGGAGAGATTGCCGAGAATGCGGCGGGACTTTACCATGAGGGCTATGCACCACGGATCCTGGTGTCAGGCAGGTATAGTATTACAGACGGACATTTTACCGGAGTAAAATCTCCGTCTGTTTATGCGGAAAATACCTATCATACGGAATGTGAATTTCTGACAGATGTACTGCTGAAAAATGGTGTCCCTGCATCGGCCATCCTGCAGGACGAGAAGGCAACCTTTACCTTCCAGAATGCCATCAATGCAAAAGCTGTCACGGATCGTCTGGGACTTTCTGTTCAGACGGCGATCATCTCCTGTCAGGCATATCATGCAAAACGCTGTCTGCTCTATTTTCAGCTGCTTTATCCGGATACCCGACTTCTGGTGTGTCCGGCTGTCACACGAGGGGTATCCCGTACGAACTGGCAGGATGACCCGGAAAAGATCGACCTTGTTCTGGGCGAAGTAAGGCGCTGCGGAAGTCAGTTTTCTGACATATTGAAAAAATATCCGGACCATGATATACTGTAACAGATCGTTAATATTCACACGTCATCCGGTTATCCGGCGTTTTCTGCCGGATGACCGGATGGCAGTATGCAGCAGAGCGAAATGCGAATGTCCGCTTTGCCATGACAGAATACGATCTGTTACGATAAGGGGAAGATGGATATGAAACGCAAAGCATTGAAAGCAGCCTTTCCATTGACGCTGCCCGTTATGGCAGGCTATCTGTTCCTGGGTCTCGGATTCGGAATCCTTCTGGAAAGCAAGGGATTCTCTTTCATCTGGGCTTTTTTTATGTCTGTGATCATCTATGCAGGTTCCATGCAATATGTCGGTATTGATTTGCTTGCCGGCGGAGCCTCTCTGATTTCTACGGCGATCATGACGGTTATGATACAGATCCGCCATTTGTTTTATGGTCTGTCGCTGATCGAGAAGTATAAGCATGCAGGCCGGAAGAAAATCATGATGATCCATGAACTGACGGATGAGACGTATTCACTGGTGGCTACCAGTGAACCTCCCGAGGGTGTGGATGACGGGTGGTTCTACTTTTTCATTTCCATGCTGGATCACATATACTGGATCGTGGGATGTACGCTGGGGGCACTGTTTGGTTCTCTGATAGAGTTTAATACAAAGGGCGTGGATTTTGTTATGACCGCTTTGTTTATTGTACTGTTTACCGATCAGTGGATGACAACAAAGGATCATCGGCCGGCGCTGATCGGTGTCGGATGCTCGTTTCTGTGCCTGATCCTGTTTGGATCCGACCGCTTTATTGTTCCGGCGATGGTGTCGATCCTGGCATTTTTAAGCATTTTCAGAAAAAAACTGGACAAGGAGGGAAACAATCATGAGAATTCCTGATTCACAGGCACTGGCATTGATCCTGGTTATGGCGGCTGTGACATTTCTGATTCGCGGTCTGCCTTTTGTATTGTTTCCGGGTAATAAAAATACACCTTCCTACATACTCTATCTTGGAAAAGTACTTCCGTATGCGATTATTGGAATGCTTGTAGTTTACTGCTTAAAGGATGTTTCCATACGAACAGCTCCATTTGGTTTTCCCGAACTTCTGACAGCTGCGGCAATTGTAGCGGTGCATGTATGGAAGAGGAATACGCTCCTGAGTGTTGGCGGAGGAACGCTCCTGTATATGTTTCTGGTGCAGGTTATATTTGTTTAAGTTGCCCCTTTTCTTTTGAAGCAAAAAGTATTACAATAGGACTATCCCATTTGAAAGGAGTAATCATATGGCAAAGAATTATGGCAAACTCTTATTTGGCGCGGCACTTGCAGGTGCAGCGATTGGCTGTGGAATCGCATATTTGAATAAATGCAAAAAAGAAGAATCCTGGGATGAGGACTTTGATGAATTTGATGATGATTTTGACGAGGATCTGGACATTGATGAAAGTGCGACTCACAGAGAGTACGTTACCATTCCAAAGGAATGCACAGAGGCAGCAAAGGACGTAAAAGATGCGGTTGCAGATGCAGCTGAGGATGTGAAGGATGCAGCTGGCGACCTGAAAGAAGATGTGAAGGATATAGCCGCTGATGTAAAGGAAGACCTTGAGGATGCAGCAGATGGTGTGAAAGATGGTGTAAAGAATGTTGCACAGAATGTTGCAGATGCTGTATCAGAAACGATAGAACGTATGGCAAAAGACGATGACGCTGAATCGTGATACCATAACAGCAAAGGGAAGTGCCGCAGAATGCGGCACTTTAGTATTGTCGAAACGGAGAGAGTGACATGTATAAAACAGGAATCTTTGACCTGGACGGAACACTGACAGATACGGTGGATTCCATGGCTTATTCGGCAAATCTGGCACTTCATGACCTCGGATATCCTTCACAGCCTGCAGAGAGGTTTAAATACTTTGCAGGAGATGGAGCGGACGAGCTGGTCAGGCGGTGCCTGAGAGCCTCGGGGGATGAAAACTGTACCGGATTTGAAGAGATGCGCAGGCTCTACCGTATCTATTTTGGAAGGTATTGCATGTATCACGTAAAGCCTTATGAGGGGATTATCCATCTGCTGGGTACGATGAAACAGCAGGGCATGAAGATTGCAGTGCTTTCCAATAAGCCCCATGCCCAGGCAATCGATGTGGTGGAAAGTGTTTTCGGGAAGGAATGCTTTGATTATGTGCAGGGACAGACAGAGAGTATTCCGAGAAAGCCGGATCCGGCGGGAGTGCTTCATATCGTGGAGCATTTCCATGTACAGAAATCAGAATGTCTTTACATCGGGGACACCAATACGGATATGAAGACGGGAAAGGCGGCAGGAATCTATACAATCGGTGTTCTGTGGGGTTTCCGTACCAGAGAGGAGCTGGAGGCAAACCATGCGGACAGGATTGTGGAACATCCGTCGGAGATAGAAGAAATGATTAATATGCATTTGGAGGAAGAATATGATTAAGCTTGTTGCATCCGATATTGATGGAACACTTCTTGTGGAGGGGACAGACGGTATCAATCCGGAAATCTTTGAGGTGATTCAGGGATTAAAAGAAAAAGGGGTGGTCTTTGCGGCGGCCAGTGGACGGCAGTACTGCAGCATGAAAAAGCTGTTTGCACCTGTCAAAAATGATATTATGTTTATTGCAGATAATGGTTCCGGTATCATTAGCAGAGGAAGCGAACTATTTGCATCCATCATGGACAGGGCACTGCTGGAGGAGCTGGTGAGAGAAATAAGGAATCTTAAGGACTGCTATATCGTTATTTCGGATAGAAAGGGAGAGTGCTATCTGGAGCAGGAAAATAAAGAGCTTGAGGATTTTCTCGAAAACGGATACCATTATGATATCCACCGGGTAGAGGATGTACTGAAGGCGCCGATTGAAATTACCAAATGTTCGATTTACAAGAAACAGGGGATTTTGAAGCTGGCACCGGAATATATTGAAAAATACAGGGGAAAGCTGAATGTGGCGATCGCAGGTGATATCTGGCTGGATTTTATGAATCTGGATGCAGACAAGGGAAAGGCTTTAAAGAGGATTCAGGATACACTCCACATCCTTCCGGAAGAAACAATGGCATTTGGAGATAATATGAATGATCTGGGCATGCTTCGTATGGCGGGAGAGAGCTATGCGGTAGAAAATGCTGCGGATGCTGTGAAGGCAGAGGCAAAGCATATAGCCGGAAGCCACACAGAGGATGGTGTACTAAAAGTATTAAAGCAACTGTTAGAGTCGTTTGAGTGAAAGTGAGGAAAACCAATGTTCAGTAAAGAATGTCTGGAAACTTTTCTGGAGAACCAGCTCCAGCTTTTTGATGAAAAGGTAGCGGAAACGCCCGAAGAGGCAGAAGAATTTCTTGAAGATAATCTTGCGGTGGTTGTAGATTCTCTGGAGGAGGTTCGTGAATATTTTGATGAAAGCGGAATGGATGCCTCAGAGTTGTCACTTGATGAGCTGGCAGATGCCTCAGAGGTATTTGCACTCCCGAATGGGAAATATCTGATCGTGGAGGCGTAGCACGGAAAAATCGACGCAAGGCTCATTTGTATACGGGTACAAATGCGGGATCCGGGTATGGATACAGATATGCTGCTCCAGACCGGATCCTTTTCTATTTCTGATAAAATCTGCATGACTCTGAACAGTTACAAACTGAGAAGAGATTCACACGGAAAGAGAAAGGCAGTATCTTCCGATTCCTGCCAGGATCAGCAGGTGTACAGGATAGAACCAGTAAAAGAAGTATTTCATGGAAATCCCTCTTTTTCCATTATAAAAATAAACGGGAAGGAAGGCCAGTGGAGCCGGAAGTTCCCAGCAGCAGGCGGCTGCTCCGGCAATACACTGGTTTCTCCTGTCATATCGGAGGAGGTACAGGATCTCAATCAGCAGGACACCCTTATAGTCATAATCTGTATGCAGCAGGTACCCTGCGATGAGTCCGAGGAGAAAGATGAGAATCTGAATCCATCTCTTTCCGGAAAAGTGGTCGGCTGCCATCATGACCAGAAGACCGATCAGCAGTGTGAAAAATACATTTTGCCACTCGAAGACAACGAGACCTCTGCCGATTGCCAGGTCAAAGGGAATCTCAGAAATCAGCGCAAACAGGAAAAGCCTCAGGGCATATTTTTTTTGATTTCGGGTATGGAGAAAGCCTTCTACCAGAAGAAAACAGAAGATCGGGAAGGCAGGACGTCCGATCATCCGGAGAATACGGTCAATATAACGTATATTATCATAAAGTGCAGGGGAAGACTGCACATAGGCAGAGCGCATCAGACCATTTTCCAGTACAGCGGCACCGATGTGGTCTATGAGCATGCTAAGGATAGCAATTATTTTCAGAGTACTGCCGGAAAAACCTGTAAATCTTTTTCCGGCAGGAGCAGTTTCATGTATTGCATTTTCCATGTCGAAGAATTCCTTTCCGGGTAATATTAGTATGATGCCTTCGGTTTTTTCCGCGCTTCGCGCGCCCAAAATCCGAAAAACATTCGAAATCCGCTCATTTTTCTTCGAAAAATGGCTACTTTCAAATCATGACCTTTTGACCCTGGCATCATACTATCATTTAATTGACGAAAAATCAAAGGTCTCCGGTAAAACTTTATATTTTTATAGAATTATTAGCACTCACCTAAAATGAGTGCTAATTTTCTCTTGACATTTGGGAAAAGGAGTATTAAACTATACACTAAATTCAGCATCATTAAAACAATACAATAGTAAAAAAGGAGTGTTTGCAATGAGCAATCGTACAGGAAGTTTATCAATTAACAGTGAGAACATATTCCCGATCATTAAGAAGTGGCTGTATTCTGACCATGACATTTTTGTCCGTGAGCTGGTATCCAATGGATGCGATGCGATCACGAAGCTGAAAAAGCTGGAGATGATGGGCGAGTATACCTTCCCGGAGAAGTATAAGAATAAGATAGAGGTCATTGTAAATCCGCAGGAGAAGACACTGAAATTCATCGACACAGGTCTTGGTATGACTGCAGAAGAGGTGGAGGAGTATATCACTCAGATTGCTTTCTCAGGAGCTACTGATTTTCTGGAGAAATATAAGGATAAGACAAATGATGATGAAATGATCGGACATTTCGGACTGGGATTCTATTCTGCATTTATGGTAGCAGATGAGGTTCACATCGATACTCTTTCCTATAAGGAAGGTGCCGCACCTGTTCACTGGGAATGTGACGGTGGTACAGAGTATACCATCGGGGATGGGAACAGAACAGAAGTCGGTACGGAGATCACACTGTTCCTGAATGAGGAAAGCGTTGAGTTTTCCAACGAATATCGGGTAAGGGAGGTTCTGGAGAAGTATTGCTCCTTTATGCCGGTTGAAATTTTCCTTTCAAATGCAAATGCTGAGCAGCAGTATGAGACGATTGATGAGAGTGAGCTGACTGAGGATGATGTGGTAGTAGAACATATCCATGAAGAAGCAAAGACTGAGGAGAAGGAAAATGAAAACGGAGAGAAGGAAATTGTAGAAATATCTCCGGCAAAGGATAAGGTGAAGATCAATAAACGTCCGGTATCCATCAGTGACATCCACCCACTGTGGACAAAACATCCGAATGAGTGCAGTGATGAGGAATACCGGGAGTTTTACCGCAAGGTATTTATGGATTACAAGGAGCCTCTGTTCTGGATCCACCTGAACATGGACTATCCGTTCAACCTGAAGGGAATCCTGTACTTCCCGAAGATCAACACAGAATATGATTCCATCGAGGGAACCATCAAGCTGTATAACAATCAGGTATTTATTGCTGATAATATCAAGGAAGTGATTCCGGAGTTCCTGATGCTCTTAAAGGGTGTGATCGACTGTCCGGATCTGCCGCTTAATGTATCCAGAAGTGCTCTTCAAAATGATGGATTCGTAAAGAAGATTTCCGATTATATCGCAAAGAAGGTAGCAGATAAGCTTTCCGGTATGTGTAAGACGGATCGTGAAAACTATGAGAAATACTGGGATGACATCAGTCCATTTATCAAATTCGGCTGTATCAAGGACAGTAAGTTCAGTGATAAGATGATGGATTATATCCTCTATAAGAATCTGGACAACAAGTATCTGACATTCACAGATTTTGTGGCTGAGAATAAGAAGGAAGAGCCGGAAACAGAGGATGCCAAAGAGTCAGAAACAACAGAAAACACAGAGAAAGAAACCGAACAGAAAGAAACCGAAAAGACAAAGCTTTTCTATGTGACAGACGAAGTACAGCAGAGTCAGTACATCAATATGTTCAAAGAACAGGGAATGGATGCTGTTATCCTGAAGCATAACATTGATTCGGCATTTATCAGCCATGTAGAGCAGAAGCATGACGATGTAAAGTTCCTGCGCATCGATGCTGACGTAACAGAGAGCATGAAGGAAGAAGTGTCAGAAGATGAACTGAAGGAAGAGAAGGAGACCCTGACGGAAGTATTCCGCAAAGCTCTTGGCAAAGAGAACCTGGAAGTGAAGATTGAGAAGCTGAAAAATGAAAAGATTTCTTCTATGGTAACGCTTTCTGAAGAAAACAGACGTATGCAGGATATGATGCGGATGTACGGTATGGGCGGCATGGATCCGGATATGTTCGGCGGACAGGAGACACTGATCCTGAATGCGAATAACAGTCTGGTACAGTATATCTTCACAAACAAAGATTCCGAGCATGTACCGATGATCTGTGAGCAGCTCTACGATCTGGCGATGTTAAGCCACAAGCAGCTTTCACCGGATCAGATGACAAAATTCATTACCAGAAGTAATGAGATACTTGGACTGCTTACAAAGTAATGTGACAGCACAACAGACAGCCGGGAATGGGTGATTCCATTTCCGGTTGTTTTCCTTTCTTTGCCAGATGTTATTATTCTTCTACGGGGATTTCTTTTGCACGGAAGAATTTTCCTACCATCTCATCCCATGACCGTTCCAGAGATTTATCCATCGTAAAAATATTCAGGGAGGTTCCGGTCACACAGTTGAGTTTATGTCCATCGTAGTGCAGATTCAGATAGAGTCCGCCTACATCGGAAAGCGAGAGGGAGACGCCAGCCTGCTTCAGCAGTTTTTCCGTATTTGAAGAGGAAAGCTGAAAAACGATTTTGAAGTGAAGGGGTGTTTTTTTACCTTTGATCAGCTCCAGACAGAAGGGACGTACCTGCTTCCAGTAGGTGAAGTTGTGACAGAATTCTTCATTTTCCAGTTCTTCCTGCGAATAGTATTGCTTCTGGAGATGGCCATCAATGTAGAATGTGCCAAAAGTGGTGATGGATGCTTCTGTGAGATAGAAACGGTCAAAAGTGTCACGCAGCAGGAGCTGTGACATAAAGCCTTTAACATCTAAAATGTGAAGTGAAATCATAAAAATATCCTCGTTTCGTAGAATATATATGAGCCAAGGGATTTTGGGAGCGCGAAGCGCGGAAAAATCCGAAGGCATCATGGGTCAAATGCTTTTGACCCCAACAACGTGACCAGTAACACGCTTCGCGATGCACAGATATGATGCATTCTGCATCATATCGCGCTACTACTCTCGGATTTTCTGTGACTTTCGCTACGCTACAATCACAGAAAACACCTCGAACTGGCAGACATGTGAACAGTAACCCGTTTTTCTTATATCAGTATACATTGAAAAAAGAAAAAAGGAAAGAGAAAAGGAAAAAACCTTTGCAAAGTACGATAGATGTGTTATTATTATGTAGTATTTGAAACTACATAAAATGGTCGGAATATTAAATTTCGCGGCATGAACAGATAAATGGAGGAGTTGTTTACATGAGTTACAGGGTTGTTATCGACAGTTGTGGAGAATTGACAGAAGAGATGAAGAAAAGCAGTCATTTTTTATCTGCACCTCTTATTTTGCAGGTTGACGAGGATATGATCGTAGATGATGAAACGTTTGACCAGGCAGACTTTCTGGCAAAGGTAGCGGCCAGTCCGAATTGTCCGAAATCGTCCTGTCCGTCGCCGGAGGCTTACAGGGAGGCATATGACTGTGGCGCGGAGCATATCTATGCGGTGACATTGTCTGCTGAGCTCAGCGGTTCCTACAACAGTGCCATGCTGGGGAGAAACCTGTACCTGGAGGATCATCCGGATGCAAAGGTGTATGTATTCAACTCACGTTCTGCTTCTGTGGGTGAGACACTGATCGGATTGAAGATTCAGGAGTGCGAGGAGGCAGGGATGTCCTTTGATGAGATTGTGGAGACAGTAGAGGATTATATTGCACGTCAGAATACCTGGTTTGTACTGGAGAATCTTGAGACACTTCGTAAAAACGGACGTCTAAGTACGGTTAAGGCATTAGTGGCTACAGCTCTGAAGATAAAGCCTGTTATGGGAAGTACCGATGAAGGGACGATTATTCAGCTGGATCAGGCCAGAGGTATCAATCGGGCAATCGTCCGGATGGTAGATCTCATTGCAGAGAAGGTTGAGCAGCCGGAGGAGAAGATCCTTGGGATTTCTCACTGCAACTGCCTCGAGCGGGCGCAGATGGTCCGGGAAGCTCTGCTTAAGAAGATGAACTTCAAGGATGTAGTCATTCTGGATACGGCAGGTGTCAGCAGTATGTATGCAAATGACGGCGGTATTATTGTAGTTGTATAAGTTTTAAATTTTTTTGAAAAAAACCATGCAAAATTCACAAATATATTGTATACTATTAGACAGTTGTACGGAGTACAAAAGAAAGCAGAAGCGGAACTCAGGCTGAATTCCGGGTGTCTGCAAAGAATTAGAGTAAGGAGATAGCACTATGAGTCAGGAAAAGGTTGACCGCTATAAAGAGGAGAAGAAAAACCGTCAGAAAATCATGAAAAAGGAAAAACGTCATGAGCGTGCGATCAAGGCGTGCGGGATTCTGGTGGCGCTGGTACTGGTTGGATGGATCGGATACTCAGGTTATAGTCAGTTTACGAAGGGCAAGGCCGCAGAAGGAAAGAACTACAGTGTAGATACAGCGGCGCTTGATGATTTTATGAATAATCTGCCGGGAGAAGAGACCGGAGCAGAATAAGTAGAAAGTCTACAGGAAAATCCCCCGTGATAGCTGAAAAGGTATCACAGGGGATTTGTTAGTTGAAATATACCATTTCTTCAACGGGAGGTTCACAGGAAATTACCTGCGTAGCATAGAGTACAGGTCCTTGACCACGGTAGATATCGGCATATTCGTAGACAACTACGGCAGTTACCTGTACCCATTCTCCGTGTTTCAGATGAATGGCAAGGGGTGTTTTGCACAGGTATCCGATGACTTGGGTATCATCAGCGCAGCAGGTCATGGCCTTTCTGCCGGGAACGAAGTATTCTGCCTCTTTTCTGCGGCTTTTCATAGCACGGGCTTTAAATCGTACCGTTTTGCCGATATATTTTTCCGGATGATCGTCCATATCTACATAGAAAATACCATAATCCACATCATCAATATCAATGATATCAGCTTCCATATCATAAGGAACATTTTCTTCGAACAGGTCAATCAGTTCCCCATCCTCATCTTCAAAGCTGATCTCGCAGGAAGGATTCACGACCTTTAATCCCCGGCGGTATCCGGTCAGAGGATCCTCTTTTTTACAGCGGTTAAAAATGACCATGTCGGCATTCTGAACCATTTCTGAAAAAAGGGACTGCATGTTATTGCGGTAAATCTGATAACTGCTTCCATCGATGACCACGATTTCCTGTGAAATGCCCCAGCCCAGGGGGAGCTTCATAGAGCGCAGTCTATTTGTTCCCCACAGAGGATTGTATTCCAGAAGAACCCGGTCAGGATGGTATTTGCGATGGAGTGCGCGGAGATTTTCGTAAGTGAAGTCCTCAGGATCTTCGATGACTTCCAGAATCGTATGATACTTCAGAAGCTCCTGTTCATCATATTCCTCCTCGCCTTCTTCACAGGTGATCAGAAGCGTTGGTTCATCAATCTGAAAATAATCCTGACGGATCGTAAAGTTCAGAAAAGAAGTCTTCCCGCTTTCCAGAACCCCGTTAACCAGATAAACGGGTGTGGAAATGTCAAAATTGCTCATTTATGCTCACCGCCTTTATTTTTTAAACCAGAGATTCTCCAGTCTTTCCTCATCCATCTTAGAACCGATCACACAGATGCGTCCCGTGTACTCAGCGCTTCCGCTGCGGATATCAAATTCACCGGGAACCATATCAAAATACGTCCACGTGCCGTCCTCATCTTCCAGCATTCCCTTGGCTCTCAGAATCATGCCGTATGAGCTGTCTTCAGAGAGGGTGTTAAGGATAGAAAAGATCTCATCCTGACTGTATTTGCGGACCGTTTCTCTTCCCCAGCTCGTAAATACCTCGTCTGCATGATGGTGGTGCTCATGGTCATGACATCCGCAGGTACAGTTTTCGCCGTGTTCGTGATGATCATGTTCATGACAGTGGCCGTCTTCCTCGTGGTGATGGTGGTGTTCATGGCAGTCACAGTCTTCCCCGTGGTGATGGTGGTGTTCGTGACAGTCACAGTCTTCCCCGTGGTGATGGTGATGTTCATGACAGTCACCGTCTTCGCTGTGGTGATGGTGCTCATGCTCAATGTCTACGTGGGAGAGATCAATCTTCATACCTTCGATGGTGTCCAGAATCTTCTGCCCTTCCAGTTGTTCCACCGGAGTGGTGATGATCGTTGCATCCGGATTCAGCTCACGGATGAGAGTTATCGCTTTTTCAATCTTTTCCGGGGTGGCTTTTTCCATATCGGTGCGGCTCAGAATGATGGTGCCGGCAGCCTCTACCTGATTTTTGAAAAATTCCCCGAAGTTTCTCAGGTACATTTTACATTTCAGGACATCTACAACAGTAACAGCGCTGTTGAGAACAGCACCGCAATCAAGTTTTTCTACCGCATGGATCACGTCAGAAAGTTTTCCTACACCAGAGGGTTCGATGATGATCCGGTCAGGATGGTATTTTTCTGCAACCTCTTTTAAAGCAGTTCCGAAATCTCCTACTAGAGAGCAGCAGATACAGCCGGAATTCATCTCGCGGATCTCGATGCCGGCATCTTTGAGAAATCCTCCATCGATTCCGATCTCACCAAATTCATTTTCAATCAGGACGATCTGCTGGTCTTTAAATGCATCCTGCAGAAGTTTCCGGATCAGTGTTGTTTTCCCGGCTCCCAGAAAACCGGAAATAATATCAATTTTTGTCATGAATATTCACTCCTTTATTTCAACTCACTGTCGGTAGTGCTTGATTATACTACTGAAATATTTTTCTGTAAAGCCCCGCTTCTCCTGTTTCTAAAGAGGATATAAGCCCCCGCTTCTCCTGTTTCTAAAGAGGAATATGCAGGATCGGATGCAGGATATAGGTTCCGTAGGGAACCCCGTAATTCGCACGGAAACTCTTGGCTTCAGCAAAAAGCGGATCGTAGGCAAGACCGTTAATTTCTGCCCAGCCATGTCCTCTGCCGCCACTACCGTCACAGTCTACACATACATAGACCTTTTTATAGCCAAGGGCTTTTGCAAGATAGGCAAATGCTGCTGCATCCGCAAAACAGTTACCGCCACCAAGAAGAAAATGATCATTGGCATAAACAGCAGGCCATCCGGGTGTATTGGAGAAGGTTCTTCTGGTGATGTAGGGTTTGGAGATGACCCAGTCAAAGCATTTTCTTAATTTCTGTTCCTGTGTCATGTGTGTACTGGTGATCTGTCTGACAATGGATTTTGCCGTCTGCAGGGTCTTGAAATCCTGGGCCTCTGTCCGGTTCATTTTTTTACCGTTTGCATGGTAATAGACAGTTCCCTTCTGATACGCCTCAAGAATGCCTCTTTCATCCGGATAATACGTAATTTTCTTTTCTTTAACCTTGCTGGTCTGCAGGATGCCCCGCTCATTAAAATAGTAATAGTTTTTTCTGATTTTCTGAAGACCTGTAAGAAAGCTTCCTTTTCTGTAATATTGTTTCCTTCCCTTTCTGGATGTGTGCCAGCCCTTTTTGGGATGAATTTTTCCGGAAGCAGCCTGTACCTTTTCCGGAAGCAAAATAGAAGGCGTCAAGACAGTCGATACAGGAGAAAGAAACATACTTACAGCAAGAACGGCAGGGATTTTTTTCTTTAGTGTTTTATATGGCATAATAGTTCCTCTTCATTCTGAATAGTGATTCGTTTTTTATTATTACAGTATAGCTTTAAACAGAAAAGAAAGCAAGCATTTATCAATACCCCGTTTTTCTCAGATACAGTTTTTCTGTAAAAGTAATTGCTGCATACAGTCCCGCAGCAATGACACAGAGAATCAGGATGGATAGAATTACCAGGTCAAGCTGAAACACCTGGCTTCCGTAAATGATCAGATATCCCAGCCCCTGACGGCTTGCAATGAATTCTCCGATGATCACACCGATCAGACAGAGACCGATGCTTACTTTCATGACATTGATGATATTTGGTATCGTTCCGGGCAGAACAACCTTCAGAAGTGCATCTTTTTTTGTGCCGTGCAGGGTATAGATCAGCTTGATTTTTTCCGGATTGATCTCTTTGAAACCGGTATACAGATTTAATACTGCTCCGAAGATAGCCACAGAGATTCCGGCCACCACAATGGTTCTCATATTTGCTCCCAGCCAAACGATGAGAAGCGGGGCAAGAGCAGATTTGGGCAGACTGTTCAGGACGACAAGATAAGGATCCAGGATCCCGGAAAGTTTCGGTGAGAGCCAGAGAAGGATGGCAGTGAGCAGTCCAAAGATTACGACAAATACAAAGCTGAACAGGGTCTCTGCCAGTGTAATTCCGGTATGGAGAAAAAGACTTCCATTTTTCGCCATCAGAAAGAATGCGGCGGCTATCCGGGAGGGACAGCTGAAAATAAAGCTGTCAATCCAGTCCAGCCTAGCAGCCGTTTCCCAGAGAAGAAAAAAAGCGGCAGACAGCATCGCACGGGCCAAAAATATGGAGCGTTTCTGCTGCTTCAGGGATTTCAGATAATGCTGCTGGTTTGGTGAAAGCTCAGACATCGGTATTCATCTCCTTCCAGATCAGATTAAAATAGTCTTTAAATTCCGGCGCGTTTCTGGATTTCAGAGGCGTGCGGTCCGGCATTTCCATTTGTATGGGAATAATGGATTTGATATGGGCCGGACGTGAAGTGAGGACAATGACCCGATCAGCGGCGCTGATCGCCTCAGACAGATCATGCGTTACCAGGATGGCGGTTTTGTTTTCTTTCTTTATAATAGAAGCAATGTCATCACAGACAGAAAGTCTGGTCTGGTAATCAAGTGCGGAAAAGGGTTCATCCAGAAGCAGCAGTTCGGGATCGAGAGCCAGTGTGCGGATCAGGGCGGCTCTCTGCCTCATACCTCCGGAAAGCTCAGAGGGCCTGCAGTCGCGGAAACGGCACAGGCCATAGGTGTAGAGCATTTTTTCTACCCGTTCCTTTGCTTCGGCTGTGATTTTCTTCTGTATTTCCAGTCCAAGCATAACATTCTCATAGATAGTGCGCCATTCGAACAGATGATCCTTTTGCAGCATATAGCCGATTCGTGTATGGGAATCCTTCATGTTCCGTCCCCTGAACAGGATGGTTCCGGACTCCGGCAGACCAAGTCCGCTGATCAGGGACAGAAGGGTGGATTTTCCGCAGCCGCTTGGACCGACGATAGCGATAAATTCACCATCGTTTACGGAAAAGGATATATTGGATAACGCCGGTGTTTCTCCGTTTATGCTGTGATATGCGTAATGAATATCGCGAAGTTCCAGTAATGGTTCCATGTTTTCCTCCTGGATATGTGTTTTGCAAGATTCTGAGAATCGAAAACAGAATCTTATAAATTATCCTATGAAACAGGGTAAAAAGTGTTACCTGATGTTGCACTTTCACGTTTTTGTGTTTATAATTAGTATATTATGATGATGACAGGGGATTTTGGGGAGTGCGGATAAGATGAATAAGAGGAATTATCAAAGGGAGATGGAGGATATCCTGGCAGAAAAGGAAAAGGAGGCAGAAGTGCCGTCACTTCTGCTGCATAGCTGCTGTGCTCCATGCAGCAGTTATGTACTGGAATATCTGTCACAGTTTTTCAGAATTACAGTTTTTTACTATAATCCGAACATCTATCCGGAGAAGGAGTATGAATATCGGGTGGAGGAGCAGAAGCGTTTGATTGAAGGTCTCCCGGTGAAGAATAAGGTGAGTTTTCTGGAAGGTGTCTATGAGAAAGACCGCTTTTATGAAATGGCCAGAGGACTGGAGAATAGCAGGGAAGGGGGCGCAAGATGCTTCCTGTGCTATGAGCTGCGGCTTCGGAAGACGGCAGAACTGGCCGAAAAGAAGGGATTTGATTTTTTTACAACGACGCTGACGATCAGCCCTCTGAAAAATGCGGCAAAGCTGAACGAGATCGGCGAACAGTTGGGCGAAGAATATCAGGTTACCTGGCTGCCTTCAGATTTCAAAAAGAAAAATGGTTATAAGCGTTCTGCAGAGCTGTCAAAAGAATATGGACTTTACCGGCAGGATTATTGTGGCTGTGTGTTTTCGAAAAAGGAGAGAGAGCAGCGTCTGTGCTCTGAAAAGTGATGTGAAATGCAGATATTTTGTGGTGAACGTAAAGGAGTCATCTTGAAATGATATAGAAAAATATAGTATGATTGTAACTGTTTATAGCAGCACGATATGATGCAGTATGCATCATATCTGTGCATCGCGAAGTGTGTTACTGGTCACGGAGTGAACAGTAATAAATAGATTACAGGAGTTGTGCACAGATGAAGAAGAGACTTGCAGGCTTTTATTTTTGTATCTGTATATCCGCTGTGGTGCTCACAGGATGCAGGGATGTACAGGAGGTTTGGAAACCGGTGGGTGAGGATAATACCATAAGACTTGCACTGACGGGTGATGAAGAGTTCTATACGGAGAGCGGGAACATGGAAGCGATGGAACTGGCTGCTTCGGATTTCTATGAGCGGACGGGAATCTCCGTGGAGATCGTTCCCTATGATGATGAGACGGATTACCATAAGGCGATCGCCTGTGCAAATGAGATTGTGCAGGATACCGGGATTGCAGCAGTGCTTGTCGAGCAGGAGCTGGATTATATTGATACGATAGCAGATATTTACGAAGAAGGGAAGAAGCCATTCCTGATTACGACAGGATGCTACAATCATACCATTGATCAGGGATATCGTTATCTGATTGCGGATTTTATTAATGCTGAGTCGGCGGGAGAGATTATGGGGCGATATATTATCGATCAGGGGTTCCGACGTGTGGCATTCTGCCATTCAGACACAGAGTATGAAGAGGATGAACTGAAGGGACTTCAGGAAAGTATAACGGGAAGTGCGACAGTATTGGCGGATACCGTGGTGGGACCATTTACCCAGGAAGAATTTGAGATTGCCTATTCCAGATGGGAAGCGCTGGGGATCGATGTGGTATGCGTCAGCAATTATTACTGTCTGAACAGTGATCTGGTACGGATGTTACGCCAGAAGGGATCAGAACTGCAGGTGGTGTCGGATTATGTGATGGATACGGATGAGGACATTGAAACGAATGGAAAATATATGGAAGGAACGGTGATCGTCCCGTCCTATCTGTGCGGCACATCTGAAAAGGGAGAACTGGTGGAACAAAGATTTCAGGAGAAATACGGAATGGATATGCCGGAACGTGCAGCACAATCCTATGATCTGGTCATGATGCTGGCAGAAGGTCTTGTTTCCGGCATTGAAGATACGAATGGTCTGATGGATTATCTGAAACGGGAAGAAGGATATGAAGGGATACACGGGCGTGTGCTCTTTGATGAAAAGGGTGCACTCATACCCAGAGGAGATGAGGTGCTTGTGTTTTCAGATGGAAGCTTCAGGAGCAGGAGATAAGGAGGGAAAAGATGGCAGATTTATTCAGAAAGTCAGCTCTGGATACCATGGCGACACCGGAGCAGCTGGACAGGCAGGTAAAGATCATGCGTCCCTCAACATGGATTCTGTATGCTGGAATGGTGATCGCATTGATAACCTTCATTGTCTGGAGCTTTTCTTACAGGATCTCAAATGGGGTCAATATGCAGGGAGTCGTATTTACCAATAATAATATTATCAGCAATGTGGCTATCCGGGAATGTATGATCACAGATGTACTGGTTTCAGAAGGTGAGTATGTGGAAATCGGTGATATCCTAGCAGTTGTGTCCAATGATGAGATGCTCGAGAAAATCACAGACAGCCGGTATGAGCTGTCACAGAAAAAGGAAGGCACAGAAGAATATGAGGCATTGCGGGATCAGATCGATCAGCTTGTGGAGTCCTATGTGGCTTCAACGGTTATCAAAAGCAATGGATCAGGTCATATTCAGACGGTGAAAAGCAGTGGAACAGCGTTGCAGGCGGGAGACTATATTGCTACGGTCATGTCGGACAGCGGTTACAATGAAGTGATTGCTTATGTTCCGCTTCAGACAGCAAACAATCTCAGCCTGGGTATGAGCGCACAGGTATCTCCGACCTATGCACCAAGAGAGGAATACGGATATATGACAGGAGTGGTGACAGCGATTGCAGATACACCGGTTTCGGAGGAGAGTATTCTCGCAAAAATGGGAACGCTGTCTTACGTAGAGAGTATACTTCCCCAGGAATCATGTGTGGAGGTCAGGATACGGCTTGATCTGGATGAGACATCAGCAAACGGATATAAATGGTCAAACAGTAAAGGGGCAGGGCTTCCGGTGGAACTGGGCACCCAGTGTTCCATTGTTGTCATTACCAGAGATTATCTGCCTGTTGAGTTGCTGACCCGGTAGGAGGCAGAGATGGAAAAGGTAAAAAAAGTACCGGTCATACTACAGATGGAGGCACTGGAATGCGGTGCTGCTTCCCTGGCAATGATACTGGCTTATTACAAAAAATACATACCTTTGGAGCAGCTGCGCTCGGAATGTAACGTTTCAAGAGATGGCAGCAGTGCAAAATATATTCTGAAGGCAGCGATACATCATGGACTGGAAGCGAAGGGATATAAAATGAGCCTGGAAAGGTTAAAACAGGAAACAGAATTTCCGGTCATCATCCATTGGAACTTTAACCATTTTGTTGTATTGTGCGGTTTTAACGGAAAAGCTGCGATTATTAACGATCCGGCGGGAGGAAGGGTCAGTGTGGATATGGAAGAATTTGACCGTTCTTTCACTGGTATCGTTCTTAAATTCAAACCTGGTGCCGGTTTTGTCCCTACCGGAAAACCGAAGAGCATCAGCAGCTTTGTGAAGAAAAGACTGGCGGGAAGTTCAGGACCTCTTCTTCTCATTTTGACAATGGGACTGATTCTTTCCCTGCTGGAATTGCTGAAACCTGTTTTTTATAAGATTTTTACAGATGAGATCCTGATTGGCGGTGCGTACGAGAAGATACGTCCGCTTCTGATTTCCATGTTCATCACTCTGGTGGCCGGTTTTCTGGCAGAGGTGATGAAGTCGGTCTATCTGGCAAGGCTGCAGGCAAAGATGAGCATTGGCTCCTCTTCTTCTTTCATGTGGCATATCCTGAGGCTGCCTGTGGAATTCTTTTCCCAGCGATTTGCCGGTGATATTGTTTCACGTCAGCAGAGCAATACGGAAATAGCAGCTGCGCTCTGCACGCAGATCGCCCCGATCGCGCTGAATGTTGTTATGATCGGGATCTACCTGACAGTCATGATCTATTACAATTTTCTGATGTCACTGATCGGCATAGGATCAGCGCTGATTAACATCTTGCTGATCCGTTCGGTATCAAAACATAATGCCAACGCATCCAGGTCCATGCAGAGAGACAGTGGAAAGCTGTCAGGTATCATGATTGCAGCAGTGTCCATGATCGAGACGATTAAGGCGAGCGGTGCAGAGTTCGGCTTTTTTGAGAAAATAGCAGGTTATCAGACAAAGTATAATAATGCTTTGCTTTCTCTGAAAAAAAGAAATGCCATGATTGCTGTGATCCCTCAGATACTGACAGGACTGAGTACAGGGGCGATCCTGATGCTGGGTGTCTACAATATTTTTAATGGCAGCTTTACAATCGGTGCGCTGATGGCTTTTCAGAGTTTTATGAATCTGTTTCTGACACCGGTAGGTTCTCTTGTAGATTCCATTCAGGTTTTTCAGAATCTGGGAGGGAATATTGAGCGTGTGCATGATGTGATGAACTGTCCTGTTGACAGGGTCTTTGATCTGTCACAGAAGCGGGACGAATATGAGAAGCTCAGCGGAGAGGTAGAACTGAAGAATATTTCCTTTGGCTATAGTCCTTTGGCGCCGCCTCTGATTGAAAATTTTAATCTGAAAGTAAAAAAAGGATCCATGACAGCTCTGGTAGGAGGGAGTGGAAGTGGAAAGTCAACGATTGCAAAACTGATATCCGGGCTGTATGTGCAAAGAAGCGGAGAACTGCTTTTTGACGGAAAAACAATCCAGGAGATTGACCGTTATGTGTTTACCGGTTCTGTAGCAGTAGTAGATCAGAGCATTTCCCTGTTCGGAGGAAGTATAAAGGACAATATTACCATGTGGGATCAGACGATACCGGATGATATTATTGTGGCGGCATGTAAGGATGCGTGCATCCATGATGACATCATGATGTTAAAAGGCGGATATCTTTCACCGGTGGCAGAAAACGGAGGGAATTTTTCCGGAGGGCAAAGGCAGAGACTGGAAATCGCCCGGGCATTTGTGGCACAGCCGTCGATCATGATTCTCGATGAAGCCACATCGGCACTCGATCCCGGAACGGAAAAGCTTGTGATGGATGCTGTAAAACGGCGTGGAATCACATGTTTTGTGATTGCTCACAGACTTTCGACCATACGGGATGCAGATGAGATCATTCTGCTGGAATATGGCAGAGAGGTAGAGCGGGGAACACACAGAACTCTGATTGAAAAGAATGGAAAATACGCAGCTCTTGTGAGAAGCGAGTAAGGGGTGAGAAGATGAGTACTTTTTCAGAAAGGCTGAAGAAAAGAAAAGCACTAGATGCAGAGTTGTTTCACTCATCCGCTACAGGTGTATACCATTCTCTGGGCAGAGTAAAATCCGGCGCCGAAAACACAAAAAAAGGAAACAGGACTGCGATAGAGCTGGGAAGAATCTGTGATTATATGAAACAGGAGCTGTCCTCTTTGCCGGAAAAAACGGAAGATGCGGAAGAACTGATGCAATATGTTATGAATGAGACCGGAATCATGCGACGGAAGATTGTGACAGCCGGAAAATGGTGGAAAGAAGGTTCAATGCCGCTTCTGTGCAGTGATCAGAATGGAAATGCATATGCATTGCTGCCGGATGCCGATGGTGGGTACATTTTCTACCGGGATGAGGAGCCTGTAAAGGTAGACAGACAGAATGCAGGTATGTTTTCACCGGTTGCCTATTGTTTTTATAAACCATTTGAAAACAGGGCACTTACAATAAGGGATTTTTATTATTTTCTTGCAGGAGCATTCCGTGCTTCTGATGTGATCTGGCTGCTTATGGTGAGTCTGATCGCGGGTGTTGTGGGCATGATCATGCCTGCCATCAATAAATTTGTCTTTAATAATGTGGTGCCATCAGGCACATCGGAGGAGATATTTGGGATCAGTGTTCTGATCGTGGGTACAGTCTTTGTGACTGCTTTCTTTGGACTGGCACGAACTCTGTGGGTGATGCGCATAGGAAACAAGCTGGAGCTTCTGGCACAAAATGCAGTCTGGGCACGATTGTTGAGTCTGCCTGTGGAATTTTTTCGGAATTATGAATCAGGAGATCTGACCGAGAGGGCAGCTTCTATCGATGAGATCTGTCGGATCCTGGGAGGCCAGCTGGTACCTACTCTGTTAAGTACTGTATTCTCTTTTTTATATTTGTTTCAGATCAGTTCTATTTCAGAGGAGATGTTTCTGCCTTCATTTATCATTGTTCTTCTTATGTTAAGTGTTTATGCAGTGACAGCAGTTGTTCAGAACCGATGGACAAGGCATAATAATATTATAACCGGAAAGCTTACGAGTACAGTTTTCCAGTTTCTGAACGGCATCACAAAAATCAGGGTCGCAGGTGCAGAAAGCCGTGCATATGCAAAATGGGCGGAGATTTACAGTAAAATGCATATTATGCCCCATATGTTTGTGAATCTGTCAGGTGCGGTGTCATCCGTTGTGATGTTTGGAGGGACAATCGTTTTATACTATATGGCCTATCGCAGCGGGATGAGTGTCTCTGATTACATTTATTTTAATTCAGCGTTTTCATTGTTTGCCGGTTCGGTAATGGCAATTGCAGGCATCACAGCACAGGTTGCATCTCTTCGCCCGGCAATAGACCGTTTGCGGCCGATTCTTGAAGAGGAACCGGAGAATACGGGTGCAAAGCATCGTTTGGATAAACTGAGCGGAGAAATAGAAGTGAACCATGTGAAATTCCGGTATAACGATGATATGCCATATGTTCTTAACGACATGGATCTGCATATTAAGCCGGGAGAGTATATAGGAATCGTCGGTTCTTCGGGTTGCGGAAAATCTACTCTGCTGCGTATACTTCTCGGTTTTGAACATCCACAGTCAGGTTCTGTTTATTATGATATGCAGGATATGGACAGTCTGGATCTGCGCAGCGTACGTCAAAGGATCGGCGTGGTTCTGCAGAACGGAAAACTGTTTTCAGGAGACATTTATTCCAATATCGTGATATGTGCTCCATGGCTGACGGTAGATGATGCATGGGAAGCAGCAGAACGTTCAGGTTTTGCGGATGATATCAGGAATATGCCAATGGGAATGTTTACAATGATTTCCGAAGGCGGCGGGGGACTGTCCGGAGGACAGCAGCAGAGACTTCTGATTGCCAGGGCACTGGCAGCGGATCCGGATATTCTCATGTTTGACGAAGCAACATCAGCGCTGGACAATATCACGCAGGCACTGGTGGTGAAGACACTGGAGGAAATGCAGTGTACAAGAATTGTGATCGCACACAGGCTTTCGACCATCCGCAAATGTTCGAGGATCCTCTATCTTCATGAGGGAAGAGTTGTGGAGCAGGGAACTTATGAGGAACTTATGGCACTTGGAGGAAGATTCGCCGATCTTGCCAGCAGACAGCTGGTGTAGAATATAGGAACTGTTCCGGGCAGTTCCCATGTCATATTGAAGATGAAAGCAGGAAGAAAAATGGAATTTCGAAGGATAGACAGAACAGCAGAGAAGGATTTTGCCCCATTTTTTTTGAAAAACAGATTTGCAGATACCACATATGCACTACTGTATGCATGGGGAGATAAGTTTTTATATTCGTATTGTAAGTGCAGCAGCGGTCTGATTGTGAAGGGTACAGGAATGAATCAGAGGGAGGCATATATTCTGATCCATGATAAAGAGGATGAACAGATGATCACAGATGGGATTGAACAGCTTTACAGGTATCATAGCGGCAATGTCGGACCTTTGATTTTTGAGTATGTAGGAGAAGAAGAAATCGAAAGCTACAGATCTGCGGCAGCCAGATTCAACTGTGGAATTCAAATAACAACAGAAGAGATTTATGATGATTACATCTATGATACAGAAGAATTTCTTTCGATTTCAGGAAAGAAAAACAGGGGGAAGCGTTATGATGTCAATCATCTGAAGAACAGCCATCCTGAAATGTGTGCGCTCAGGTATGAGGATGTCAGACCGGAAAGCTGTATGGAGATTTTTGACAGATGGTGTGAAAGGCATTCATGCAGTGATTGTTATTTTGGATGTGAACGGGAGGCTTTTCAGAGATTTATGAGCATCTATGACAGAAGCCGGCATTACATTATGGTTTCCTGTGAGGGGGAACGCGCTGTTTCTTTTGCAGTCTGTGAGCAGATCAATGAGGATACGGTCGGTTATTACTTTCAGAAGAATGCAGAGAAGGTACGGGGACTAACCTACTGGCTGAACCGCCAGATGGCATTTGAACATGAGCAGATCGCTTATATCAATCTGGCAGAGGATATGGGGATACCGGGAATTGTCATGGATAAATCATCTCTGCATCCATGTAGAAAGCAGAAAAAATATACAGTTGAAATTGTGGAGGGAGATATTGATGAGTAAGATCAGAGAGTTTCAAAAAGGGAATCGTGTATATCTGATTATTCTTGTATTGATAGTGCTGACATCCTGGATGAGTAAGAACCTTTCTTATATCGGGGAAAATCCTTTTTCCGGTGAATACTGGCTGGATAATCCGGCACAGGCTGTTTTTTTCGACAGATATCATTACTATATTCTGGATTCGTCCTATAAGATTGCGGTTGCGGATGACGGGAATAACCTTCTGTATTTTCTTGAAGGCGGCAGTCCGGAGACCACCTTTGATTATGCATCGAAAGTTGCCACGGATGACAGTGGAAACCTGTACGTGCAGGACAAAAGCTTTGCAGAGGATGGGACGACTGCTTATCGGGAACGTATTCTGAAATTTGAAGAGGGAAGTCAGAAAAGGGAAATGTTGTATGAGGTTCAGACAGTAAATGAAGATGGAAAGCAGATCCTGTTTCTGGATGAATTAAAGTATATTGACGGAATCCTGTATTTTTCAGAAGTTGCAGAGGATGGTATCCATGTCAGAAAATATGTGGATGGAAACACAGAGGAATGCGCTTTTATGAAGATAGAGAACGCATCCCGGGCAGTTGCAGACAGCAGCTTCAACAGAGAACTGGAGATATCGGCGGTACTGATGAATGGAGACATCTATACGCTTAACGGTACAGAAAATGTTTTACTATATGATGCGGGAGAACATGATACAGATGAATATAACAGCCTGATCACAGAAATTTCCTATGGAGATGATGAGAGGCTGTATGCGAACGACCAGGGGTTACGAAAGGTTGTTGTCTTTGAAGATGGTCGTATGTCAGAGGCTATAACAAAAGGCTTTTTCCTTGATGAGGTTCCGGAAAAACTGGAAATGGCTCCGATTTATACAGGTTTAAATACGGACAGCCGCGGAGTGTCCGTTCTTTCTGAAGAATATGCATACAGTGAGGAAATTGATGATCTGGACTATTTTTATCACATAGGATTTGTATCCTATGACGGAGCAGAAAAGGATTATGTAGATGTCCTTGGAATCTCGAACTCCCGGAGAATACATATTTTAAGTGCATATGCAGCATTGCTGCTTCTGATCATGGTAAGTATTTATGCCATTATTCATATTATCCGCCTTGTAAAGGTAATGGGAGCGATACAGAATACGACACAGCTGCTCGTATTGATTACGGCCATTCTCGTGACAACAGGAGTGTCTGTTACGGTTTTTAAAGAGTGTAATGCCAGATATATCGATGAGTCGGTGGCAGGTCTGTCAAACATGGCATATCTGATCGAGTCCAGGCTGGACAGAGATATTCTCAGACAGATAGACAGCCCCGATGACTATTTTACAGAAGATTATGAAGCATTGGATCAGAGTGTCATGGATGTGCTGAAGAGTGAGGTAAACCGTGCATCGAATACCTATGCGGTTCTATATAAGGTCAGAGGAAACATTATATGCGAGATCTACCGGAATGATTCTCTGCATGGAGTGATGACACCCCTTGCCGGAGTTTATGAGGGTTCCATAGAAGAGAATATCGCAGCCGGAAACCGCTATGTATCGCAGGATTATCAGCTTTCAGAAGGAAGCTATACCTTCGTGGAGATTCCTGTATTTGGAGAGCAGAATGAGCTGCTTGCCCTTCTTGAGGTGGGAACGGATTACAAGCAGTTTGTTGACGATAATCAGGCACTGTTCAGAAAGCTCCTTCTGCTGACTTCCATGGCTGTCATTATATTCATGCTTCTGTTTTCAGAGATGCTGAATCTTATAACAGCGGTCAGGGCGAGAAAATCTCTGGTTAAAGGCAGTACTGATTATGCGCCGGAACTGATACGCCCTGTGGCATTTATGATTTTCTTTACAGCCAATATTACAACAGCATTCCTGCCGATTTATGGTATGTCTTTGTGTAATGACAGTACGGGACTTCCCACGGAGGTAGCTGCAGCATTTCCACTGTCAGCAGAGCTGATCTGTTCAGCAGTGGCAGCACTGGCATGCGGTTTTCTGATCCGTAAGACGGGAGTCCGGCTGATGGGCATCCTGGGAAGTATCTTTTATATGGGGGGGAATCTGCTGTCGCCGTTTGCGCCGAATATATGGGTGCTGGTCTGTGCAAACAGTATCTGTGGTATCGGAGGCGGAATCCTGCTCATTACCGTGAATACCTGGATTGCCGCTCTGTCCGGGGAAGAGAAGAAGAACAGAGGATTTATCCAGTATAATGCAGCATTTCTTGCCGGTATGAACTGCGGCACTGTTATCGGATCGCTGATATGGGAAAATTTTGGTGTTAAGTCTGCTTACCTGTTTGCGGTAGGGGGGGCTGTGCTGATTCTGATATTTGTGCTCGTGTTTTTAAAGAATATCAAACCGGTTTTGGAGAAGAAAGAAAAAAAGGAAAGAAAGTTTACAGGGCTTCGGAAGTTCATTACACCCCATATGCTCCGGTACTTCCTTTGCCTGTCTTTGCCTTATCTGATCTGTGCCTCTTTCCTGAGCTATTATTTTCCGGTTGTCGCAGACAGAAATATGCTGGGAGCATCCGAAATTTCGATGGCATTTCTGGTCAGCGGAGTGATATCCATCTATATCGGGACGGCTGTAGGTGAGCCGGTGATGGAAAAGCTGGGAGCGAGAAGATCCATGATACTGGCATCGTTCATCTATGCAGCGGCACTTGGATATCTGGTTCTGAATCCATCCATTTTCAACTGTTATGTGGTCATCGTATTGTTTGCTGTGGCAGACAGCTTCGGACTGGCAGCACAGTCTGTGTATTTCGCGGCTATGCCGGAAGTAAATGAGATTGGCCAGAGCAGGGCGCTGGGCATTAACAGTACAGCAGAGAGTATCACATCCGCCTGCGGTTCTCTGATTTTCGGAAGTGCTCTTTTGCTTGGAGAACAGAGAGGTATCCTTGTGATCCTTCTGGTATTTGTGATCCTGCTGTTTTTATATGTGGTCATGGACAGAAAAAGTGTCATACCGGAACAGAACAGCTCGTCATAGGATGGCGCACTGCTACTCTCGGGTTTTTACGTGACTTTCGCAACGCTACACTCACAAAAAACACCTCGAACTGGCTGACGTGTGAACAGTAACGCAGAATCATTCTTCAGACTTGTAGAATGGCAGGAAATATGATAGACTGAGCACAATCGTATCGATTCAACGGGACTGGATCTTTATGTACAGTCATTAGAAAAGATACATCAGGAGATGACTCAGTATAACGGGAGCAGGACTTACAGTTATACTGAGGGAAAGAATGAGGGAATAAAAATGGCACAATTATGGGGCGGACGCTTCACGAAAGAGACTGACCGGCTGGTATATAATTTTAACGCATCCATTTCTTTTGACAGGAAGTTTTACAGACAGGATATTGAGGGCAGCATGGCCCATGTGAAAATGCTTGCAAAGCAGGAGATTCTTACAGAGCGGGAGAGAGATGAAATCCTTGCAGGACTTGCCGGGATTTTACGGGATGTGGAAAATGGAACACTTGAGATTACAGATGAATATGAGGATATACACAGCTTCGTGGAGGCGAACCTGATTGACCGCATCGGAGATGCCGGTAAGAAGCTTCACACGGGGCGCAGCAGAAATGATCAGGTAGCACTGGATATGAAGCTTTATACGCGGGATGAGATCAAGGCGATCGACGGACTGCTGAAGGAACTCCTGGAAACACTTCTGAAGATTATGGAGGAAAATCTGGAGACCTATATGCCCGGATTTACCCATCTTCAGAAAGCACAGCCAATCACACTGGCGCATCATGCCGGCGCTTATTTTGAAATGTTTAAGAGGGACAGGCAGAGGCTGGAGGATATCTATAAGAGAATGAATCTCTGTCCGCTCGGCTCCGGTGCACTGGCGGGTACTACCTACCCTCTTGACAGGGCATATACAGCAAAACTGCTGGCATTTGACGGGCCTACACAAAACAGTATGGATTCGGTTGCTGACAGAGATTATCTGATCGAACTGCTCTCTGCCATGTCCACGATCATGATGCATCTGAGCCGGTTCTCAGAGGAAATTATCATCTGGAACAGCAATGAATATCAGTTCGTGGAGCTGGATGATGCTTACAGCACGGGGAGCAGTATTATGCCACAGAAGAAGAACCCGGATATAGCCGAGCTGGTACGCGGAAAGACAGGACGTGTGTATGGTGCGCTGATGTCCCTGCTTACGACAATGAAGGGACTGCCTCTGGCATACAATAAGGATATGCAGGAGGATAAGGAACTGACTTTTGATGCGATGGATACGGTGAAGGGATGCATTGCTCTGTTTAACGGTATGCTCTCTACGATGAAATTTAATAAGGAGAAGATGGAGGGCAGTGCAAGAAATGGATTTACGAACGCTACGGATGCAGCTGACTATCTGGTAAATCATGGAGTGCCTTTCAGGGATGCTCACGGAATTGTCGGACAGCTGGTTCTGTATTGTATCGAAAAAAATATTTCGCTGGATGATATGACGCTGGAGGAATTCAAAGCGATCAGCCCGGTGTTCGAGGAGGATATTTACAGCGCCATCAGCATGAAGACATGCGTAGAAAAGCGCATGACTACCGGCGCACCGGGAGAGGAAGCTATGAAGCAGGTGATTGCTTTGCATAAAGAATATCTGTACGGAAAATAAAAAAAACTTGATTTTTATGAGCAAATGGTATAGTATTGTTCAAAGAAAACAAATGTGCGCGATACAAAGACAAAAAATACACGGACGAAGAAAACGCGGACATCTGGGACTATACAAATTGTGAGGAGAATGGAAAAATGGAACAGAAATTAAAAGTAGGTATCCTGGGTGCTACAGGAATGGTAGGTCAGAGATTTATTTCCCTTTTGGAGAATCATCCATGGTTTGAGGTTGTGACACTTGCTGCCAGCCCGAGAAGTGCGGGAAAGACCTATGAGGAAGCAGTCGGAGGCAGATGGAAGATGGCCACTCCCATGCCGGAGGCAGTAAAGAAGATTGTTGTGATGAATGTCAATGAGGTAGAGAAGGTAGCTGCCGGTGTTGATTTTGTATTCTCTGCTGTTGATATGTCAAAGGATGAGATTAAGAAAATTGAGGAGGAATATGCAAAGACAGAAACTCCTGTAGTATCTAATAACAGTGCTCACAGGTGGACGCCTGATGTACCGATGGTGGTACCGGAGATCAATCCGGAGCATTTTGAGGTCATCGAATTTCAGAAAAAACGTCTGGGAACGACCAGAGGCTTTATTGCAGTAAAGCCAAACTGTTCCATTCAAAGTTATGCTCCTGTTCTTACTGCATGGAAAGAGTTTGAGCCGTATGAAGTAGTAGCAACCACCTATCAGGCAATTTCCGGTGCCGGAAAGACCTTTAAAGACTGGCCGGAAATGGTGGAGAATATTATTCCGTATATCGGCGGTGAGGAAGAAAAGAGTGAAATGGAGCCATTAAGACTCTGGGGGAAAATAGAGGATGGAGTGATCAGGCCGGCAGAATCACCGGTGATTACCTGTCAGTGTATCCGCGTTCCGGTATTGAACGGACATACAGCAGCCGTATTTGTGAAGTTTAAAAAGAAACCGACAAAAGAGCAGCTGATTGAGAAGCTGGTAAACTTCAGGGGATTGCCGCAGGAACTGAATCTGCCAAGTGCACCGAAGCAGTTTATCCAGTATCTGGAGGAAGATAACAGACCTCAGGTGAAAGCGGATGTCAATTATGAAAACGGGATGGGTATCTCTATTGGAAGACTTCGTGAGGATAAGGTTTATGATTATAAGTTTGTGGGCCTCTCACATAATACGGTTCGCGGTGCAGCCGGCGGTGCTGTGCTGTGTGCGGAAACTCTGACAGCTAAAGGATATATTAAAGCGAAATAAGAAAAAAAGAGAAGGCGTCTCCTGTCAGCTGAGGAAGCGGCAGGAGATGTTTTATCTTGAAAGTAGATAAGATTCCCACCTCTATAGGTGGTGAGTAAAACAAATTTGTCTTGTACACTTAAATGGATAGTTGATACGATGATAAGAGTGAAGAATTTAACGAAAGATTACGGAGGCCGGAGGGGAATCTTCGATCTGTCCTTTGAGGTGGAGAATGGAGAGGTGTTCGGATTGTTAGGACCTGAAGGCGCGGGTAAGACCACGACGATCCGTCATCTTCTGGGGTTTTCATCATACGGCAGAGGACGTTGTTTTATCAATGGGAAAAGCTGTTATACAAGATCAGCAGAAATCATGAAGTTTACAGGCTATCTTCCAGAAGAGGCGGCTTTGCCCCGGGACATGACAGGTCTTGGATTCGTCAGGTTTATGGCGGAGTTAAAAGAAATCAAAAGCATTGAACGTGCCCAGCAGATTGCAGAACGATTCGAGATCGATCTGGATGAGCGTATCCGGAAGATGTCCAGGTGTTCCAGAAAGAAGATGGGGATTGTCTGTGCATTTATGCATGATCCGTCCGTACTTTTGCTGGATGAACCTATGAGCGGACTGGATGCCCTGATGCAGGGAAGACTCAATGACCTCATTCTGGAGGAAAAGGGAAGAGGGAAGACGATTCTTCTTACCTCCCATATCTTTGAAGAAGTGGAGCGTACCTGTGACAGGGTAGGAATGATTAAAAATGGGATTCTGGTGAATGTGGATGATATTGCCGGAATCCGGGCAGCGAAGAAAAAGTCTTATATCATTAACTTTGCCACAGATCAGGATGCACTGAATTTTGTAAAAGAGAATTTTGAAATTCTAAATATCAGCGGACGGCAGATTACAGTTAGTCTGTCAGGAGAAATGATGCCGCTTATTAAAGCACTGGGAAATTATCAGGTTGTGGGACTGGAAACGATGACACAAAGTCTTGAGGATGTATTTATACATTTTTATGGAGGTGATACGGGTGCTTAATCTTCCACTTTTGAAACGCACAGTAAAGGCAGGAGGAAAGAAGTGGCTGATTTTTACAGGCCTGCTTACACTGCAGCTGCTGCTGGTGCTTGGAATCTATAAAACAGGGACAGGCACACAGAGAGGATTTATGTCGGGAGGGATGTCGGAAAAGGTTGCAGCGGTCTTTGGGATCGGTGCGGAAACAGATACACTGACAGAATATCTGTGTTTTCATCTGTATCGTTTTTTTATTCCAGTGCTTTCTATGATTTATGCATGTCTTACAGCAAATCAGCTGATGGCGCAGAAGGTGGAGTCAAAGGAAATGGTATATCTGCTGACAACACCAAATAAGCGCAGATGCATTGCAAATACGCAGGCCTACTTTCTGATTATGAGTCTTTTTTTGATGTTTTTCTATATAACTATTCTTGGAATCATATGCTGTGCGTTCTGTTTTCCGGGGAAATTTGAGATTGTTCCGTTCGTACTTCTGAACATCGGTGGATTTTGTCTGCTGCTTTGTTTAAGCGGAATCAGCTTTCTGGCTTCCTGTATCAGTGATGAATGCAGAATTTCCCTGCTGACAGGAACCGGAATCTGTATTCTCTTTCTATTACTGCGTATGATGGCGAATATCGGTGGTGTGCTGGAATTATTAAAGTTTACGACGGTCTTTACACTATTTGATATAGAAGGAATTTTAGAGGGGAATCTGAATATCTGCTGGCAGTTTCCATTGCTGGCTGTGTCGGGATTTTTGTTTTACCGGGCAGGAATCCGGTTGTTTGAAAAAAGAGATTTGCCGGTTTAGGGCAGGTGAGAGGTTTTGAATGTCGAAAAAACTGTTTATAGCAGAAAAGCCAAGTGTGGCTCAGGAATTTGCGAAGGCATTAAAGAAAAGTACAGCAAGAAAAGATGGCTATCTGGAAGGCGAGGATGTTGTTATTACCTGGTGCGTGGGACATCTGGTGACGATGAGCTATCCGGAGGTCTATGATCCAAAATATAAGCGCTGGAGCCTTGAGACGCTTCCGTTTATTCCGGAACAGTTTCTTTACGAGGTGATACCGGGGGTACAGAAGCAGTTTCAAATTGTTAAGAAACTCCTGAACCGCGAGGATGTGGATATGATTTACGTGTGTACAGACTCCGGGAGGGAAGGAGAGTATATCTATCGTCTGGTGGAGCAGATGGCAAAGGTACATGGAAAGCAGAGAAAACGTGTGTGGATCGATTCCCAGACAGAGGAGGAGATTTTAAGAGGCATTGATACGGCAAAGGATTTGTCTGCTTATGACAATCTATCGGAGGCTGCTTACCTTCGTGCGAAAGAGGATTATCTGATGGGGATTAATTTTTCACGCCTTCTGACCCTGAAATACGGAAATCTTCTGTCAGACTGCATGGGAACAAAATACACTGTTATTTCTGTCGGGCGCGTCATGACCTGTGTTTTAGGCATGATCGTGAGAAGAGAGCGGGAAATCAGGCAGTTTGTTAAGACACCTTTTTACCGTGTGATCAATACACTGGACTATAATGGAAAGTGCTTTGACGGGGAGTTTCGTGCCGTAGAGGGATCTGCCTATTTTCAGTCGCCAAAGCTTTATAAAGAAAACGGATTCAAAGAAAAGCGGGATGCGCAGGAGCTGATCAGCAGGCTTTCAAAACAGCAGCCTCTCATGGCTCTGGTACGTTTGGTTGAACGAAAAAAGGAGAATAAGAATCCCCCTCTGCTCTATAATCTGGCAGAGCTTCAAAATGACTGTTCCAGAATGTTTAAAATGAGTCCGGATGAAACACTGAGAGTGACACAGGAGCTATATGAGAAAAAGCTGGTGACTTATCCAAGAACGGATGCGAGAGTACTTTCTACAGCTGTGGCAAAAGAAATATATAAAAATATCAGTGGATTAAAAGGGATCCCGTGGGCATCGGATTTTGCTCAGGAGGTGCTGGATGCAGACAGATATAAAAAAATTGCCGCGACGCGCTATGTCAATGACAGACAGATTACCGACCATTATGCGATTATTCCAACCGGACAGGGGCTTGGAGTTCTCCGTTCACTGTCAGAGCGTTCTGTAAACGTCTATAATACAATTGTCAGAAGGTTTTTAAGTATTTTTTATCCGGCAGCCGTGTATCAGAAGGTGAATCTGGTAACGGAAATGTCAGGGGAGCAGTTTTTTTCCAGCTTTAAAGTCCTGCTCTCAGAGGGGTATCTGAAGGTAGCGGGCGTGCCCCAGGATAAAAAGAAAGAGAGCGACCCGGAGGTGAGGACTGACGCGGAATTTGTGGAAAGCCTGAAACAGATGAAGAAAGGAATGCAGATTCCGGTAAAAATTCTTCAGATCAGGGAAGGTGAGACATCACCGCCAAAAAGATACAATTCCGGTTCGATGATCCTTGCGATGGAGAATGCCGGACAGCTGATTGAGGATGAGGAGCTTCGTGCCCAGATAAAAGGAAGCGGTATTGGAACGAGTGCTACCCGTGCAGAGATTCTGAAGAAGCTCATAGCGAATAAATACATCGCATTGAACAAAAAGACGCAGATTCTTACCCCTACATTGCTGGGAGAGATGATTTTTGAAGTAGTAAATGCTTCGATTAAGTCCCTGCTGAATCCCGAACTGACTGCCAGCTGGGAAAAAGGGCTGACTTATGTAGCAGACGGAAAAATCACCCCGGACGAATATATGGGTAAGCTCTTGAATTTTATTCAGGGGCGTACAGCACAGGTATTGCAGAATAATCATAGCTATATTTTGCGCAACAATTTTCACGTTGCCGCAGATTATTATAAAAAAGGAGGACCAAAAAAATGATGGAAACATGTAAAATCAAAAATCTTTATAATCTGAATGAGACGATCGCTGCAGAATTGTTTGATGGTGCAGAATATCCATGGGAGGTACTGCCTAAGATCAGCGACTTTATCAGGAAACTGGGAAGCACTCTGAGTGAGGATGAATATGAGAAACGCGGCGAGGATGTCTGGATCGCAAAGTCTGCGAAAGTTGCCCCGACGGCATATATCAACGGCCCTGCGATCATTGGAAAAGGAGCTGAGGTACGTCACTGCGCATTTATCCGCGGAAATGCTCTTGTGGGAGAGGGTGCAGTCGTTGGAAACTCCACAGAACTGAAAAACGTTGTTCTCTTTAATAAAGTACAGGTGCCGCATTATAATTACGTGGGGGATTCCATCCTGGGCTATAAGGCTCACATGGGCGCAGGTTCTATCACTTCCAATGTAAAATCAGATAAGAAGCTGGTAGTTGTAAAAGCCGGAGAAGAGCGCATCGAGACAGGATTAAAAAAGTTTGGCGCGATGATTGGCGATGAGGTAGAGGTTGGCTGTGGTTCTGTCCTTAATCCGGGAACAGTCATTGGACCCCACAGCAATATTTATCCGCTGTCTTCTGTAAGGGAAGTCGTTCCGGCAAACAGCATCTATAAGAAGCGCGGGGAGGTTGCAGCAAAACAGTAAATAACAGTTACAAATAACCTTTTGTTTCAATGTCCGATTTCCAAAAGTACAGATGACAGAAACAGGATTCTCCTGATACAAAATGTTATGATTGACGATGTGTATAAGATATATTACAATAGAAAAAGAATATATCAAAAAGAGCATAGATGGCGCTGCCTGTGCATTGCGATATGATACAGTATGCATCATATCTGTGCATTGTGAAGCGTGTTACTGGTCACAGAGTGAACAATAACGGATAGTCAGTTATCTGCGGTTATAACCGTAAGAAAGCAGTTGACAATCTGAAAAAAGTAATATATGATGAATAAAATGCGAACATAAGTTCGCGGAAAAAGGAGATTATAATATGGGTCAGGAAGAAAAATTAAAGGCACTGGATGCTGCCATTACGAAGATAGAGAAGGATTTTGGAAAGGGAGCTGTTATGAAGCTGGGAGACTCCAGCGCCAATATGAATGTGGAAACAGTACCTACAGGCTCTCTGAGTCTTGATATTGCACTGGGCCTTGGCGGGATTCCCAAGGGAAGGATCGTTGAGGTGTACGGTCCCGAATCTAGTGGTAAGACTACGGTGGCGCTGCATATGGTGGCAGAGGTTCAGAAACGGGGCGGTATCGCAGGGTTTATTGATGCTGAGCATGCTCTGGATCCCGTATATGCGAAAAATATCGGTGTAGATATTGATAATCTGTATATTTCACAGCCGGACAATGGCGAGCAGGCCCTGGAGATTACTGAGACGATGGTTCGTTCCGGAGCAGTTGATATCATTATCGTGGATTCTGTGGCGGCGCTGGTACCGAAGGCAGAGATTGACGGAGATATGGGAGACAGCCATGTGGGACTTCAGGCAAGGCTGATGTCTCAGGCTTTAAGAAAGCTGACAGGTATCACAAGCAAGTACAACTGTACCATTATTTTTATTAATCAGCTTCGTGAAAAAGTTGGTGTGATGTTTGGAAATCCTGAGACGACCACCGGAGGTCGTGCTTTGAAATTTTATTCTTCCATTCGTCTTGACGTACGTCGTATCGAGGCACTCAAACAGGGCGGAGAAGTGATCGGAAACAGGACAAGAATCAAGGTCGTGAAGAATAAGATCGCACCGCCGTTTAAAGAGGCAGAATTCGATATCATGTTTGGAAAGGGAATATCCAGAGAGGGTGATATCCTTGATCTGGCTGTTAAGGTTGGTGTTATTGTTAAAAGCGGTGCCTGGTATTCTTACAATGATGCCAAGATTGGTCAGGGCCGTGAGAATGCAAAGATTTATCTGAATGAGAATCCGGAGATTATGGCTGAGGCGGAGAGAAAAGTACGCGAAAGCTATGGTCTTACAGAAAAAGCAAATGAGACAGAGGAAAACGTTCATACAGATGTGGATCGTATGGATGGAGAAGAGTCGTGACAGTTACACAGATTGAACCGGTTGGCAAAAGCAGGAGCAAAGTATATATTGATGAGCAGCTCGCCTTTGTATTGTACAAAGGTGAGCTTTGCCATTATGGAATCAAAGAGGGATGTGTGCTGTCCGAGGATACATACGGGGAAATTATGGAGGTTGTTCTGGTAAAAAGAGCGAAACTTCGATGCATGAATCTATTAAAGACTATGGACCGGACAGAGTTTCAGCTCCGTCAGAAGCTCATACAGGGAGAGTATCCGGAGGAGATCATTGATAAGGCATTGGAGTATGTTAAAGGCTTTGGCTATGTGGATGATATGTCATATGCCAGACGATACCTTGAATGCAGGCAAAATACCAGAAGCAGAGCAGAGATCAGCAGAGATCTGATGAAGAAAGGAATTTCAAAGGAAATCATCCGTACTGTTTTAGAAGAGACAGAAGCAGTCGATCAGACAGAATTGATCAAAAAGTGGATCGTAAAAAAGCATATGAATCTGCAGACGGTTTCTGCGCAAGAGAAGCAGAAATTATACATGTTTTTATTACGGAAAGGTTTTTCTTCCAGTGAAATCATGAAAGTATTCCATGAAATTTGCCTTAGGTGAGCAAGCTCCCCACGGCAAATGTTATAAATCTGCATGGCTCTGAACAGTTACCAATATTTTGATAAAAAGGACACAATTGCTTGACAATGTGCACAAAACAGGATAGAATTAGTTTGTTGTTTTGTACAATGAAAATCAAATAAGGAGGTGCTCCTGTGCCGGGTGCAGTAATAACCATCATTGCTGTTATAATCGCACTGATTATAGGCGCTGCTATTACATGGCCTTTAGCCATCGCATACCATAAAAAAGTTGAAGAAGCAAAGATTGGAAGTGCAGATGAGAAGGCCAGAAAGATAATAGATGATGCGCTCAAGGTTGCAGAGACAAAGAAGCGGGAAGCCTTACTCGAAGTTAAGGAAGAGTCTTTAAAGACTAAGAATGAGATCGAGAAGGAGACAAGAGAAAGACGTTCCGAGCTTCAGCGTTATGAGAAACGTGTTTTATCAAAGGAAGAAGCCATAGATAAAAAAGCGGATGCAATCGAAAAAAGAGAATCAGGACTGGCAGCAAAAGAAGAAGAAATTAGAAAGAAAAGTATTGAAGTAGAAGAGCTAAATGAGAAACGAGTGCAGGAACTGGAGAGAATCTCAGGGTTAACCTCCGAACAGGCAAAAGAATATCTTTTGAGAACTGTTGAAGATGAAGTAAAGAGTGATACCGCAAAGCTCTATAAAGAGCTGGAGAACAGGGCAAAAGAAGATGCCGCTAAAAAGGCAAAAGAGTATGTTGTGACAGCGATACAGAAATGTGCAGCTGATCATGTTGCAGAGACTACGATTTCGGTTGTTCAGCTTCCTAATGATGAGATGAAGGGAAGAATTATCGGAAGAGAAGGTCGGAATATCCGTACACTGGAAACGATGACAGGCGTAGAACTAATCATTGATGATACGCCTGAGGCAGTTATTTTATCAAGCTTTGATCCCATTCGGAGAGAGGTTGCAAGAATTGCCCTTGAAAAGCTGATTGTGGATGGACGTATCCATCCTGCAAGAATCGAAGAGATGGTGGAAAAAGCACAAAGAGAAGTCGAGACGATGATTCGTGAAGAAGGCGAGGCGGCAACTCTGGAGGTTGGCGTACACGGGATCCATCCTGAACTGGTTCGTCTGCTGGGCAGGATGAAATTCAGGACCAGCTATGGTCAGAATGCTTTGAAGCATTCGATTGAAGTGTCGCAGCTTGCCGGACTGCTGGCAGGTGAGATTGGCGTTGATGTCAGGCTGGCCAAGCGTGCCGGTTTATTGCATGATATTGGTAAGTCCATCGATCATGAAATGGAAGGTTCCCATATTCAGATCGGTGCTGATCTGTGTAAGAAATACAAGGAGTCTGCTATAGTGATTAATGCGGTCGAATCACATCATGGAGATGTAGAGCCGGAGTCCCTGATTGCCTGCATCGTACAGGCGGCAGATACGATTTCTGCTGCAAGGCCCGGTGCAAGAAGAGAGACCCTGGAAACATATACAAATCGTTTAAAACAGTTAGAAGATATTGCAAATACCTTCAAAGGTGTGGATAAATCCTTTGCAATTCAGGCAGGTAGAGAGATTCGGGTTATGGTTGTTCCGGAGCATGTCAGCGATGCTGACATGGTTCTGATGGCAAGAGATATATCAAGACAGATTGAAGCTGAGCTTGAGTATCCGGGACAGATCAAGGTCAGCGTGATACGTGAGTCAAGAGCCGTTGACTATGCAAAATAAGAGTGCACTTTTACAAAACAAACATTTAGCTTAATAAAAGCTCCATAGATAAGTCTATGGAGTTTTTTTATTGCATAAATAATATGGATACGGATGCATTGGATATAAGGGGGACGGGATGAGAAAACAGGAGCCGTATTGGGTATTTGTAAAAACACTGTTGCTTCTGTTTGCAGCGGGTCTGGCAATGGGGGCAGTAGCGGTAGATGTTCTGGCGGATTTTTCTTCTCAGAGAGCAGGAATCCTGAGCGATTACTTCCTGCGCCAGTATAAATATCTGAAAGTTAATGTATCGGAATTATTCTTTTTTATTCTGGGAAAACGGATGAAATGGATCATTCTGCTTTGGCTTACCGGATTTACTCCTGCGGGGATTCCATGCGTAGTTGTGTATGCTTTATGGTGTGGGTTTTCCCTGGGTACTCTTCTCGGTATTTCCATATTGAAATTCGGGGGAAGGGGAATGCTGTTCTGTGCTGCAGCTTTTTTTCCGCAGGCCATGGTTTATATACCAGTATGGACGGTTTTCCTGTATGGTATCTGCCGGTATGCAGATGGACACAGAGGAGGAAAGCACCAGCATATGAAGAACGGGATAGGGGGATATGTACTTCTGCTGGCAGGTGTTTGCCTGTGTATGATATTTGGTATTCTGATGGAGAGCAGTCTGAGTCCCTGGTGTGTAAGACAGATAATAAGAATATGGTAATTGTTTACTTGATTTTGTCGAAAAAGCTGATATACTGTTATAAAATGATGGTAACAGTTTAGAGCCCATTTGCAAATCCGCAGGGCTCTGAACTGTTACAAATGATAAATTTTGAGCAGGAGTCGGCTGATTATGGAAAACACAATATCGGATTTTATAATATATATGGAGCAGGTGAAAAAAGCATCAGGCAGTACTGTGGTGTCTTATCAGAGAGATTTGAAAAAACTGTTTGCATTTTTACAGGCAAAAGGAATTAAGCATTTGGCAGATATTACGTCAGCCACTTTGAACTCTTATGTTTTTTTTCTGGAAAGAGAAGGGTTTTCAACTGCGACAATATCGAGAAACATTGCATCCATGAAGGCGTATTTCCACTATGTATACAGTCGTCATGAGTTGATGGAGGATCCTGCACAGCTTATTAAGGCACCACGAATCGAAAAGAAAGCACCGGAGATTCTGACCTTGCAGGAGGTCGGGGCGCTTCTGAATGCACCAGTATGTGAGACGGCAAAGGGATGCAGAGATAAAGCAATGCTGGAACTTTTGTATGCAACAGGAATGAGAGTGTCACAGCTGCTTGCAGTACAGGTGACAGATCTGAATATGGGGAAAAGTGATCTTGTGTGCCGTGACGGGCAGAAGGAAAGGAGCCTTCCGTTTGGTGATGATGCAAAAAGGGCCTTGATGCAGTATATTGGAGAGGCAAGGAGCGAGCTTCTAAAAGGGGAAGAGAGCGGATATCTTTTTGTGAACTGTTCCGGCAGACCGATGAGCAGACAGGGCTTCTGGAAACTGATCAAGCAGTATGCCGGTCGGGCACATATTATCAAAGACATTACTCCGTATACGTTACGCCACTCTTTTGCATTTCACATGGTACAGAATGGAGCTGATTCTAAGATTGTGCAGGAAATGCTGGGGCATTCCGACATTTCTACTACAAATACATATTTGAACAGGGTATTAAAACCTTCCGGTTAAAGTATTTCACGTATTCTCTCGATGACAGCCCGTGCTTTTTTGTGGTCGGTTCCGCTTGCAGTTACTCCGACCACTACATGATCTTTCTGAGCGATTCCCGGAAAAAAGAAATCACATTTGTGCTTATCGCTGCATACATTTACCGGAATGCCCATACACTTGCAGACGATGTAGATATCGTTGTTGATCTGTGTATCATTGGTTGCAGCGATGACAATGTCTGCATCATAAATATCTTCCCGTTCATATTTTTTCTTTCTTATTGTTAATTGACCGGTGTTTTCCAGTTCTTTCAATTCTTTGTTTATCTCCGGAGCGATGACGACCAGATGATTGGTAAAGGTCAGAAGAGAACGGATGCGGCGTTTGGCAATTGTTCCGGCTCCTACAACAATGACTTTCTTTTCGCTCAAATCTACGAACATTGGAAAGTATGGCTTTTTCATATTTGACATAGCTGTTTCACACTCCTGGTTTTCTTTTGTTTCAATCCGCAGTCAATTCTTGCTACTGTTCATTCCGTGACCGGTAACACGCATCGCGATGCACAGATATATGGAAAATAACTGCCATTCTATGATAGCATAATCAGTAAAAAAGTCAAATGATTGATACCGGAAAATAGTTGGTATTTCGTGGTTTTTATGATATATTGTATCTGTTCAGAGCCTATAAGCAAAACAGCCTCTTCGAGGCTTTCCTTTTGCTCAAGTATGGCTCTTGTTTGCATAACACATGCTTGTTAATAAACGGTCTTTGAAAAGAACGACAGGAAACAGGAGGAGATTATTATGAGTTTTGAGTTTGTAAAAAAGCTGCCTACTCCGGCTGAGGTAAAGGAAATGTATCCGGTGACGGAAAGGGTGGTCAGAATCAAGAAAGATAGAGATGAGATGATACGTAAGGTATTTACCGGAGAGTCGGACAAGTTTCTTGTCATTATCGGGCCATGTTCCGCAGATAATGAAGAAGCGGTCTGTGACTATATCAGTCGTCTGGCAAAAGTTCAGGAAAAGGTGTCTGACCGCCTGATTCTGATTCCGAGGATCTACACAAATAAACCAAGAACAACAGGAGAAGGATATAAGGGAATGCTTCATCAGCCTGATCCGGAAAAAAAGCCGGATCTGTTGGCAGGACTGATAGCGATCCGGAAACTGCATATACGTGCCATTGAGGAATCTGGTCTTACAGCGGCGGATGAGATGCTCTATCCGGAAAATTGGAGATATTTTTCTGATATTCTCTCGTATGTTGCGATAGGGGCACGTTCGGTGGAGGATCAGCAGCATCGTTTGACAGTAAGTGGAATGGATGTTCCGGCAGGTATGAAGAATCCTACCAGCGGTGATCTTACAGTTATGCTGAACTCTGTAGTGGCAGCACAGGCGGGACACACTTTCATTTACCGTGGATGGGAAGTGAAAACGACAGGAAATGAGCTTGCTCATACCATCCTGAGAGGCGCAGTGAATAAACATGGAAATACGATTCCGAACTATCACTATGAGGATCTGAATCTGCTTCTGAAGATGTACGATGAGAGAAACTTAAAATATCCGGCAGTTATTGTAGACGCGAATCATTCCAATTCCGGAAAGCAGTATGCGGAACAGGTGAGAATCGTAAAAGAAGTGATGCACAGCAGAAATGTAAGTCCAAGGATCAGGGAACTCGTAAAAGGTGTGATGATCGAAAGTTATATCGAGCCGGGCTGCCAGAAGATCGGACAGGGAGTCCATGTATATGGAAAGTCGATTACGGATCCGTGTCTCGGATGGGATGAATCAGAGAAGCTTATTTATACCATTCATAAGATGTGTGGAGAATCATAGGAGGAATCGCCGGGAATGCGCACTTTCGGGAAAGTATCTTTGAAGAAACAGCAGAGAATTCAAGAAGGTTGTGCCGGCAGGAGGTAAAATGACAGAAATAGTGATCAAAACAGCGGGGATTATCGTGCTGTGTCTTGCAGTGTTTGCAGGATTTTGCATTCATCAGAACAGGCAGCGAAAGCTGCGGCTGATGGGGAAGATCAGAAGGACCTGGGGGGAGCGTCCTGTCAGGGAATATTCCGGTGCGGAATTTGATGCGATCGGGCGATATTTTGTGAGGAAGAAAAAAGATGGATTCTGTATCGATGATATCACATGGAATGATCTGGATATGGATACGGTTTTTATGCTGCTGAACCACACCTGGTCCTGTATCGGAGAGAGCTATCTGTATGCAATGCTGAGAACTCCCTCCTTTTCAAAAGAGGAGCTGCAGGAGCGGGAACGGCTGATCCGTTATTTTTCAGAGCATAACAGTGAGCGGGAGAAGATCGAATACTTTTTTGCCGGAATAGGAAAGACAGGAGCCCGTTCGATTTTTGACTATATTTACAATCTTGCGGATTATCAGGAGGATTCTAAGACGGTACATTACATCGGGATCGGACTGATCCTGGCTGCACTGGCGGGGATTGTGATCTATCCTGCTACAGGCATTCTTCTGCTGATCGGAGCAATCGGATTCTGCTGGGGCACATATTTTTCCAGAAGAAAGAAAATCGAGCCGTATATTTTATCATGCAAGTGTCTGCTGGAGATGCTGAAGGCAGCAGACGGGCTGCAGAAGATCAAGCTTCCGGCTATTGAGAAATATCAGGAAAGAATTGTAGAAGCAAAGAAGAAATTCGGGAGATTCAGGAGAAATTCCACCTTCGTTGTGGCGGGAGGCTTTATGGAAAGCGGCGGAATCGAAGAGTCGATCGTTGCCTATCTGAATCTTACGTTTCATCTGGATCTTCTGCAGTTCAATACGATGGTCAGAGAACTTCGGGAGAATCTGGATGCTTTTGAGAGTCTGACAGAAAACATCGGTATGCTGGAAAGTGCGATCGCGATCGCTTCCTTCCGGGAAATGATGCAGGAATGGTGTGTGCCGGCTCTTGAACGGACAGATGATACCTATCTCAGGGCAAAGAATGTCTACCATCCCATGATCGATGATCCTGTGAAAAATTCTATTTCAGTAGAAAAAGGTGTGTTGCTTACCGGTTCCAACGCATCTGGAAAATCCACGTTTCTGAAAACGATCGCCATTAATGCACTGCTTGCGCAGACGATCCACACCTGTCTGGCAGATGTCTGGGAGGAGAATTTCTGTCAGATTTATTCTTCTATGGCACTGAGAGATGATCTGATGAGTCAGGAAAGCTACTATATCGTGGAAATCAAATCCTTAAAGCGCATTATGGATCATATGGAGGACGAACTGCCTTTGCTGTGTTTTGTGGATGAGGTGCTGCGCGGAACCAATACGGTGGAACGAATTGCGGCATCTGCCCAGATTCTAAAGAGTATGAATAGAAGAAAGGTGCAGTGTTTTGCTGCGACACATGATATTGAACTGACGTACGTTCTTGAAAAGGAATATGAAAACTATCATTTTCAGGAGGAGGTCTCAGAAGGTGACATTTTATTTAACTATCAGCTCTATGAAGGAAGAGCGACTTCACGTAACGCGATCAGACTTTTGAGTATCATCGGATATGATGATGAGATCATCCGGGCAGCGGAGGCTTCGGCAAAAAGGTTTGTTGATACGGGTGAATGGAGTTTGTAGAGGGGGAAAACAGAAAATGCTTGTCAAGATTTATACAGATGGCTCTGCCAGGGGCAATCCGGACGGGCCCGGCGGTTACGGGACGATCCTGCATTATACAGATACAAAAGGAGAACTGCATGTCAGGGAATACAGCCAGGGCTATGTAAGGACGACAAACAACCGGATGGAACTGATGGCAGCGATCGTGGGGCTGGAAGCACTGAACCGGCCCTGTCAGGTGGAACTGTACTCTGATTCTCAGTATCTGGTCAATGCGTTCAACCAGCACTGGATCGACAGCTGGCAGAGAAAAAACTGGAAGCGGGGAAAAAATGAGCCGGTGAAGAATGTGGATCTCTGGAAACGTCTGCTGAAAGCAAAGGCTCCTCACGAAGTGACCTTTATTTGGGTAAAGGGACATGATGGTCATGAGCAGAATGAACGGTGCGATGAGCTGGCGACAACAGCTGCTGATGGCAAGGATCTGATCGTTGATGAAGGAGTTCATTATTGACAAATGGGAATTTGTCTTTTATAATGATGCAAAACATTATTGAAATGAAAAGCGTTGAAAAGAACAAGTAGCAGTAAGGAAATCCTACAGAAAGCAGCCGGCAGATGAGAGGCACAGGAGGAACTTGGTGTGAATACCTCTTGGAGCTTTGCACCGAACGTAAAGAAACTGGTAGGCTGCAACGGAAGGCACACGTTATCGTGCAAAAGTATAGCAATGTCAGCAGGATGTATGCATAGCTGTACTTGATGAGGCATGCGGTGTGAGCCGTGTGTGAAAAAAGGTGGTAACACGGGATTAGCTCCCGTCCTTTTAGGAAGCTAAAGGGACGGGATTTTTGTATACTTGTGAACAGTAACCTGAAATATCCTGTCCCATACTTGAAATAGCAAAATTCGTATGCTATATTTAAAATCAGTATGCAAGGAGAGAAAGAAATGAAGATTTATGAAGAACTGGTAGCACGCGGGCTGATTGCCCAGGTGACAAATGAAGAAGAAATCCGGGAGATGGTGAACAATGGGAAAGCCACCTTCTATATTGGATTTGACCCGACTGCAGACAGTCTGCATGTGGGACATTTTATGGCACTCTGTCTGATGAAACGGCTGCAGATGGCGGGAAACAAGCCAATCGCACTGATCGGCGGAGGTACGGCTATGGTAGGAGATCCCTCCGGAAGATCTGATATGCGCCAGATGATGACGCCAGAGACGATCCAGCACAACTGTGAATGCTTTAAGGAACAGATGAGCCGGTTTATCGATTTCAGTGAAGGAAAAGCATTGATGGTAAATAATGCAGAGTGGCTGACGAATCTGAATTACATTGAGTTTTTAAGGGACGTCGGACCTCATTTCTCTGTAAACAATATGCTGAGGGCAGAGTGCTATAAGCAGAGAATGGAGAAGGGATTAAGCTTTCTGGAATTTAACTATATGATCATGCAGAGCTTTGATTTTTACGAGTTATACCGCAGATATGGCTGCAATATGCAGTTTGGCGGTGATGATCAGTGGAGTAATATGCTGGGAGGTACAGAGCTGATCCGCAGAAAGCTGGGTAAGGATGCACACGCCATGACGATTACTTTGCTTCTGAATTCCGAGGGCAAGAAGATGGGCAAGACTCAGTCCGGAGCTGTATGGCTGGATCCGAAGAAGACGTCTCCGTATGAATTCTATCAGTACTGGAGAAATGTGGCAGATGAGGATGTGCTCAAGTGTATCCGTATGCTGACCTTCCTTCCGTTGGAGGAAATCGATGCCATGAATGACTGGGAAGGCAGCCAGCTCAATCGGGCGAAGGAGATCCTTGCTTACGAGCTGACCAAGCTGGTACATGGAGAGGAAGAAGCCAGGAAAGCGGACGAGGCTGCAAAAGCGATTTTCGTTGGCGGCGGAAAGAGCCAGAATATGCCGACGACCACTTATGCGAAAGCGGAACTGGATGAGGGAAAGGATCTGATCACACTTCTGGTAGATACGACACTTGCGAAGAACAGATCTGAGGCAAGAAGACTGATCCAGCAGGGCGGAGTCAGTGTCAATGAAGAAAAGGTGACAGATATTTCAAGGAAATTCACTACTGCAGATTTTGATGCAGATGGTGCCCTGGTGATTAAAAAGGGTAAGAAAGGATATCATCAGATAAAGGCTGACTAAAGAATAAGGAGGGAACTTATGGTATTTTTAGCAGAATTTATTACGACGGTGGTTAAGATGCTTCTTCTGGCGGCGGTAGCCTTCGGAGGAATTAAACTGGGAAAGTATTTAAGAGACAGAAAGAATAATGAAAAAGCACAGGAGGAGTTATTGTGAAGAAATACGGTGTGAATGAATTGCGGAAAATGTTTCTGGAGTTCTTTGAAAGTAAAGGACATCTGGCAATGAAGAGTTTTTCTCTTGTACCGCATAATGACAAAAGTCTGCTGCTGATCAATTCAGGTATGGCACCACTGAAGCCATACTTTACCGGAGCGGAGATTCCGCCCCGCACCAGAGTGACCACCTGCCAGAAATGTATCAGGACAGGAGATATTGAGAATGTGGGAAAGACGGCGCGTCACGGCACATTTTTTGAAATGCTTGGAAATTTCTCATTTGGAGATTATTTCAAGACAGAGGCGATCCACTGGTCCTGGGAGTTTTTGACAGAGGTTGTGGGACTTGATCCGGAAAGACTTTATCCATCGATCTATGTGGATGATGATGAAGCATTCGAAATCTGGAATAAGGAGATCGGCATTGCTCCGGAGCGTATTTTCCGTTTCGGCAAAGGAGATAATTTCTGGGAGCACGGTGCAGGTCCCTGTGGTCCCTGCTCTGAGATCTATTATGACAGGGGAGAAAAATATGGCTGTGGTCATGCAGACTGTACGGTAGGTTGTGACTGTGACCGCTACATGGAAGTCTGGAACAACGTATTTACCCAGTTTGACAATGACGGAAACGGGAATTATACAGAGCTCGTACAGAAGAATATCGATACCGGTATGGGACTGGAGAGGCTTGCTGTTGTCGTACAGGATGTGGATTCGATCTTTGATGTGGATACCATCGAGGCTCTGAGAAATAAAGTCTGTGAATTTGCAGGCATTACTTATAAGGAGGATGAGAATAAGGATATTTCCATCCGTCTGATTACTGACCATATCCGCTCTGCTACCTTTATGATTTCGGACGGTATTATGCCGACGAATGAAGGAAGAGGCTATGTGCTCCGCCGTCTGATCCGCCGTGCGGCACGTCACGGAAGGCTGCTGGGGATTCAGGGCGGTTTCCTGTCAAAGCTCAGTGAGACGGTGATCGAGGGTTCACGCGATGGATATCCTGAGCTTGAGGAAAAGAAGGAGTTTATCTTTAAGGTGCTTTCTCAGGAGGAGGAAAAGTTCAACAAGACCATTGACCAGGGTCTGAATATTCTTGCCGGAATGGAAGCAGACATGGAAAAAGAGGGAAAGAAGCAGTTAGATGGCAAGAGTGCCTTTACGCTTTATGATACCTACGGATTCCCGCTGGATCTGACAAAGGAGATTCTGGAAGAAAAGGGATATACGATTGACGAGGAAGGCTTTAAGTCTGCCATGGAGGAGCAGAGGACCAAGGCAAGAAATGCCCGCGAAACCTCGAACTATATAGGTAGGGACGCTACCGTTTACGATGAAATCGATGCATCGGTGACGACAGAATTTGTCGGCTATGACAATTTAAGCTATACGTCCAGAATCACGGTCCTGACGACAGAGACAGAGCTGACAGAAGCACTTTCTGACGGGGAAAAGGGAACCGTTTTCGTAGAGCAGACACCTTTCTATGCAACCATGGGAGGACAGGAAGGTGATACGGGAGTCATCCGCACAGCAGAAGGTGAGTTTGTGGTTGAGGACACGATCAAGCTTCTGGGAGGCAAATTCGGTCATATCGGTCATGTGGTAAAGGGAATGCTGAAAACAGGCGATACGGTAACCCTGGAAGTAAATGAAGATGGAAGAAGTGCTACCTGCAAGAATCACAGTGCGACGCATCTGTTACAGAAGGCACTGAAGACCGTACTGGGTTCCCATGTTGAGCAGAAGGGATCTCTGGTGACGCCGAACAGACTTAGATTTGACTTTGCACACTTTGCAGCGATGACTCCGGACGAGCTTGCAAAGACAGAGGAACTGGTCAACAGGGAGATTCAGGCATCTCTTCCGGTCGTGACACAGATCATGAATGTGGAAGAGGCAAAGAAGAGCGGTGCCATGGCACTCTTTGGCGAGAAATACGAAGACGAAGTACGTGTTGTATCGATGGGAGATTTCTCGAAAGAGCTCTGTGGCGGTACCCATGTGGCAAATACAGGAGTGATTACGGTATTTAAGATCGTTTCTGAGTCAGGAATCGCAGCAGGCGTGCGCCGTATCGAGGCACTGACAGGTGAGGGTGTGTTTGCTTATTATAAAGAGATGGAGGAGAAGCTGGCACGTGCAGCGGCTCTTTTGAAAACTTCTCCGAATGAGCTTGCAGACAAGATTGCTCATCTGCAGGCAGAGGTAAAGGCACTCCACAGTGAAAATGAGTCCCTGAAGAGCAAACTGGCTTCCGATGCCCTGGGGGATGTTATGGATCAGGTGCAGGAAGTAAAAGGCATCAAGCTGCTGGCGGTAAGCGTGAATGATGTGGATATGAACGGACTGCGCGATCTGGGTGACCAGCTGAAGGAAAAACTGGGTGAAGGTGTCGTGGTGCTGGCATCGGCGAAAGACGGTAAGGTCAGCCTGCTTGCCATGGTTACTGAGACGGCGCAGAAAGCCGGAGCGCACGCAGGCAATCTGATCCGGGGAGCAGCAGCCATTGTAGGCGGAGGCGGCGGCGGACGCCCGAATATGGCACAGGCCGGCGGAAAGAATCCTGAGAAGATCGGCGATGCTTTAAAGGCTGCAGCAGAAATTTTGTCAGAACAGCTCAAATAGTTCTTGACGTACGGGAAATATATGCTATAATAACTATCAGTGCAATAAAAATACCCAGACAGTTGTATTATGCACAATCTACAACTGGAGGGAGGTTAGGTGTGAAGCTATGTCAAATGTAATCGTAAAAGAAAACGAGACTTTAGACAGCGCTTTGCGTCGTTTCAAAAGAAACTGCGCGAAGGCTGGTATTCAGCAGGAGATTCGTAAAAGAGAACATTACGAAAAACCAAGCGTAAGACGTAAAAAGAAATCTGAAGCTGCTCGTAAACGTAAGTATAACTAATATGTGCAGAAGAAAGCCCTCAGCATTTAGCTGAGGGTTTTTCGATGTGTAAGGATGATTTGGATTTCAGATGACTGATCTGCCGGATAAGGAATAAAACTTTAAGAAATAGTTAATTTTTTTTTAATAATGTAAAAGGTGGGTAGCCGGTATCGGGAATGTATGATAGGATAATGCAACAGCAGTAAATTTAGATTATTTTTACGATTAGAAAAAGAGGTGAGACGATGCCGTGGGAAATAGCCGTTCATGGAACGGAAACGGATTTATATCATATTATTCAGTGGTTTCTTATATACAGCATCCTGGGATGGTGTGTAGAATCTGTTTATATGTCATTTTGTGAGAAACGGCCGGTGAATCGAGGCTTTATTTTTGGCCCGATCTGTCCGATTTATGGATTTGGTGCCGTGGGTGCCTGGTTTTTACTGCGTCCGTTTGAAGGAAATTATGTGATGCTTTACATATGTGGCAGTATTGCAGCCACTGCTTTTGAATTTTTCGTTGCGAAGCTGATGCTTCGTGTTTTCGGAACGGTCTGGTGGGATTACCATGAAAAACCGTTTAATTTTGAGGGTATCATCTGCCTGGAGAGTACGTTGGCCTGGGGGCTTTACACAATTTGCCTGTTTGGCTTTCTTCATAAAGGAGTCATGATCTTTGCCGACAGCTATCCTTTTGAAATAGGATGTCTGGCTGCTCAGATATTGATCCTGTACTACCTGGTGGATTTTACGGTTCATCTGTTTTTGGCAAAGGGGACAGAATTTCCGGAGAGGGTCCGTGCAATACCGGAAAAAATAAGGAATATCAGTGCGAATTTTCGCCGTTAAATCATAAACCGCTCGTCCATATGCTATACTTGGTATAGAGAATGAACAGGAGCGGTTTTTGTATGAAGAAGTTTCTTGGAATCATGCTTTCCTGCCTGATGCTGACACAGAGCATCCTTCCGGTACGGGCTGAGGGGGAGAGCGTGAATATTGAATCACCGTCAGCAATTCTGATGGAGGCATCAACCGGAACAATACTTTATGAGAAAGCAGCAGATGAAAAGCGCAGTCCGGCAAGTGTTACAAAGATTATGACGGCTCTGCTGATCCTTGAGGCTGTGGACAGTGGAAAAATAAAGCTCTCTGATGAGGTGACGACCAGTGCGCATGCCAAATCTATGGGAGGTTCTCAGGTCTATCTGGAGGAAGGAGAGAAACAGACGGTTGATACTCTTCTCAAGTGTATCATGATTGCATCGGGAAATGATGCGGCGGTAACCATGGCTGAGTATATCGGAGGGACGGAGCAGGAGTTTGTCAGCAGAATGAATCAGCGGGCGAAGGAGCTGGGGATGAAAAATACAAACTTTGTAGATTGCTGCGGACTGACGGAGGATACCGGGCATTATACGACGGCGAGAGACATTGCTATCATGTCCCGTGAGCTTATTACACGTTTTCCACAGATCTATGACTACACTACGGTCTGGATGGAAAATATCACCCATGTGACAAGGCAGGGATCAAAAGAATTCGGATTGACCAATACAAATAAATTGCTGAGAAGCTATGATGGCTGTAAAGGACTGAAAACGGGGAGTACCAGCGTTGCAAAATACTGCCTGTCGGCAACAGCAGTACGTAATGGAATCGAGCTGATCAGCGTGATCATGACAGCACCGGATTCAAAGACCAGGTTTGCCAATGCCGCAGAACTTATGAACTACGGTTTTGGGAAATGTGCTCTCTACACAGATGAGAATAAAGAGAAACTTCCCGATATTCCAATCAGACGGGGAGTGGAGAAAACGGCTCCCTGTCGATGCGAGGGAGAATTCCGGTATCTGGATACGAAAGGGGCAGATCTGTCATCCATCCGTAAAGAAGTCAGACTCAGCGAAGTGATTGAGGCTCCGGCACAAAAAGGGGATCCTGTCGGAGAAATAGGTTACTTTCTGGATGAAAAGAAGATTGGTACTGTGAAGATTCTGTTAGATAAAGACATCACAAAAGCAGGATTTATGGATTGTCTGAAGGAGATATGGGAAGATAAGATACTTCCATTTTGAAAAGGAGTATGATATACTACAGAACATGAAGAAATTTAAAGTTACCAGATATCAGATTAAAACAAAGAAGACTTCCTGCCGTTTTACGGGAAAATTATGTATTGTATTGTTAAGTGATTTGCATAATGAATGCTTTGGCCGGAATAATGATCTTTTATTAAGAGAAATCGATTATCAGAACCCTGACCTGATCGCAATAGCCGGAGATATGCTGACTGCAGAACTTGAGGAACGTGAGAGTATACCGTTAAGTCTGATACAGAGGCTGGCAGAAAAATATCCCGTATGCTATGGGAATGGAAATCATGAATGCCGCATGAAAATGGATACGGAGACCTTTGGGAAACGTTATGAATATTATGCGGAAGGTCTCCGGAAATCCGGTGTGTTTTTGCTGGAAAATGAGTATGCAGATCTTATGCTGAAAGATATTCCACTCAGGATCTACGGGCTGGAGCTTCCGCAGAGTTATTATAAGAGATACAGCCGTCAGAAACTTCAGATGCAGGAAGTGACAGAATATCTGGGTAAAGGTACCGATGAGCGTTATCAGATCCTTCTTGCTCACAATCCCATGTGTTTTGATGCATATGATGCATGGGGGGCAGATCTTACCATGTCCGGACATCTGCACGGAGGATTTTTACGGCTTCCTGTGTTCGGAGGCGTCATCAGTCCACAGTTTGTTCTGTTTCCTGAATATGATAAAGGTATATTTGAAAAAAACGGACATCATATGGTTGTGAGTGCAGGAACAGGATCTCACTCACGCCTTCCGAGAATCGGTAACCCCAGAGAGTTGGTGGTGGTGGAATTGCTGTTCACGGAGTAAATAGCAGCAATCTGAATAATAGACGAGATGCTCTCTGCGTTCATGAACATATAGCAAAGTGGAATGCGAATGTCTGTTTCGCCGGATTTGTATGTAATGGTGGAGGTACTGAACAATATGGGGATTCCCGTTAAGCTTGAGGCATTTGAAGGTCCTCTGGATCTGCTTTTGCATTTAATCGATAAGAATAAAGTGAATATTTACGATATCCCTATTATAGAGATCACCAGGCAATATATGGAGTATATCCGGGAAATGAAGAACAGGGATCTGAACGTGATGAGCGAGTTTCTCGTTATGGCTGCCACACTGCTCGATATCAAGTCAAGGATGCTCCTGCCGAAAGAGAAAGATGAAGAGGGTGTGGAGGAGGATCCGCGGCAGGAACTTGTGGAAAAGCTGCTGGAGTACAAGCTGTATAAATACATGTCCTATGAGTTAAGGGAGAGGCAGCAGGATGCCTCCCTGAATATGTACAGAGAGCCTGACATACCGAAAGAGGTCAGTGCGTATCGGCCGGAGGTGAAGATTGAAGATCTGCTTGCGGATATCAGTCTGTCGAAAATGCACAGCATTTTCAAGGATATCATGCGAAGACAGAAGGACAGGTTGGATCCGATCAGGAGTACTTTTGGAACACTGGAAAAAGAGGAAGTGGACATGGATGCTACATGGGAAAAGGTGGAAAGTTATGTTCGGGAACATCAGACCTGCAGCTTTCGTGACCTCCTGGAAAAAAGGCGTACGAAAATGCAGGTTGTCGTTACTTTTCTTGTAATTCTTGAACTTATGAAGATTGGAAGGATAACCATTACCCAGGATGGGACATTTGCGGATATTTTAATCAGCTATGGGGCATAACCTGTGCCCTCCGGCATGCGGTAGAGGAGAGATAGAGGTGGGTCGAAAAGAAACAGAAGCAGCGATTGAGGCCATCCTGTTTGCTATGGGAGAGTCTGTTGAGCTGGAAAAAATTGCGAAAGCTGTAGAGCATGATACAGAGACTACGAGAAAGATCCTTCATGGCATGATGGACAGATACATGGAAGAGGATCGCGGGATTCAGATTATTGAACTGGATCATTCCTTCCAATTATGTACGAAGAAGGAAATGTATGAGTATCTGATTCGGGTAGCAAAACAGCCTAAGAAGATCACTCTTACAGACGTGGCTCTGGAAACGCTTTCCATAATTGCGTACAAGCAGCCAATTACAAAAGCTGAGATTGAGAAGATCCGGGGTGTCAAATGTGACCATGCGGTAAACAAACTCATTGAATACAATCTGGTGACAGAGCTGGGAAGGCTGGACGCACCGGGAAGGCCGATTCTATTCGGGACAACAGAGGAATTTCTGCGTAATTTCGGTATTCAGTCATTAGATGATCTTCCCGCACCGAATCCGGTACAGATTGAAGATTTTAAAGCGGAGGCTGAAGAAGAGATTCAGCTTCGGCTTCATATATAACAGCAGGAGCAATTGTTCAGAACAACGGGCCGCAGAACTGTCTGCTGTGCTGAATCGCTATTGTAAGTTGAAACAAGATAGGAGTTAGAAACATGCCGACAACATATACACATGATTTGTTCGGGAAGGCTGTCTTTCAGAAGCTTCCTGAAGAGATGCAGGAGATCGTGAAAAAACACAGGATGGCATATATTATAGGGCTTCATGGGCCGGATATCCTGTTTTATTATCATCCGTTTCAGAAAAATGAAATGAATCAGACCGGAAACAGGATGCATGAAGAGATGGCGTCTGATTTTTTCAGGCATTGCAAGAGACGGTATCTTGTAACGGGAAACGAGGCGGTTCTTGCATATACGATGGGATTTATCTGTCATTATATGCTGGACAGCAGCTGCCATCCGTATATTTATCGCTATACGGAAAGAACAGGAGCAAGCCATGCGGAAATTGAGACAGAGCTTGACAGGGTATTCATGGAGAAGAATGGAAAAAATCCTTTCACCTACCATCCAGGCTCGGTGATCCACATAGACAATGATGCAGTGGAAGCGATTGCAGATGTATTGGGGAAATTCAGTGATAAGCAGATTCGTACAACACTTCGATTTATGAAATTCTACACAGGAATTACTGTCTGCCGGACTTCACTGAAAAGAAAGGTTCTGCTGAAGTTCCTGCGGCTTGCAGGCATTTATGAGGAGACCCATGGGAGAGTGATCAGAAAACAGCATTTCACACGTTGTGCGGAGAGTACCAGAGAACTGATTTCCATGGTGAAATGCACAGTTCCCGAGACAGTGACCGTGCTGGAGGAATTTTATCAGACCCTGGATGATCCGGATGTGATCAATTACCGGTTTTCGAGAAATTATAACTGACTGGTTTCCGTATCTTCATAGGATGAACCAAGGGGCAACTCACAGGATTCTGCTATCAGGACGGAATAAGAAGAATAAAAAGGACATATACTTTTCCTAAAAACGGGGAAGTGTAAAAGTGAAAAGAATCATTATTGCATTAATCATTATCTGTATATTTCTTACGAGTTTCCGGATAGAGGCATATGCCGCACCGGAAGAATTATACGCCCAGTCGGCGGTCCTGATGGATGCCGGTTCCGGGCGTGTTTTATTTGAGAAAAACGGCCGGGAGCAGCGCCCGATGGCGAGTACTACCAAGATTCTCACCTGTATCCTGACTCTGGAGCTGACAGACCCGGAAGAAATCGCGGAAGTTTCCCGGCTGGCAGCTTCTCAGCCGAAAGTGCATCTGGGTGTATCCACCGGAGAGCGTTATTATGTAAAAGATCTTCTGTATTCCCTGATGCTGGAAAGTCATAACGATGCGGCGGTGATCATCGCTGAGCATGTGGGAGGAAGCGTGGAGGGATTTGCAGAAATGATGAATAAAAAAGCGAGAGAGATTGGCTGCAGGAAATTTCACTTTGTCACGCCCAACGGGCTGGACGCCTCAGACGAAGGAGGAGAGCATTCGATCACGGCGGAGGAACTGGCAAGAATCATGCGGTACTGTATCATGATCTCACCCAAACGAGAGGAATTTCTTGAAATTACAGGAACGCTGTCGTATGTTTTTTCTGATGTGGAAGGCAGTAGAAGTTTTTCATGTGTGAACCATAATGCATTTCTTGGTATGATGGACGGAGCACTGACCGGGAAAACAGGATTTACCGGAAAAGCCGGATACTGCTACGTGGGGGCACTTGAAAGGGATGGTAGAACTTATATTGTCGCTCTGCTTGCCTGCGGCTGGCCGAACAATAAGACCTGGAAATGGAAGGATACCAGAAAGCTGATGGAATATGGTCTTAAGAATTATGAGTATCGTAATGTACGAAAAGAAATCCGATTTGATGAGATTCCCGTTGAGAATGGGATACCGGAGAGCGGAAATCTGCAGGATACGGCATATGCCGGGCTTGGCGTGACAGATGATGAGGAAATCAGGCTGCTATTAAGAGAGGATGAGGAGGTCTCTGTCCAGGTCGATCGACCCAAGAAGCTTATGGCACCTGTGGAAGAGGATACTGTGGTAGGGAGCGTGCGTTACTATCTGGGAAATGAACTGGTAAGGGAGTTTCCGGTCACTGTACAGTGTGGTGTGGAAAAAATCAGCCTCCACTGGTGTGCAGGAAAGATACTGGAACGAATGCTTTTATGATTAGTTGTGTTTATCGTGAAAATTCGACAAAATGCTTGATATTTTCAGTAAAACAATATAGAATTAAAATTGGCAGAAATTTGAATTATTTTTATAATATAAAAATGGAGGGCTGAATAATGAGTAATACAACACAAAGCTTAGCAAGTACAAGAATTGCCTCTTTACTTGATGAAAGCAGTTTTGTTGAAGTCGGCGGAAGTGTTTCTGCCAGAAGCACTGATTTCAACATGCAGCAGGCAGAAACTCCGGGAGACGGCGTGGTTACCGGATATGGAGTGATTGACGGAAATCTGGTTTATGTATACAGTCAGGATGCTGCTGTACTTGGCGGAACAATTGGCGAGATGCATGCGAAGAAGATTACCGCAATTTACGATATGGCGATGAAAATGGGCGCACCGGTGATCGGACTGATCGACTGTGCCGGAATGAGACTTCAGGAAGCGACAGATGCCCTGAACGGATTTGGTGAGATTTATCTGAAACAGACTCTGGCTTCCGGAGTGATTCCGCAGATTACGGCAATATTTGGAACATGCGGTGGCGGACTTGCGGTTTCCAGTGCGCTGACAGATTTTACATTTATGGAGAGTAAGAAGGCAAAGCTGTTTGTGAATTCTCCTAATGCGCTGGATGGAAATGAGATCTCCAGATGTGATACCGCTTCCGCAAAATTCCAGAGTGAGGAAGCGGGAATGGTAGATTTTACCGGGACTGAGGAAGAAATATTTGCAGGGATCAGAGAGCTTGTGTGCATGCTTCCGTCAAACAATGAGGATGATGCATCCTATGAAGAATGCACAGACGATCTGAACCGTGTATGTCAGGATCTGGAGAATACGGTGGGAGATACCTCCATTCTTCTCTCAAATATTGCAGACGATTCTGTTTTCGTAGAAACACAGGCGGATTATGCAAAAGAGATGGTGACAGGATTCATCAGACTGAACGGCATGACAGTAGGTGTTGTGGCAAACCGTACCGAGGTTTATGATGATGAAGGAAAGAAGACAGGAGCATTTGATGCAGTGCTCACCACAAAGGGAGCACGAAAAGCGGCGAAGCTTGTAAAGTTCTGTGATGCTTTTGAGATTCCGGTGGTATCGTTTACCAATGTGAAGGGATTTAAAGCGGATAAGCACTCGGAGAGAAGCATTGCAAAAGCGGCAGCAGAAATGACCTATGCCTTTGCAAATGCTACTGTGCCAAAGGTAAATGTGATTATAGGTGCGGCATACGGCAGTGCTTATGTGGCGATGAACAGTAAGTCGATCGGTGCGGATGTAACGTTTGCATGGCCTACAGCTGAAATCGGTATGATGGATGCGAAATCAGCAGCCAGGATCATGTATCCGGATGCAGATGCAGCCACATTGAACGAGAAGGCAGCAGAATATGCCAAGTTGCAGTCAGGTGTTGTATCTGCCGCAAAGCATGGATATGTAGATACCATTATTGAGGCACAGGATACCAGAAAATATGTCATTGGTGCCCTGGAGATGTTATTCACGAAGAGAGAAGACCGCCCGGCAAAGAAACATGGCACGGTTTAAGCGAGGTGAATAATTATGATGCGAAAAATAAAAGGATTATTGCTGGTACTCTGCATGGTGCTTTGCATGGCGGCATTGACCGGATGCAGTTCTGAGAAAAAACTGGCAGACCATGTGACAACACTTTCAGCAGATGATGTGGCAAATTACAAAACCCAAGCTTCTCAGACACTTCAGACGCTGGTATCTTTTACGGATGATATTATTGAGCAGATCCAGGCTCAGGCAACGGATGATTTTTCTATTTCAGCAGTAGAATCATGGAAGAGTGTCAAAGCAGAGCTTGGTGGATTTCAGGAGATTACGGAGCAGGCTGTTGAGGAGAAGGGAAGCCAGATTACGATTACTTCCCGGGCAGTATTTGAAAAAGCAACTGCCGATGTGCAGATGGTGGTGGATCAGCCGACCCAGATGGCTGTGAGCATGGGATTCAATGTGAATTATTCCATGGCAGAGACGATGAAGATGGCCGGAATGAATACGCTGATGGGTATCGGTATCGTATTCTGTATGCTCGTGTTCCTAAGCTTCCTGATCTCACAGTTTAAGCATATTTCCAGACTGGAAGAAAAATTTACGAAAAAACAGGAGAAGCCTTCAGAGGTGGCTGTAAAGACAGAAGTACCTGTTGTGGCAGCGGAGGAAGAAGAGCTTGTGGATGACGGTGAGCTGGTGGCAGTCATTGCGGCGGCAATCGCAGCAGCCGAGAATACGTCAACAGACGGATTTGTAGTACGTTCTATTAAAAAATCAAATGCCGCAAAGTGGAGAAGGGCATAAGTATAGGAGGATATGGAGATGAAGAATTATACAATTACGGTAAATGGAACAGCATATGATGTAACAGTAGAAGAGACGACAGGTACAGGAGCGCCTGTGGCAGCACCGAAGAAGGCGGCTCCAAAGGCAGCACCGGCAGCAGCACCGAAGAAAGCAGCGGCAGCAGGTGCAGGTGCCATTAAGGTGGAGGCATCCGTACCCGGTAAGGTGTTCAAGGTAGAGGCTAAAGTAGGACAGTCCGTAAAAGCCGGCGAGAACATCATTATCCTTGAGGCGATGAAGATGGAAATCCCTGTTGTTGCTCCGCAGGATGGAACTGTGGCAAGCATCGATGTAGCTGTCGGTGATGCAATCGAATCTGGTGATACACTGGCAACCATGAACTAATATCGGAGGTAGAGACATGTCATACGTTACAGACACATTGTCTAACCTGCTTCACCAGACGGCATTCTTCAATCTGACATGGGGCAACTACCTGATGATTGCGGTAGCATGTGTGTTCTTATTCCTTGCGATTAAGAAGGGATTTGAGCCTCTGCTTCTTGTGCCGATTGCATTTGGTATGCTTCTGGTAAACATTTATCCGGATATTATGGCGAAACCGGAAGAAATGTCCAATGGAGTAGGAGGACTTTTACATTATTTCTATATACTGGATGAGTGGAGTATTCTGCCATCCCTGATCTTCATGGGCGTAGGTGCCATGACAGATTTCGGTCCGCTGATTGCCAATCCGATCAGCTTTCTGATGGGTGCGGCAGCACAGCTCGGTATCTATATGGCTTATTTCCTGGCCATCTTTATGGGATTCAATGGAAAGGCAGCAGCAGCCATTTCCATTATCGGTGGTGCGGATGGTCCTACTTCCATTTTCCTGGCCGGTAAGCTGGGACAGGGAAGCCTGATGGGTCCGATCGCAGTGGCAGCATATTCTTATATGTCACTGGTTCCGATCATACAGCCTCCGATCATGAAAGCTCTCACGACAGAGGAAGAACGTAAGATTAAGATGGCACAGCTTCGTCCGGTATCCAAACTGGAGAAGATCCTTTTTCCGATCATCATTACGATCGTTGTATGTCTGATCCTTCCTACAACAGCTCCTCTTGTCGGTATGCTGATGTTAGGTAATCTGTTCAGAGAGTGCGGTGTTGTGAAGCAGCTGACAGAAACAGCTTCCAATGCCATGATGTATATCGTAGTTATTCTTCTGGGTACCTCCGTAGGTGCATCTACCAGTGCTGAGGCATTCCTGAATCTGGATACTTTAAAAATCGTAGCTCTGGGTCTTGTTGCATTTGCATTCGGTACAGCCGGCGGTGTTATCTTTGGTAAGATTCTCTGCAAGGTTACGAAAGGCAAAATTAATCCATTGATTGGTTCCGCAGGTGTGTCTGCCGTTCCTATGGCAGCCCGTGTTTCTCAGAAGGTTGGTGCCGAGGCTGATCCGACCAACTTCCTGCTGATGCATGCAATGGGACCAAACGTAGCAGGTGTTATCGGTACGGCAGTTGCTGCCGGTACTTTCATGGCTATCTTTGGCGTATAAATGAGGAGGTATAGAAATGGCACAGAATAAAAAGAAACCGATTGAGAAAAAACCGATCAAGATTACAGAGACGATTCTGCGTGATGCGCATCAGTCCCTGATCGCCACACGTATGACAACGGAGCAGATGCTGCCGATTATCGACAAGATGGATAAAGTAGGTTATCATTCCGTGGAATGCTGGGGAGGTGCTACTTTCGATGCTTCTCTTCGTTTCCTGAAGGAAGATCCATGGGAAAGACTGCGTAAATTCCGTGACGGATTTAAGAATACAAAGCTTCAGATGCTGTTTCGTGGTCAGAATATTCTGGGATATCGTCCCTATGCAGATGACGTGGTAGAATATTTTGTACAGAAATCCATTGCAAACGGTATTGATATTATCCGTATTTTCGACTGTATGAATGATCTGCGTAACCTGAAGACTGCTGTTAAGGCTGCAAATAAGGAAAAAGGTCATGCACAGATCGCTCTTTCCTATACACTGGGGGATGCCTATACGATGGAGTACTGGGTAGATATCGCCAAAAGAATTGAGGATATGGGGGCAAACTCGATCTGCTTTAAAGATATGGCAGGCCTGCTTCTTCCATATACCGCTACAGAGCTGATCACGGCGATCAAGGATGCGGTCAGCATTCCGGTACAGCTTCATACTCATTATACCTCCGGTGTGGCTTCTATGACTTATCTGAAAGCTGTAGAGGCAGGTGTCGATGTGATCGATACTGCAATGTCTCCGTTTGCTCTGGGTACATCCCAGCCGGCTACAGAGGTTATGGTTGAAACCTTTAAGGGAACACCGTATGATACAGGATTTGACCAGAATCTTCTGGCTGAGATCGCTGATTATTTCAGACCGATCAGAGATGAGGCTCTTGACAGTGGACTGCTCAATCCGAAGAATCTGGGAGTCAACATTAAGACTCTGCTGTACCAGGTACCGGGTGGTATGCTGTCGAACCTGACTTCCCAGCTGAAAGATCAGCATGCGGAGGACAAGTATTATGAAGTGCTTGAGGAGGTACCGCGTGTGCGTGAAGATCTCGGTGAATGTCCTCTGGTTACACCGTCCTCACAGATCGTTGGTACACAGGCTGTATTCAATGTAATTATGGGTGAGCGTTACAAGATGGTAACGAAAGAAACAAAGGATGTACTGAGTGGAAAATACGGCGCTACGATCAAGCCGTTTAATCCTGAAGTGCAGAAAAAGTGTATCGGGGATACCAAACCGATCACGTGTCGTCCGGCAGATCTGATCGAACCGGAGCTTAAGAAAATCGAAGCTGAGATGTCACAGTGGAAGGAGCAGGATGAGGATGTTCTGTCCTATGCTCTGTTCCCGCAGGTAGCTACAGAGTTCTTCAAGTATCGTGAGGCGCAGAAGACGAAAGTTGATCCTGCTGCAGCAGATACGAAAAATGGCGCTTATCCTGTTTAAGAATGATTCCGTAAGTTACGTGCCTTCTGTTGGTTCTTATGCCAGGGCCATTTATGAATCGAAACAGGAAAACATAAAAAATAACCGCTGCGGCGGTTATTTTTTATGATATAGGAGATTCTTTTGAGAATGAAACGATAAAAATCGTGAAAGAATACTCTTGACATTGATAACGACTCATCCTATTATATACATATACCCCGTATAGGTATAATGAATTGACAGCAAGATGAAGCATTACATGTGATGAAGCGAAGGCTGGTTACAGCCATTGTTTTCGCGGTTCCGCTGCTTTATATTTCCATGGGACATATGCTTCCCTTTTCTCTTCCTTTACCAGGAGTTCCGGGGATGCATACACACCCGATGAATTACGCTCTGACTCAGCTTATTCTGACAGTGCTCGTGCTGATCTGCGGCAGAAAATTCTATATCGTAGGTTTGAAGGCATTTTTTCGAGGACATCCGAATATGGACTCTCTTGTGGCTATCGGAACGGGAAGTGCTTTCCTTTACAGTCTGATCAATACGCTCCTCATCTTGAAAGATCATATGTATGTGGAAAGTCTGTATTATGAGTCAGCGGCTGTGGTAGTGACATTGGTCATGCTGGGTAAATACATGGAGGCCAGAAGCAGAGGGAAAACTTCAGAGGCCATACGGAAGTTGATGGAACTGGCACCGGATACGGCAATTCTTATAGAAAACGGCTGTGAGAAGGAGATAAAATCTTCACAGGTGAGGAAAGGTGATCTTATTCTTATCCGCCCGGGAAGCAGGATACCGCTGGATGGAGTGGTCATGAGCGGAAACAGCAGTGTGGACGAGTCGATGCTGACAGGCGAAAGTATCCCTGTGGAAAAAGAAGCGGGTGATGAAGTTATAGGCGGCAGCATGAACTATCATGGAGCTATGCAGGTGGAAGTGACAAGAACAGGAAAGGATACTACATTGTCAAAGATTATCCTCCTGATGGAAGAGGCCCAGGGAAAGAAAGCACCGATTTCCAAGCTGGCAGATACAGTAGCAGGGTATTTTGTGCCTGTTGTTATTCTGGTTGCTGTGGCAGCGGCGATCGTCTGGGCGTTTGCAGGACAGAATCTGGCATTCATCCTCAGAGTTTTTGTATCCGTTCTGGTGATTGCGTGTCCGTGTGCTCTGGGACTGGCAACACCGACAGCAATCATGGTGGGTACAGGAGTAGGTGCAGGAAATGGAATCCTGATTAAGAGCGGAGAGGCACTGGAAAGAACGCATCAGGTAAATGCAGTGGTTCAGCAATGCATTGCGTCTCAGAAGACTGAAGCTTTAGAAAGGTGGAACCACACATGAGTGAGAATTGTTGTGAGAAGCGGAAACACAGGGATGAAAAAGAATTCAGAGATTTAATGAACCGGTTAAACCGCATTGAGGGGCAGATCCGTGGAATCAGGGGAATGGTGGAAGATGAGCGTTATTGTGTTGATATCTTAAATCAGGTCTCTGCCGTTCAGTCTGCACTTAATGGATTTAATAAAGTTCTCCTTTCAAAACACATTCGCAGCTGTATTGTTGCGGATGTGAAGGAAGGGAATGAACATGCAGTTGATGAACTGTGCGAAACGATAAAAAAGCTGATGAAATAGGAGGAAATCATGATGACAGTATTAAAGGTAGAGGATATACATTGCGAAAAGTGTGTAGAAAGGATCAGTAAGGCATTTGATAAGGCAGGCCTTACTTACGAAGTAAGCCTGGCAGACCGGACGGTATCCGTAGATGGTTGTGAAAGCTGCGTATCGAAAGCGAAGGAGATTCTGGAGGATCTGGGATTCTGATTATGAGATATTATCTAGCGCCGATGGAAGGAATTACAAATTGGGTATTTCGAAGTGCTTACCACTCCTGTTTCCGGCAGATGGATAAGTATTTTACACCTTTTCTGGTTCCGCATGTCAATAAGGATTTTAACACGAAAGAAAAGAACGAGATCGTGCCGGAGCATAATCAGGGACAGAAACTGGTTCCTCAGATTTTGACCAAAAATGCAGAGGACTTCGTGAGGACAGCAAATATATTGAAAGAATACGGGTATCAGGAAGTGAATCTGAATCTTGGTTGTCCCTCCGGCACGGTAGTTTCGAAAGGAAGAGGGGCAGGCTTTCTGGAAGATCCTGAAGAACTGGATCGTTTCTTTGATGCGGTATTCTCTGAACTGGGTATGAAAATATCTGTGAAAACGCGGATCGGACTTCACAAGCCGGAGGAATTCGAAGATTTGCTGGAAGTATATAACCGATATCCATTGGAGGAGCTGATCATACATCCAAGAGTACGTCAGGATTTTTATAATAATCATCCGAATATGGAAGTATTCGAGGAGGCCTGTCAAAAAAGTGTAAATCCTCTGTGCTACAATGGTGATCTTTGTACTGTGCAGAATATCAGAGAATTTCAAAGCCGCTTTCCGGAAATCGACGCGGTAATGATCGGCCGGGGAATTCTGAAAAATCCCGGATTGGCGGGGGAAGCTGATGGACTTGACAGAGTGGATAAGGATACTCTGCGCAGATTTCATGATGAAATCTATGATACTTACAGGGGAATCATGTCAGGAGACAGGAATGCCATCTTTAAGATGAAGGAGTTCTGGAGTTACCTGATTACTATTTTTGAAAATGGGGAGAAGAGCTGGAAGAAGATCAAGAAAGCACAGACAGCAGAAAGCTATGAGGCTGCAGTGGATGAGATTTTTTACAGCCATAGAATTCTATGGCTGTAAAACTTGCACAGAAAACGGATGCCTGTCTGTTTAGTCAATGTATGCGAAACCCGTGAGGAATCACTAAGATGCAGAAAATATATCCCGGTCACAGAATACTTTATACTCTCGGGTTTTCTGTGACTTTCGCGTCGCTACACTCACAGAAAACACCTCGAATTGGCTGACATGTGAATAGTAACGAATATTTACTTTATAGACACATTGTAGGCTGTCCAGAGTTTATCAATAGTTTCTTTCTGCACATGAATAATTTTCCAGAGTTTTTCATTGTCTTGCTTCAGACGTTCATTTTCAGTAAGCAGTTCCTGCAATACGTTTTCGCTCATTCTTGTTCTCCTCTATGCATAATAATACATATATTACAATATTGTTACAGAATTGTAAAGCACAATCGTGTAACAAAATCAGAAATTTATCGACAAACGTTACTGTTCACTCCGTGACCAGTAACACGCTTTGCGATACACAGCTATGATGCATTTTGCATCATAGCGCGCTGCTACTCTCGGGTTTTCTGTGACTTACGCTTTGCTACACTCACAGAAAACACCTCGAACTGGCTGACGTGTGAATAGTAACCACCCCTCTGCTCCAAAGGATAGGATATGGAAAGAAGAAGGATTTTATACAAAAATGCGAGTGGCCACATTCTGACCCACTCGCTTTCTGTTTCAATATCTCTTTTCTATTGTATACTGACATCTACTTATATGCTGATAATATCTACTTGCATACTGATATCTACTGCTGTGTGACCTCTTCCGTCAGAAGGTCACTTCTCACATACCCGGAGCCATCGCTTAAGCGTACCTCGGACCAGCCGTTATCCAGTTTTCTAAGCCTGGTAATCGTCTCGCCTTCGCTCAGGGATCCTACAATATCAGCATCCTCTCTGGAATCGGAACGGATGTTGCAGGCTTCCTTTGCCTGTACCAGCTTATTTACTTCCACACCTGCTTCATTGCCCTGCGGGATCACACTCTCTGTCTCCGGCACTTCCAGGCTGTCCATATATGCCTTCAATTCCGGATCAGAGTCTTCTGCATCCTTGCATGCCTGATCTACTCTGTCAATCAGTGCTTTCACATCCGGCTCTGACTTCTGCTTTTCAATAAAGGCTGTCACACTCTCATCGCTGTCCCAGTCAGCCACGTAAAGGCTTCCATCCTCCCGTGTACACAAATACAGTCCCATAAGACTCGGCACCGCAGTCTCAAATCCTGCCAGCTTTCCTTCATAATATGCGTAGACTACATAAGAACCCTCCACAGGACCCTTCTTGGAATAAACAGAAATATTATTGTAACTTTCGATCACATCATTGTTTTCAATTGCCTGCTGATCTTTCTCATCCAGCGTTTCTACAATCTGCTTCAGCGTCTCAATATCCTTGTTCCCCACTGCAGTATAATACTTCTGCACGGTTTCTAAGATAGCCGGGTCATTCTGGACTAATGCTTCTGACGTTTCCGACTCGCTTCCACTCTGATCCTCTGTCTCCAGGTCGACCGCCTTCTGCTGGCTCTCTGTCTGCACAGGTTTCTCTGTCTTTCCCAGTCCGCTCACAAGCTTCACCGCAAAGAACGCCAGTACGATCACCAGTATAATGGCCAGACCAAGTAAGATGTATCTCAGATTATCAGAAAGCCACTCTCTAAAATCATCCACTATGCTTACCTCCATCTCTGAATATCTGCCTGAATTTCACTCACCGTCTGCCCGGACGGGAGTCTCCGCTTCTTTTGCCCCCTCCGGTTGCCGGAGCAAACGTCTTGTCTTCATCCAAAATAATTTCGGATACAAAAAAAGCGCACTTGGAGGGATTCGAACCCCCGACACGTGGTACCGGAAACCACTGCTCTATCCCCTGAGCTACAAGTGCCTGCCTTTTTCCGGCTTTTCCATACCATTTGACATAATACGGATAAGCAACACAGCTATCATAACACAATCACCTGTAAAAGTCAACGAAAAGGAAAAAGGAAAAATCTGCCGCTATAAGCCATTTATGATAATGTCCTAGTATACCACATATGAAAATGTCTCAGATG
>UQCM01000002.1 GCA_900539525.1 uncultured Blautia sp.
AGCCTTTTAAGGACTTTACAGCTTTATGGATACCGAACTGAGGGTCTACTTCCATCAGTATGTGTACATGGTCTGGCATGATTTCCATTTCCAGAATGTCTACAGAAAGATTTGCAGCATACTCAAGGAGTAATTCCTTTAACCGGGCATCAACACCGCCCGTTAATACTTTTCGCCTATATTTAGGACACCATACCACATGATATTTACAGGAATAGACGACATTGTTGTTTGATTTATATGTTGTATTCATGCATGTATTATACTACAATTCCAAATCTAATAAAAGTATGTATTTGTCCATCTTCAATTACTTGCGTAAATTCGATGGACGTGTCTTATATCCCCATAGCTAAAGCTAGGGGTTTTACGACACATTTGATAATGCAGACAATCAGCTATAATCACTTCAGATTTAGAACGAACCATCCTGTCCTTCATCATCCATGCAAATGGCTTAGCCACAAATGAATATGCCGGATATACAATATCAGTTTCTAAGAAGTGCTGATGTAGAGGAGAATAATATTTCTTATACGGATGAATGATTGTTTTTACTAATTCATCCGGAGACATAAATGCAGATCCCTCACCAATACATGGTAATTCCTCTTCATGACCTGCCATGCATTGACCACACCATACTGCTTCTGCCCCGGCCTGCCATAGAGCACAGAATGCCCCTGAAAATAAAGATCACAGAAATCCCTCATCAGGCATTCAAACTCCTGAGGGTCTGAGGGGTGTGAGATTTTGTAGGTGGATAAAGATGGCATGGACATTCCTCCTAAATTCGCTTAGACCGGCTCTCCAAAAGTATCCGGATGTGCCGGGTCAAATGATTCATTTGCCCACATGACAGTGACCAGATTCTCGGTATCTGATAAATTGATAATATTGTGGGTATATCCCGGAAGCATATGGATTGCTTCAATCTTATCCCCGCTCACTTCAAATTCAATAATCTCATCCGATCCAATCTTCCTCTCCTGGATCAGTCCATGACCGGCAACAACAATAAAGAATTCCCACTTGGTATTATGCCAGTGCTGCCCTTTGGTAATGCCGGGTTTGCTGATATTCACGGAAAACTGGCCATTATTTGCCGTTTTCAGCAGTTCTGTAAAAGAACCGCGGTCATCACAGTTCATCTTCAGCGCAAACTTCGTCTTCTCCTTCGGCAGGTAGCTCAAATACGTGGAATACAGCTTCTTTGCAAAACTGCCTGCCGGAATCTCCGGCATCATCAGGCTCTGCGGCTGATTCTTAAAGCTTTCCAGAAGATCCACGATCTCTCCCAGTGTGACTTTGTGTGAAACGGGCGCTGCACAGTATCTTCCATCCTCCGTAAGCACCGTCTCCACACCTTCAAACTCACAGTGATGTTCCTTCCCCTCCAGAGCATCCAGCATCTCCTCCACCAGATCATCAATATAGAGCAGCTCCAGCTCTGTGGAACGGTCATTTACCGTAAACTCCAGATCATTCGCCACTGCATTGCAGAAAGTAGCCACTGCAGAGTTGTAGTTCGGTCTGCACCACTTGCCGAAAAGATTCGGAAAACGGTACACCAGTACCCTGGCGCCCGTCTCTTTTCCATAAGTAAAGAAAAGCTCCTCACCGGCCAGCTTGGACTTTCCATAATCGGATGTCCCGTACCTCCCGATCAGAGTAGCCTGGATCGAAGACGAAAGCATGACCGGGCAGGTATTGTTATGCTTTTTCAAAAGTGCCAGCAGATCAGAGGCAAACCCGAAATTCCCTGCCATAAATTCCTCATCATTCTTCGGACGGTTCACTCCCGCCAGATTGAACACAAAGTCCGCTTTCTCACAGTAGCCGTCCAGAAGCTCAGGATCCGTATCAATGTCATACTCAAAAATTTCATCGATTACCATTCCCGGTCTGGTCCTGTTCTTATTTTCCTTTATATTTTTAAGATTTGCCACAAGGTTCTTTCCCACAAAGCCTTTGGCTCCTGTTATCAGAATCTTCATCTTCCTCTCCTCACCCTCTACCTTTTCCTTCTGTGCTCAAAAAGCCCGAACTGTTCATAGATCCTTTTTCGCTCTCTGGCGCCCGTCACCATTTTGTTCAGATTCATCTTCTTTCGTTTTCCGCTCATGATGAGCCAGACCTGTCTGCCTCCCACGATGATCCATCCCAAAGGCAGCAGGATCCTGTATTTCTTTGTCAGCGGCATATGGACCAGAACTGCCTCATTCATCGATGTCACCAGCTGCGCCAGCATGGACCGGTCACCGACTCCATGCTTTCCTCTGCTGGATATTAAATACGCCTGATTGGATCGCTCCTTATCCTTATGGCCGAAATTCCCGCCTCCGAGAATATCATCCATCATCGCTTTCAGCAATTCATCATCCACATCTTCCATGGCCCATTCCTGCTTTGGCATACCGAGATACCTGACAGACAGCTGTGTCAGCAGCTGTGCAAATCTCCACATTCCTATGTCCTGCAGGCAGTCCTTCAATATCCCCGGAACATCCACCGAATGAGCAAATACCGCCCAGTCGCACAGATGACGAAGTCCGATCCCCTCACCGGTCATATGATGGCTGGTATGGATCAGAATGATCAGGCCGTGATGAAACGCATCCGGTATCATCATATCACCGGCATTTGTATGATAGGGAATGGCCGTTTCAATCGTATCCGATAAGTAGCTCCTTACCTTCTCCCCCGCCTCCCCGGAAGGGATACCCGACGGCTCAAAATGCATCTCCAGGTGTATTTTCCCTTTCCGGTACACGATATGGCAGACGTGTTCTTCCTCCCATTTTTCAAATCCGCTGCTTTCCAATACCTCTCCCGCATGCCCGATCTCATCCGGAGACACCAGAAAATCCACATCACCCAGTCCTCTCAGAACAGGCTTTTCATAATAAGACGCCGATGCACAGCCTTTCAATATTACATAGGGGATATGTGCCTGTCCGAGCATCGTATGAACGAGTGTATGATCGTGAGTCACTCTGACATTATTCGTAAAGTTGGCTCTCGCACTATTCTCTATCCTGCGCCTTAATTCCTCGTTTACGGAATACGGAAAATCAGCAAATACAATTGCCGGCACTGCCTGCATCCGTGCTTCCTTATACACGTCCTCCCAGTTGACCGTATCCGGGATCTCTTTCCTGCTGTGAAACAGGTTTTCTGCTAACAATGATAATAAAACATCCTGAGCGCTATTCACCATCCGTCTCCTTCCATATTCCTGCCCTGTGTCATCATGTATTAAAACTCTTCAGAGTCCATTCGCGAAATCGCTTCTGCTAGGCTTTTCTCCATACCATCTTATTGACAACTCCTGTATAGCTCTGGATAATCTTTACCACCTTATCCGATACATTCTCATCTACATAATCAGGTACCGGAATCCCCAGATCTTTGTTCCTGTTCATCTCAACTGCCACATCCACTGCCTGCAGCAGACTGTCCCCATCAATACCCGCCAGAATAAAGCATGCCTTATCAAGCGCCTCCGGCCGCTCCGTGCTCGTCCGGATACATACCGCCGGAAACGGATGTCCGACCGATGTAAAGAAGGAACTCTCCTCCGGTAAAGTCCCGGAATCCGATACCACGGCAAAGGCATTCATCTGTAAACAGTTATAGTCATGGAATCCCAGCGGCTCATGCTGAATCACTCTTTCATCCAATTGGAATCCGGATGCCTGCAGCCGGTTCCTGCTCCTTGGATGACAGCTGTACAGGATCGGCATATCATACTTTTCCGCCATTTTGTTGATCGCAGTAAAGAGACTCGTGAAATTCTTCTCTGTATCAATATTCTCCTCACGGTGGGCAGAAAGCAGGATATATTTCCCCTTCTCAAGCCCCAGCCTCTCATGAATATCGCTTGCCTGGATCTTCTCCAGGTTGTCATGAAGCACTTCCGCCATCGGTGAGCCTGTCACATAGGTCCGCTCCTTCGGCAGGCCACAGTCCGCCAGATAGCGGCGTGCATGCTCCGAATATGCCATATTTACATCTGAAATAATATCCACGATCCGGCGGTTCGTCTCCTCCGGCAGACACTCATCCTTACACCGGTTCCCCGCCTCCATATGGAAGATCGGAATATGCAGACGTTTCGCACCGATCACCGACAGACAGGAGTTCGTGTCCCCAAGCACCAGAACTGCGTCCGGACGGATCTCCACCATCAGCTCATAAGATCTGGCAATGATATTTCCCATCGTCTCGCCCAGATCTTTCCCCACAGCATCCAGATACACTTCCGGGTCTTCCAGCTCCAGATCATGAAAAAACACACCATTCAGATTGTAATCATAATTCTGCCCCGTGTGCGCCAATATCGTATCAAAATACTTCCTGCACTTCCTGATCACTGCCGCCAGACGGATAATCTCCGGCCGCGTTCCCACAATAATCAATAATTTTAACTTTCCATTGTTTTTAAATGAAACTTTGTTTTCCATCCTCGCTTCCTCCGTTAGACCGGGTAAGTACTGCGGGCAATCACTTCCCCGGATTCAATTTTTGTACATCGTGGAATATCATTCTCCGCCTTAACGATCGCACCCGGGCCGACATGAACGCCTTCCCCCAGCACACATCCGTGATCCACGATCGCACCGCAGTTGATGATACACGCCATTCTGACATGAACACCTGTATTGACGATTGCATGGGGAAGGACTACACAGCCGTTCTCGATAATCGCAGTCGGACTGACATACGCTGTCGGATGAATGATTCTTGCCAGCTTAATCCCTGCTTCCACGAAAGTCCTCTCCCACTTTAGACGGCTCTCATTATTTCCAAATGCCGGATACATCTCTGTATCCGGCCCCATATACTTCAGATATTCCGAACATTTAGCGGCTGCCTCTTTCGCACGATCATCCAAAAACAGGATCTCATCATAGCAGCCACACTGCCTTGCCACATCGGCCACCGTCTGCCCGTGCCCGCCGGCACCCAGAATCACCAGTCGTTTCATGAATATACCTCATTGTAAAAAATTTATTTTCCACTCTCCATTGCTTTCAGCTGCTCCCGGACATAATCAGTGGTGAGTATCTTCTTTACGGTTCCCTCCACATCCAGCCGTACTGTGTTATGACTGGTATAGGACTCGTCCGCCTCGGTATGTACCTGTCCTTCCTATCTGTATTTCGCCTAACCATCTGCCGGACTGAATCAAACATCTCCCACTAACCTGTGACAGTTACCAATCCGTTGCTCACCGCACACCCCGTGAAGGTTGTTAGTTTGATGCGGCATATCCGGCTTGGTTGTCCTCGCCGGTTTGCGTTATTACTCCTCAGCCAGTCTTTCCTGTATATATGTAAGCTCCAGCATCTTAGCCTTAATCTCTTCTTTGTTGAGAAGTCTTGTATTATTGCTATTAAACTCGGTCAGAGTATTTCTCTCTGCATCGCCGTCTCTAAAGTATTTATCATAGTTTAAACCACGATTGTCTGCAGGCACACGGTAGAATTCGCCAAGATCAATAGCCTTAGCACATTCCTCGTTGGTAAGCAGTGTCTCGTACATTTTCTCACCATGACGAATACCGATAACCTTGATATCCTCTTTCTTCCCACCGAACATCTCACAAACTGCTTCTGCCTGTAGACCGATGGAGCAAGCTGGTGCTTTCATAATAAGAAGATCTCCATTCTCGCCGTGTTCGAATGCGTAAAGAACAAGATCCACAGCTTCCTCAAGACTCATGATAAAACGAGTCATGTTGGGTTCGGTAACTGTAATAGGATTGCCTGCCTTAATCTGATCGATCCACAGTGGGATAACAGAACCACGGCTGCACATTACATTACCATAGCGTGTGCAACAGATCTTTGTCTTACCACTGTAACGGCTCTTAGCGATAGCCACAGACTCTTCCAGAGATTTCGATTTACCCATTGCATTGATCGGGTATGCTGCTTTATCAGTTGAAAGGCAGATAACTGCCTCAACACCTTCCTCAATCGCTGCAGTAAGGACATTATCCGTACCGATTATGTTAGTTTTTACAGCTTCCATCGGAAAGAACTCACAGGATGGAACCTGCTTTAATGCAGCTGCATGGAAGATGTAGTCAACACCATGCATTGCATTCTTGCAAGACTGAAGATCTCTAACGTCTCCGATATAGAATTTAATCTTGTCCGCTACTTCAGGCATACGTACCTGGAAATCATGACGCATATCATCCTGTTTCTTCTCGTCACGGCTGAAAACACGGATTTCTCCTATGTCCGTCTGTAAAAAACGGTTTAATACTACATTTCCAAAACTGCCGGTTCCTCCGGTAATCATTAGTGTTTTGTTTTTAAATAAAGACATTTTATTCTCTCCTTTTGCTATTTAGATACCATTCCGCTAATTCGAAATCCTCAATTGTATCAATATCCACACTATTTCTTTGATCCATAATCACAGCGTATTCTTTTTCATCTAGCAAAGTAATATTTTCTCCATAACAGATTCGTTTTATATAAATAGCACCATTAAGCCGAAAATACTTACTCAGTTTTTGACGCGGAACATTAACAAGATTTTTTCTAAACTCAAAAAGCGATTGATCTTCATCAAGCATCATCGTCCATAATGGTGAATGATCAACTTCACATACAGAAGTAACAGCATCTGCATTTTTATCATGCATCAACTCATAAGCTGCTAAAATGTCTTCTGTTTTTCTTAATGGCGAAGTTGGTTGCAACAGACAAACTGTATCAAAGTATTGTCCGTTCTCCATATATTTGGCGAGAACTTCCAATACAACTCCCCAACTGTCAGCATCATCACCGCTTTGCTCATTTGATCGAAGAAAAGGAACCGATGCGCCACATTTTCTCGCAATGCCAGCATATTCGTTACTATCTGTACTTACCATAACTTCATCAAACAAACCAGAATCAACCGCAGTATCAACGCTATAAGCCAACAGTGGCTTTCCATTCAATTCCTTAATATTTTTATCTTTCAATCCCTTTGATCCACATCTCGCCGGGATTATTGCTATATTCTTCATTTTATGCCTCGATGTCATAGAATTTTTTCTTTAAATCAATTGCATCAGCTCCAACAACTGCTACCACTTTAGCTGCTATTTGCTCTGCAGCATGACCATTACCATACGGACTTACAACTTTTTTACAAACCTCTCGAAAATCAGGTTGCAATGCTTGCTTTATAGCTTTTTCTATACTACCTGAGTCTTCATTACAATTAATAATACTTTCTGACTGTAAACGTCCTCTCTGTCTGTTTCCGATATTAATTGATGGTATTCCAAATGCAGGAGTCTCAATAATTCCGCTTGAAGAATTCCCTAAAACAAACTCGGCAGATTTCATCAATGACAAATATCGGACAACACCTAATGAAGGGTATACATGAAGATTTTCTATATGTTCTTGTGCTTCATCAAGGAGTTCGTTTATATGATATCCCCCTTGGTCAGCATTTGATTTTGTAACAATGAACTCTATTTCACTCGTATTCTTTATTGCTTCAAGAAAATGACCAATCATGTCATCCACACTGTTGTTCTCCATAGTAACAGGATGATACGTACAAATCGCATACTTACAATCACATAATCCCAATGAATTAAGCACCTCATCTTTTGGCATATTTGAGAGGCGTAAAATATTATCAATACTTGTAGATCCATAATTGTAAACACGTTCAGGATTTTCACCAAGTTGAATTATTCTTTTATAGCTTTCTGTATTCGAAGGAAAATGAAGATAACTCATTTTTGTAATCGAATGTCGAATCCACTCATCTATTGCGCCTTCGGTTGTATCTCCACCACAGATATGAAATATTGGTATACGTGTATTTCCGGCAGCAATAGCTATTGCCAACATTTCATATCTATCCCCAAGAATCACAATTCCTCTATATTTCTTCTCTACAAATAATTCTGTAAACTTTTCTAATGTTACAGCCTGATTATGCGAGATATTTCCCGCACTTTCTGATCCTACTGGAATTGAAATAGTCTCATCTATGCGAACATTATTTTTCTCTATCTCATCAATTGTATGTCCATACTCATCACTTAAGTGAGTGCCAGTAACAATGACTTCAATTTTTAAGATATTAGTTTCGTATTCTCTCAATGAATTGATCACCGGCAAGAGAAGCCCAAACTCTGCTCTCGTCGAAGTAATAACTGCTATTCGTTTCATAACTCAATTATTTCATCTTCAGAAAAATCTCTTACCGCAACTTTTCCTATTACATCACGCCATTTCATAGGGGAAATCCCTGTTCCTGGTCTTTTCGTAGTGAGATTATCCTCTGAAAAAGTCTCTCCTTTTTTTATTATTCTACTGGCAACAATACTTTTTCGAGCAACTGCTTTATTTGCTAGTTCAGATGGTGAAGGTTCCTTTTTTCCATCTCCTATTGCACACTCAATATTACGAATTGCCACAACCATTTGTTTGAGTTCAACAGGATTCAAGCTGGCCTTATGATCAGGCCCTTCCATCCTTTTATCCAAGGTAAAATGCTTTTCTATAACTGTAGCTCCCATCGCAACTGCGGCAATTGGAACTTCTATCCCCTGTGTATGATCAGAGTATCCAACTTCTTTATGCAAAGCATCCCTAATCGTATTCATTGCACTTAAATTAACATGTTCATATGGCGTTGGATATTGAGTATTACAATGTAGAAGAACTATTTCTGATGTTCCATTTTTTTCTAAAACATCAATGGCTTCTCTTATTTCTTGAATATTACAAATTCCAGAGGACATAATTACTTTTCTCTTTGTCCTAGCAATAGCTTCCAAATATGGTAGGTTTGTTACTTCACCAGAAGGCACTTTCCAAAAATCCATGTCAAACTTTTCTAAAAAATAAATACTATCTAAATCAAACGGAGTTGATATGAAACCAATTCCCACTTCTTTGCAATAGTCTCTTAAAGCAATGAAATTCTGTTCACTCAATGTGAGCTTCTGTAACATTTCTAATTGTGTTTCATTTGATCCCGTATTTTCCTTCTGATATTCTGCTTTTTCAGCATATTTAGAAACTAATTGTTGTGGATTAAATGTTTGAAATTTTACATAATCCACACCTGCCTCTTTTGCGGCATCAACCATCTTTTTGGCAAGTTCAAAACTTCCATTATGGTTCACACCTGCTTCTGCAATGATACACACGTGTTTCATACCTTCACCACCCTATCGAATCGTAATTCCTGCAGGAATAATTTGCCTCGGTACGATTTTTCTACACTGGATAACAGTTGAATTCGCTCCAATAAAAGCAGCTTCTCCAACTTCAACCTGACCACATAAAACTGCTGAAACCGCTACATGTGAAAAATCTCCCACAACACATTCATGTTCTATCAATGCCATTGTGTTGACTATTACCATTTTACCAATTCGAGCCTCTGCATTTACAACCGCATATTTCCCGACAAATGTACCTTCACCTAAAGAAGCGCTATCTGATATTATGGCAGACGGATCGATAATCGGTGGAAATTCAAAACCAATCTGTTTCAGGTTCATATATATTTTCTGTCGGGATTTGCCTTTTCCAAGATAACCGATACAAAGTGCAATATTTCGAATACCTCTATCATAGTAATCTTCAAGCACCTCGTCCGTTCCCAAATATGGGTAAGATGATTCATATTTTTGAAAATCTGTATACCCAATAATTCTATACTTTCCTTGTCGCTCTATGCAATCTGCGACACTTTTGGCGTGACCGCCATATCCTACCAGAATGATATCTTTCATATATTAATTTGAAACAATATTTAGTTTCTCCTCCATCCGCTTCATTTCACTAAACTCACCCATGTCTAAGAAGGAATCTTCGCTAACTGGATACATGCCTACTTTTCCGCCACGCTTCATGACCGCTTCTACAAGATGTGTCATATGAAACATAGTATCATCTGGAATTAGTTCAATTGTATCAGGATTAATTACGTACATTCCAGTGTTGATAAAATATGAGAGTTTGGGTTTCTCTTCAATACTGATGAGTTCCCCATTTTCGCCAGAGTGTAACACTCCATAAGGAACTTGAATATTCTTTAGTGCTGACACCATCGTAATAACATTTCCAGATTTTATGTGGTAATCATAAAGATCTCCGTAATCTGCTAAAATTAACGCATCACAATTTGCAATAAATAAGGGTTTATCAAATTTTTTATCTATCAGCTTTATACTTCCACCTGTACCTAATGGCTTATTCTCTTCCACATACTCAATGTCATAAGATGGATTAATATCAGAAAAGTAGGATCGGATCATCCCTTTTTTATAATTTACAGTCATGTAAAACTCATTAATTCCATATTCAACAAAACAATTAAGAATACGTTCAACAATAGGTGTATCACCTATTGGAATCAACGGTTTTGGAAGAATCTTTGTAAATGGATACAATCTTGTTCCCTTGCCACCAGCCATAATAACTACAGGAACTGATGATAAATCTTTTTTTAAAGTACCAGTCTCGTCCTGATCTTCGTCAGATAAAAGAAGAACATCAAGGATTCTCATGCTATTATCAATAATCGGTATTGCTGTTATTACCTCCTGCTGCATATAAGATTTTGCTTTTATCTTTTCTTCTTGAAAAAGGTACTTCGGAGATAAAGCCATTGCTTTTTCCACAGAAGCATTTAAATCTCCAGCTTTAAGAATCCATCTTCTAATATCACCATCAGTCAGAGAGCCTTTTAACTTTCCATTTTCATCTGTTATAAACAGAATCCCTTTTGCATTGGCATCAATCAACCCCATAGCATCAACTATTGATAATGTATCTAGTCCAATAAATTTAGATAATCGATCTTTAGTCAACGACAAAACCTCCCAGTACATCCTTAATCTGCTCAACAACATACTCAATTTCTTCTTTTGTAATCTGGGTACTAGAAGGGAAATTCAAAATTCTTGCAGCGTAATAAGGAGCCTTTTCAAGTTTATAAGTCACCTCATTCTGATAAGGTACCTGCTCATTAATAAGTCCCCAAATCGCTCGCGTCTGAACTCCTCTTTCTTCAAGTCCTATGATAATCTCACGCATTGTTGCTTTTACTTTATCTCTATTAATCTCTAAGGAATAGAACCACTTGTTTGAAGAAGTTCCTTCTCTGAATCCAATCATTTTACCAAGTTCAAAACCTTCAAAGAGTTTACAATACAGGTCATAATTATCCTGTTTCCTCTTAATAAACTCAGGAAGTTCTTCCATTTGAGCAACACCAAGAGCTGCCTGCAGATTTGTCATTCGGTAGTTGTATCCAACCTCATCGTGAATATAGTAGTGCGGATCATTCTTTGCCTGAGTTGAAAGATAACGAATATGGTCAACTACTTCACTTTTATTAGCTGTAACAGCACCACCGCCGCCAGTGGTGATAATTTTATTGCCATTAAAGGAGTATGCACCATAGTCACCAATTGTTCCGGCATACTTACCTGCCATAGGACCATCCGTATAATATGTACCAAGTGCCTCAGTTGCATCTTCTATTACCTTCAGATTATATTTTTCAGCAATTTCCATAATAGAAACCATATCGGCCATATTACCAAAAACATGCACTACAATAATAGCTTTGACAGCCTGTCCATTGAATCTAAGCACGCCTTCCTCAAACGCACAGTCCTCTTCGCAGAACTGTCTCAATTTAATTGGATCCATACAAAAACTATTATCACAATCCATAAATACCGGAGTGGCAAACTGATACTTAACAGGATTTACGGCTGCAATAAAAGTAAGAGTAGGAACGATAACCACGTCACCTGGATTAACACCCGCGTCTACCAAAGAAAGATGCAACGCCGATGTTCCACTCTGGCATGCCGCTACATTATCAGTATGAAGAAACTCTGCCATCTGCTTTTCCAACTTAGTAATATATGCCCCACCTGTAGAAACCCAGCCCTGTTCGAGGGCGTCATCCACATATTTTTTTTCATTACCTCCAAAATTGGGAATTGATAATGGAATATATTTACTCATATTTTGTCTCCTCTTTGCAACTTACATCTTGCTGTCTAATGACTTTCCAGTCTCAAAATGTTCAAAGTTTGGTAGATATGCTTTCATAATTGCAACGACTTCCTCCTTTGTTGTTTCTTCTTTTTCAAATACTGCTGTCAATTCATCAAACAATACTTTAACTTTCTCTTTGTCCGGAATTGGTTTATCAGTTACAACTCCAAGTGCTTTTAATCTATCTAAATCAGCTTTTTCACTATCTGTGTAAAACTCTTCATATGCTTTTTCACCTGATGTATCCGATCCTGAATAATGAACCGGATATAGATTGCTTCCTTTTTTAAGTTCTTCTGCTTTTTCAATAGCCTCCTCATCAGAAACACATTCTAAAACTTCATAACCATGTTCCTGAAGAAGGGCTGTTGCAATTTTATCAAAAGTCATCATCTGCTCTTCTTCAAGTCTTGGAAAAAAAATCTCTCTATTATTTCCCAACATACAAGACAACATGCAAATCTGACCACTTTCTTCAGGAGAAACAAAATATCTCTTTACATCTGAAGGTGCTGAGATAGGCTGCAATTTCTGAAGTCTTGTAATGAACCCAGCCGGTAATGACCCATTAGAAAATGCTACATTTGCAAATCTTGCTGTTTTTACAGGAAACTTGTCAGAATATGCAAAAATTACATCTTCCATAATTCGCTTGCTAGCTCCCATAATATTAACAGGGTTTGCTGCCTTATCTGTTGAAACACAGAAATACTCTTCCGGTGGGAACTCTGAAAGAAGATCAAGTAGCAGTTTCGCATGAAGAACATTGTTCTGAAGAAGCGCTTCTACTGAGTAGATATCTTTCTCAGAACGAACATGCTTATGCGCTGAAAAATTCCCTACTACATCAAAGCCTCCACGATTGCGGAACATCTTTTCGAACACAGGAGATGCGAAGTCCATCGGATAGGTAACATAATCTTCTGGTACATACATGCCCTTTGTAGATCGGAGATCGCGTGTCAATTCAGCAAGCGCATTTTCATTTGTATCAACCACAACTAACGAAGCTGGCTTAAATGGAAGAACAGCTTTTATAAACGATGATCCTATTGTTCCAGCTCCACCAACTACTAAAACCGACTTTCCCTCAATCTTCTTTGTTAGCAGATCTCTATTGTTCTCGATATCCTTCAAGAACATGCTCTGAGGTCTTTTTGTTACATATTTTCCTATAAATTGATTTAAATCGAACATATTTCCCACCTCGCATTGTATACTTACGTTAAGCTGTGAATAATATTGCAAAATGCGTGAGACACTTTCTCAATATTATCCGCTGATTGAAAATCAGTCTTTGCAAAATATGCACTTCCATCATATACGTTAGAAAAGCATTCACATAAATATTTAATAATATCTTCCCTCGTTGGCTGTACCCAATTCTCCAAAGCTTCAGTGAGCTGCAAATAAACATCTTCCAGAAAAACGATTCCAGGTGCATTATCGAAATAAATATGTCCTCCCAAGATCACAGGCTTTCGAAGTAGCATGGCCTCCCAGCCGGCAGTTCCAGTAAGTGTGATAACTGCTTGAGATTTCTTGATCAATTCCATTGATGAAAAGAAAGGATCTACCATTACAACATTTGGATACATTTTTAACTGCTTATAAAACGTTACGTCTCTATGCCCAAGAAGTGCATAGTGTTCTTTCACATATAATTTTGTATCCGCAGGCAAACTTTTTGCAATTGAGTCGATGAAAAAAAGTTGCTTTTCATATTTTTGTGCACATACTATTGTAGATGCTTCTGGTTGATAATGAAGCGGATAATACACAAACTTGCATTTCAAATTTGGATTACTATAATACTTTTTTTCTATCCTGTACTTAAAATAGAAGAAAAACCTCTCAAGAAAATACCTGTAATACTTATAGTTCATATAATCAAATGGATTATGATATTCTTTATTTATGTATAAATACATAGCATAAACTATCCATTTAATTTCAAACTTCGGCTTTGTTTTGACATACGACATGATAGCAGATGTTCCCGTAGAAGATTCAAATCGGGTTAGATAATCCTCTGCTTTAGCAATTATCTCCTTACTAAATTGTTTACTAACATAATCAGGATCAAATCCGAACATATGTTGATATGGATCCGTAAAAAAGTAATGATTTGTTGTTTCGGCTTTACGAAAATTCATTTGCCCTATATAGGTTACATTAAATTCTTTTCCAACCAAATATGCTGCGTATGACTGCAACGTTGCTATTGTTTCATCATAGTAAAACTGATACTCATTTTCAGAAAACAGTTGTTCAAAAAATCGAAATAAAGCAACAGTCATCTTTGTTGCATATTGATAGTCAGCTTTAATCAAGAAACGATCTGTATAGATATACTGCCAAATGGGCGAACACTCATATTTACTCTCAATTAAGCTTAATTCATTTTCATCTATTTTATTCCATTCTTTTTGCACAAATGAAGCTATGCAATATACATCAGTACCTGGATTCTTTGATAGGAACTTAGCTTTATTAATTTCATTATCAACAACAAAACCAGCTTCCAAATCAGGAATCTCTTTCTTCATCTGTCTGAAAATTTTAGGGGATACAATACCATACGATGATCTTGCGGAAAAACATATCCTCATAACTTCATTTCCTCCTCATAAACTAGTGAGTGCGTTAGTAAGGCAACAATAGGGGTCGCATATTGAACCATATATATGGTATAACTCCAACTTGCTTCATAGAACATGCTACATAAATAAGAAACGCTCGTGCAAAGACAAATGGATTCTGTCGCAGATAACGATCTGTTAGTAATAACATTCTTGATTGTCTTTATCACAAAGTAAACAAACATGAGTACAAACAGAACACCGCCTTTATAAACAAGATTGTACAAACCAGTATGTAATGCATTAATTAATCTTTCACCCTGAACATAATGGCCAATACCTTGTCCAAAAAAAACATCGCTAGAATTTAAAACTGCAAATACGGCTTGAGCCTCTCGAGCTCTATCATATTCCAACGCGCCTCCTTGTGATCCAAATCTATCAATCATTGCTGATAATAGAGCCCTAGAATATGGAATAGCATACGCAATACCCAAGATAATCAATAAAGAAATAATTATTTTAAATATAGCAAACTGATTTTTCTTATTTCCTCTAGTATTACAAAATAACTCTGAAACTATTATAATTAAAATTGAATTAACCATCGATGCCCGCTTAATGAACAACAACCCCAATGTAGCGTAAGCCATAAATGAGCCATAGCCTAGAACTTTGTTTTTTCCAGTAATATGTGAATATGGATACATGAAAGCAAAAACTGAGCCCGATGCCCACCACAAGTAGTATGGCAAACTCCACAAGCCAAGCCTTTGTCCTTCTGATGCAACTGCGTAACTAAAGTTATAATTTGCTAATGCGAAAAATCCCATTATAATACTGACAAATGCAATTTTCTTCATGATTTCTATATAGTTATCAAAAAACACCCCATCAGCAAATAGTATTCCAACTCCTACATACATTACAAAGCGCAAGTCTTGTGATAAGAATATATTAATACTTGTACCTTGACTATAAAAATCACTTTTAAATGCACCCACAATAGACAGATATATAATAAACAAAATCCATAAACCCAAGTACATTTTGACTTTTTTATTGAAACAGATACTATAACCCACAAGAATTGCTAGGAAACCGAAAACAAGCGAAATGCCGTATAAAACATATTTTATCGATTCAGGCAGAATTCCAGCAAAATGAAGAGCAATTCCAGTCGCATATGCCATATATGCGCTCCCCAGTACAATATTTTTATATGAAATTACCATGGCCAGCCCCTTTCTATAGTATTTTATTGAGTAATATCCGTAATCTAGAAATGCGTTATTGAATACTACTAGATTAAGAGTCACACCACATTCAGTTTACATTGTGTGCTACATCTATCATTTTCCATTTAGCAATCTCTTCTTCATTACAAAAAAGCCACCCAACAATAATGTACCAATCAAGCATGCAACAACTGTGTATCTAAATACAGTTCTTGAAATCACAGTATTAATCAGAACAATAGCAACAATTGAAATCAAAATCAATAAATATGATTTGAATGCTAATCCCCAAAAAGACTTTTTAAAAAGTTTCGAAGTATTTATTACAAGGATAAGCGAATATACCGTATAAGATATTGCAGTACCATATGCAACAAGTTCAAGTTTAAATCCCATTTGTAAAACTAGTAAACACGAGAAAAGGACATTTGCTATACACAAACAGGATGTAGCTCTTAATAATTGTTTGTTTTTCTTAAGAATTGTGAATAAATTACCATAAACCATAGTGCCGCCGTATATTGCTACACCAATACACAAAACCTGTGCGGCTGCAACTCCATCCACATATGCCGGCATAAACACCTGAACAAACATAGGAATTATTGTATACACAACCATCATAACTGTACAATTAATAATTGTAATGACAAGCAAGTTCTTCTCAGTTACTTTTAAGAGTTTTTCTTCATCCCGTGTCATTCCATAATAGTTTGACAGTTTTACATACATAACCTGTGAAACCGTTTGCGGAATTAAAACCATAACACTAAAAATCGTCTGCGCCACACTATAAAGTCCCAGTTTCTCGCTATCACTAAAATAAAGAATTATAAACTGATCTGAAGTCATTATTAATGTCCATATTAATCCATTAATAAGTAAGGGGATTCCAGTTTTAATCATTATTAAAAGCAATTTAGTATCATACCAAAATCTAAAAGTCTTAAATTGATTCTTCATCAAAACAATTGATGTAAGCGAAAATAGAATTAAAGCAATATAGATACCATAATAACCCAAACAGTAAACGAACAGACCTCCGACAACGACCTGAACCAAAGTTGAAATCACATTAATTATTGAAGCCAGAAAAAAGTCCCCATGTGCTTTATATTTTGTTGTACAAATACTAACGCAATTACTTAATAAAGCAATTAAACATATTAAACAAATACCATTTGCAATCTTTACATCGATTTTTCCTAGCGCAGCAATAATTTGGACTACAATTCCAACAACACTCCCAATAACAAAGTAGGATAAACTTATATATGTAAAGGTTGTATTCTTCAATGCTTGCATTCTGTCATCATCATTCGCTCCAGCCGCTTGGGGATAATCTCTATTAAATGAATTTAAAACTCCTAATTGTAGAAAATTCAAATAGGTTAAAACAATATTAGCTGTTGTATATAATCCATAATCCTTTGGAAGAACAAAGTGTCTTACAAATATTCCATAAACAAAAATGAGTACAGCATGTACACCAGTAGCGAATACTGAGATTAAGTAATCGGATTTAATCAAATTCTTTATTCTTTGTATTTTCTCAGGCAAATCGTTCTTCCTCCCATCTCAGCTCATCTCAAGATTACTTTTATCTAAAAATCCCTCTCATGCTGTATCGAGAAACTTCTCTTAGGCACGATCCAAAGCCCGCATTTTTATCGCTTTCAAAATCTTATTACTTTGTGCAAAACCTGTTTTGTTTGATTTAACAAATGATTGAGCATTTTTTCCAAACAAGAAAAGACGTTCATTATCCCAAGCACACACTTCTTCAATTTTCCTACGAAGTGTATCTATGTTATGATCTTCAACATACAATATATAGTCGTCATATTCACTAGGAATCCCCTCTAGTTTATAACTAATCAAAGGTTTTCCAAGACTCAAAGTATCTAATATTTTTGATGGAAAGCTATACTTTGTAAACTCATATATACTGTCTTTTCTTGGGTTTATTACAATATCCGCTTCGAGCAATGTCCTTTGTGCCACATCATATGAAACATACCCGAGATATTTTATCCTGTTATCTCTTTCTGCCATTTTTTTGACATACTCTTCTGCATTTCCCGAACCACATAGAACCAATTCAATATTAGTATTCTCTATCATCAAAAACGCATCTACTAAATCGCGAACTCCGTATTCTTCTGTAATTCCACCACCATAGTACAGGCGTTTCTTGCAGCGCTGACTATCTGGTATAAAAGGAATATTGCTAGACTCTTTTGCAACGCCCTCCATAACTACATATTTATCCCTACACCCAATATAATCTGCCATTAAGTCAGAGAAGAGAATATACATGTCAATGTCTTTTTTCGTATTTTTCAAAAGGTGATTCATATAATCTAAATAGCATCTTCTTAACAAATACTTAAGTCCTTTTTTTCTTCCAGCATACATATATTCTGGCAAATCTGGGATAATAATTGATGTTACTACATTATTGTTCTTTTTTTTGATTTTTTCTAATATCCTAAGGTTATACCAAGTACAAGCATAACAAATGACTACTGTCTCATTATTTCCGTTTAGGTCAACCCAATGCTTAATTCTACTTTTTAAGCTATTATACCACGATATTTTTGAAAGAACCGGAATATTTAAGAACGGTAAACTATCGATCTTCACGTTATTCTCACAGGTCATATCATCGTCTGTAATGAATATTTTTTTAAACCCTTTAGGATACTCCCTAATGTGCAGTTTATTAAAAACACTTATTTGCGATCCGTTTTTTGCTAAGCCCTTTATCAATTCAGCTTGTATAAATGAACTGACTTCTTCCATAGGAGTAATCTCATATTCATTAACAAACTGTTTAAGATGGTCAGGAACCATCAAAGATATAAACGCAATATTCACAATACTTTCTCCCTCTCCAAGCAAACACTATCTTTAATCAATAAAAAACTTTCAGGGTCATTAAATGATATCGAATACTGTTTTAATTCTTCATCATTTAACCTCCACCATTCAGAATGAAGTAATTGTTGCGCAATGTCATTGGAAAATCTATCTCGTATTTTTCTTGCAGGGTTTCCAGCCCATATTTCATATGGTGGTATATCTTTAGTAACTACACTCCCCATTCCAACTATAGAACCTGTTTGAATACGCGTCCCCTCTTTAATAAAACATCCCATACCAATCCAAACATCGTTCTCTATAATCGTCTGTCTACTTTCTGTATCTTTATGGTGCGCAAAGTTTGTCCTTAAAACATTCTTACCCGTAACAAACACCGGAGATGTTGAAACGTATCCAACTTGGTGAGTAGCACCACCAATCTTACATCCATCTGCAATTGAGCAAAATGAACCTACTTCAACATTATTTAAGAAGCAATCATGACCAATATATGAATACCTATCCATTTTAACTCTATACAACTGGCTTCCTGAACATACCTTTGATTTTGCATTTACTATACTTTTCCCTATTGCGGGTCGTTGTAATATCTCTCTAAGTCCTTTTGATAAATAATAACTAATTTTTCCCATAAATATTTCTCCGGTATTTTCTCAATCAATTATGGAACAGTTAAAATGCGCCATTATGATTTCATATCCTTTTTGAACAGTATAGTTTTCCTCCAAATACTCTCGACTATTTCGACCCATGCTTGCAAGGTCAGCAGCTAATGCATCTCTAACACAATCTGCAAACGCACTGCTGTCATTGCTCATACACTTCCATCCAAATCCATTTTTTACAACAATATCCCCCATATCTGTATTAGGATCAGAAGCAACTAATACCGGTTTGGAGCGTTGCATATATGAGAGAATTCTTGAAGGAAAGTTTGGAATTGAAAATCTATAATCTAAAAACACCAATCCTACATCACATGCGTCTGCAAGCAACTCATAATCAGCCTTTGGAAGTGATTCCAAAAGCATTGCATTATTAATGCTATGTTCACAAATGAAAGACTTTATTTTATTGGCTTCTGAGCCTCCTCCTACTACAAAGATAAACGCATTATCTAAATCTTTAATAGCATCTAAACACGAAAGAAAGAAATCTATTCCTTGAGGTTTTCCTAAGTTGCCACCATATACAAACACCTTCTTATCTATCGGTATTCTATACTTCTTTCTGATATCAATTTTTTCTTCCATGGTGTGTTTGTCATCTAATAATTTGACACAATTTGGGCATACCTCGATTTTCCTTTTTTTTATAAATCTATTATGTTCTAATACATAGTCCACATTTGCAGGGCTCATACATCCGATATAATCCGATATCTTGTATAACTTCTTTTCCTTACTTCGAAATGCTTTATATATTATCCCTTTTATTCCGGTAGTACTTAGCATTCCAAGATCTACAGCATTTTGCGGGAAGATATCCTTAAGCAGAAGATAGCTAGCCGCATCACACTTTTTCTTTAAATACGCCACTGTTCCAACTAATGTAATAGGTGGAGTTGGATAAAGAATTAAATCAAACTTTTCATCTGAGTAATATCTGGCAATAGCTTTTTGAAATTGTTTGTCAATCATAATAGTTGCGATACCTTTTTCGATAATTTTAACATTTCCGGTTATATTACCAGTCTTGATTCGCAACACATGAATTCCTCGTTCATCTGCAACCTCTGTATTTTTCCCTTTTCGTTTTTCACTTGCACATGCAACAAAGACTTCATGCCCATTTGCAACAAACTCTTGTAATAATTCTTCGTAGAAGCTAATATGATCATTTTCAGAATAACTAATTGATAAAAAAATGACTTTCATAATATTATAACCTTTTAGTCCTTAATCAACTTGATTAATTTAATTCTTGCAATTCCAATTTTTTCCTTCAAAGCAAATCTACTTCCCTTATATCTATCAAAAACAGGAACCAAAAAACCTTTTTTTCTGTTTTTTTTGAAATAAACTTTATAATCTTTGTCATTCATATTACGATATGGTGATTCACTATTAATGATTTTTCCTTCAATAAATGATTCAGAAGAAATTTTGTTTACTGTATAATCTGCTCCATCTGTAACAAACCAATGACATTTAAACTCGCCTGTATTATCGTCAATTTCAAATGCCATTGCCTTTTTTGATATTTCTGGAAATGTAAGTTTACCGTCAAAGTACAATTTAGATGGCATATAAAAGTTTCCTAAACCATATATAATTGGTGCACCTTTATATAATTCTCCACCTTGAGTAACATGAGAATGATTTCCTATAACTGCAAATACTCCATGATCTATTAAATCCTTACTTAATGTTCTATGCATTGGAAAAGGTAATATCTCCATGTCATAATTCCAATGAAAATAACATATTACTCGTTGCTCCCTATGTTGTACTGTATACCTAATAACCTCGTCAAAGAACGCTTCATATGCACAATCAACAATTTTTTCATTGTTAATAGTATTTTTATTAGTACGTGTATACATTTTCCAGCAATGTGCAAATATCGCATAGGTAGTATTACCACTCTCTAAAATACAAGGCTCAATCAAGCCCTTAGTATATCTTCCAACACATCCATATCCTTTTTTTTCCAAAATTTGTACTGTGCTTTCAATCAGTTCAGGATAATCATATGTATGATTATTTGCTATTGAAAAAACTGTTCTCTCCGGATCAAATGAATTTAATACCTCTTCGCAATTAAATAACTTACTATCCGAATACGGTTCATCATTTCTAATTAATCCTTCCAAATTACACAAAATAGCTTGTTTTTCAAAAATACCGCTTTTAATAATGTCTTTCTGAAAACATTTTGCCAATACTGGATTTGGGCATGAAATATCTCCAATCACTATCATTTATAACAACCTCATATTACACATTTCTTTTATAATTACATATTGTTTTCTTGAACTTTCCTGAATTAAGATGCGGTATTTCATTTACAAATTCAATTTGTATATTTGCATCATCTCCAAGTATATTCTTCATATAATTCCTAATTTCTTCTGGATCATATAATTCTTTATCACAATTTAATTTTAATAAATAGTCCTTTGCGTCATCTTGAATAAATTGATATTGCGATAATTTATCATATTTCCACATATACACACTCCATGTATGAGGTGTTAATGCGTTACCTTTCGTATCATAAATAACATCCACTTTTCTGCCTTGAATATTAGTAATTATATCTGTACCAATACCACACAAAGATTTTTCGCATCGAATAGCCAAATCCCCGGTGTCATATCTTATAATTGGAAATGCATAATTAAATAAATCTGTAACAACTACTCTTCCCAATTCACCAACGTCAGCTTGTTCATCCGAATCCATCTTTAATATTTCAATTATATAATTTGCAGAATTAACATGAAATTCTTCGTGCTCTATACACTGATGGGCTAACACTCCATTTTCTTCATTTGAATATCTAGATACAACTGTACACCCAAACATGTCTCTCAATCTATTTCGAATTTCCGGAGTCTGTATTTCCGAACCAGTAATAAGTGTTTTTATATTGAACATATCTTTAGAATCACCACATTTTTCTAAATATCTAACCAAATACTCATATGTGGATACATACCCTATCGCAGCTGAAATCTTAGAATTCTTTTTTAATAATTGTCTAATACCCTCAAATGTATCATCTGTAAAATGTAATATATCTACCGGAATCATATTTTTAGCAATTTGCGCTAATTTTGAATTTTTGTTTTTTTCGGTCCAGACACGAAAATAAATAAATTTATCTCCGACATTGTTACCCACAAATTTATTAAAATAAATTAATTCTGCTAACACACGATATCTTTTACCCATATCTTGCATCATTGTAAAAGGTGTTCCCGTCGATCCAGAGGTCGTCATATAATGCAATTTTTTTCCTTTATAAGCTCTAGATTGCATTTCTTGATAATTATCTTTAATAATATTCTTATTAATCACTGGAAAATCTTCTATTTTTTCTTTTCCTGACAAAGACATTCTATAATAACTTGTTGTCGATTTTGCATGTCGAATCAACTTATCTAAATAATGCTGCTGCTCTATTATTAGTTGCTCCTTCGGAAGACTCATTATTCTTTTAATATCTTTATAAGGCTTTCTAATTTTTCCACCCCGTAATCCATCAACAATCCAAAACACAATCTCACGTAAGTTTGTTTTCATAATATATTCTCTCCATTTACTAATATCCACTTCCAAATTCAAATATTTCTTCACCTTCAAGGATGATCGGTTCAACATCGACATCACGAAGGAAAATATATGGTTTCTCATAATGGTGGTACTGATCTCTTTCAACACGATCAGCATTTCCATCTTCCAAAATTTTAATTGTGTCCTCGATAAGATCAAAGCCCACATGTGCCATAACACCTGCATACGCCATATGACGGATATTCACCTCAGTAACCTTCATATTTCCATCTTTATCTTCTTTTAAGTCAAAAGAAAGAATACCGTGAGCAGGCACGCCAAGCTTCTTCTCCAAATATTTAATGCAGCTATCACAGAACTCATTGATCCTGTCTTCATTAAGGAAACGACCGAAGTGTGTATTACCGGTAACATGAGAAGGCGCTGTATTGGCCATAACATACTCAGCACATTCAAGAGAAGCACCCTTCACATATTCACCATTGTAGTAAAGCATCTCATTTGCAAGATGACGACCGGTGAGGAATTCGCTTACAGTAAATTCAGGAATCTTTGCATTAATAAATAGCCAACTCTTATAACTGCTGATGTCATCTAACCGCAAAGACCCCAGTCCACCGGTTCCTTCTGTTGCACGAATCCAGCAAGGAAATCCGATTTCGTTTTCAACATCCTCAAAACGGGGATTCTCCTGAGTAACCTTGATTGTCTTCGGAATGTAATCTGTACCCTTAAGGAGATCAGCCATAATGGACTTATCTCTCAAGGACTCGGACAGAAGCTTGCATCCCATGAAAACAGGACACGGAAACTTTCCATTTTTTTCGTAGAATCCTCCCCACTCAACAATCTCAGCCTCTGGCTGAACAAAAGCGTAATCAACACATCTTTCTGCTATAAGCCTTTCAATCCAAGGAAAATATTCCGGATTATCACAACGAGGGCAAATATAGTATTCATCTACAAGATTCTTTCCATCTTTTGTCTTCATGAAGAATCCCATAGCTTTCTTCTCAACATCGCAGCCGATGATTCTATAATCTGGATGATTTTCTCTAATAATAGTTGTAATAGAGCGTGGTGTCAGTCCACCAATACCTGTTACCAAAATTGTTTTACTCATCATTCTTTCTCACATTCTTATTAATTAAATTGCAGTAATGTAATACCCAGCTCTATCCGCACTCTTCAGGATAGGATTGTCTGAAATCTCACCAATATCACTATGTCGAATAATAATCTCTGGTGTCTCCCGCTGAATTTTCTGATACTCATCATAATCTTCTTTTGTAATGATGTACTTAATTCTAGCTTCTTTTGGTTCTCTAATTTTCTCAAAGCTCGGAGCATTCCCACATCCACAAGAAATTACCATACCCATATAATCATAACCGCTGGAAATCGGAACCAAATCTGATCCGATACAGTCGCCGCCCATTCTTGCACCAATCTCCATGAAACAGATACGTCCCTCTTTAGTAATTCTAAACTCAGGGTGAACAGCACCATATTTAATGCCCATGGATGCAAATGCTTTATACAGGGTTTCCTCCACCTTCTTGAACATCTCTGGCGAAAGATTTGCCGGCTGTTTGTGTCCTCTCTCAACAAAGTGAGGCGCACCTGTTGTTGATTTTTCCGTTACAACTAAGAGTTTATAATCTCCTTCGTAAGCAATACTCTCTCCACTGTACTCAGGTCCTTCAACAAACTCTTCAAGAATGCATTGTTTTGTTTTTGACCATCCCATAGCATATTCAATTGCAGCATCAAGTTCTTCTTCCGTGTTAATCTTCATTACACCTCTGCTTGAACTCAAGTCAACTGGCTTAATAATTAAAGGATATTCAAATTCAGAAAGACAACTCTTGTTGAATCCTTCTTCAACTAATGTAAAACGAGGTCCATCTACACCACCATCTCTCATTGCACAACGCATCAAATATTTATTTGTCGCAATAGTTTCTGTTTCGATACTATTACATGGAATTCCCATTTTGCGCAACAGATAATTCATCGGATGCATTGCTAATTCAGATGCAATAGAAGCTACTCCACAGGGATTAATTTTCTGTACTTCTTCCCAAAGGGTTTCATAATCCATGATATTCACATTGTGATAAACATCAGCAGTTGTTTCACCAATTGCACCAGTCTTCCAACCAAACACATGTGTCTCATACCCAAGCTCTTTCGCTCTTACAATTAATGGATTCTGATATTCATTTGTTCCTAAAATCACTAATCTGTTGTTCATTACTTATTTCCCCCCTGCACGAATTTCGGCATATTCGGATCATTCTCAAACTTCTCTAAATACTCAGGCCTCTGAACTTCTCGGATAATGTGAAGTCCACCCTCCTCAGTAACACTTGGAATGCCAATATCGTCCTGCTTAAACACCTTAAAAAATGTCATCCACAAAATCTTAATATCACCGATAAAGGTCACATTACGAACATACTCTACATCTTTTGCAAATCGCTGATTCCATCGCAGTAAAGCTCTACCATTTATCTGTGCCAAACCTGTGATGCCACCTCTTACAGAATGGCGTAGACTTTCTTCTTCTGTATAATAAGGAAGATAGAACGGATACAACGGACGAGGGCCTATCAAGCTCATATCACCCTTCAGAACATTTAAGAGTTCAGGGAGTTCATCAAGGCTAGAATTTCTCATGAAGTTTCCAAACTTAGTGAAACGCTCAGTATCTGGCAACAACTCTCCATTCTCATCACGAGCATCTGTCATTGTTCGAAATTTAATCATCTCGAAGGTTTTCTCATCCTTACCACACCTCTTCTGCTTAAAGAAGATTGGGCTACCCAGTTTTGTTCTAACTAATATGCACAGAATTAAAAAAACAGGAAAGATGACGATAAATCCAATAAGTGTCAAGGTAAAATCCATTACTCTTTTAAACACTCTCTCATATAAACCTCTGCGAACACCGTATTTCTTGTCTAGTTCTTTCCACATATATGTAGTTCTCCCACATTTATTTCTTACTCAAACTGGTCTATTGCTCAACTCCATCTATCACTCAAAACAAGCCCTAATAACTTCAATAATCTGCTTCTGCTCCTCAGCAGTCATCTTATTATCAGACGGCAGGCAAACACCACGAGCAAAGATATCCGCTCCAACATCAATAACTGATCCTTCTATGTAAGCATTCGTCCGGCATCTGATACTGCCATCACGGCCAATACACTCATGCATTCTGTACATAGGTTGCATGTGCATCGGTTTCCATATCGGCCTTCCTTCAGCATTGATAGAACTGATTGCTTCCAGAATCTCAGTCGGACAGCTCTTTCCACTCTCTCCTACATACAGAGTTTCAGTTTCCCCTCTTACCTGCTTACACATCGCATCTTCGTCAATAATCAAAGCACTCAACCAGTAATTCGGTTCCGTTCCCTCTGTAATCGGATTCATCTTAACCTGCAGTCCTTTCAAACCCTCTCTGTATCTCTTGTAAACTTCTCTTTTCTTTCTAATATGCTCTTCAAGATATCTATACTGTCCTCTCACCACTCCGGCAATAACATTGCTCATCCTGTAGTTGTATCCAACCTCTTCGTGCTGATACCAAGCAGCATTCTCGCGTGCCTGTGTAGACCATTTTCTTGCTTTGTTCGCATCCTCAATATTATTCGTCAGCAAACAACCACCAGCTGAACCTGTGATAATCTTGTTGCCGTTGTAAGAAATCGCACTGTAGTCACCGAAACTACCACACTGCTTACCATCGATAGTCGCACCCATGGCTTCTGCAGCATCCTCAATAAGAAGTGCTCCATGCTTTTCGCAGATTCTCTTGATTTCATCCATACGACCCGGAAATCCATACAACTCTGCTGATACCACGAGTTTAACTTCGGGGTACAACTCAAAAGCCTTTTCCAGTGCCACAGGATCCATGTTCCAAGAATTAGCTTCGGTGTCGATAAACACAGGAATACCACCTTCATAAACCACCGGGTTCAACGTAGCATCAAAGGTCATGTCAGAGCAGAAAACTTTCTTCCCTTCCAGTACACCATGAGAAATCGCCGGTTTCCCATAAAGCCTTTCACCAGCCAGCTTGCAACATAAATGCAGAGCAGCGGTACAGCAACTCAAACCAACAGCGTACTTCACCTCTGCCTTCTCAGCAGCTATCTTCTCAACTTCATTTATGTTCTTACCAACTGTGGACATCCAATTAGTCTCATACGCTTCGGTAATGTACTTTAATTCTTCACCATGCATTGTAGGTGATGACAACCACACCTTGGACTCAAACGGTTTAAACTCACCTTTTCTTTTGAACATATTACTTTCCTGCTCCTCGTATTTTTGTGTTTATCTTTTCTCTCCCACACATATAATGTGACTTTTTCCGAGTTTCCCCGGACAGCTCCTCGTGGACTCTATCCACTTTTTTGGAGCTTTAACCATCTGGTCATCTACTGACCACATCATTAAAACTTCAAAACCGCTCCACTTCACACCTTATGTTCCTTATCTACTATATCTTGTGTTCGCATCGTTGTCTTCTACTATATTCTGTGTCACTTGTTCACTAAGTCCCCTATCAACTTTCGTCTCCCTGTGCTCATCCTCCACACCAAAAATCCAGAAAAATGAGAGCGAGTACGGTCGACTCCTAATTAGGAACTGAAGTCGATAATAAGGGTGATTTTTATAGCTATTTTATATAAGTTTTATGGTTATGTACCAAAATTTATTGTACACTATGCATTATAAAATTCACCGTTTTTCCCACCATTCGATTGATGATTAGGGACTAATGAATATTCCCTATCGTTTTACATTCATTCCACGCATCTGTAGGGATCGTAGACATTCCCTCTGTTACCATTGCATAACCGGTGATTGTAATATTGTTATCATCAATAGCTACATATTCTGCATTTGTGATTGATTACATTGTCATCTGAATTGTTGTCTCAATCAAGATACCACAAGTGGCTCCTTTCATAACAACTCTCTCTTTTAATATAGAATCCGCTATTGTCATCCAAAGTTTTCTTGATAATTGATCATCATTTTCTTCTCTCAACTTTTTCGATACAAACTGCCTGAAGATTCTTACATGAACGACAATTAGCCTACCGCCAGACATGGCGTGTGAGCTAAGTCACTTCCTCCTTACTAGATTTTCTACTCTGGATTGTGGGGCAATTCATGAGTATCCAAGAAGTCATCTTCACCTCTCGGATTCTCTGATCTACTCCAGTTTCCGTAGAAAATTTCAAATAACGGGACTGACTTAGAGCCGAAAACCCTTGTAAATTCAAGGCTTTTTCTTGGTTGTCCCTATTATACAGCTATCACTCTGTCTCCTGGCTTTACCCCTGCCAGCCTGACAGCCATATGAATCGCTGCTGTACCTGCAGAAAGCGCAACCGCATGGTTGCACCCTGTCTTTTCACAGGTCAGACGTTCGACCTCATTGATATTCGCTCCTATCGTGGACATCCAGTTTGTCTCATATGCTTCCTTTATATACTGCAGTTCTTCTCCGTGCATCGTCGGGGAAGAGAGCCATATTTTTTTTCGAATGCTTTCAATTCCATTTTATTATCCTCTATTTCTGCTCATTCCTGTGCCGCAGCAACCTCTTTCATCAGTTCTTCATACGCGTCACCCTTCCGGGTACTTCCATGCTCCCCTGCCGGATGATAAGTCGGCACGATGCCTTCTACCATCTCCCGGATGCTGTCCTCCCGGTTCTCATAGCAGGCCTCCGCCAGCACCGCCAGCTCCTCTAAGAACTTCTCTTCATCAAAAGGAATCGGGCAGCCGATATGAATCAGATGGTTCGGCGTGGTCTTCAACCCTTCCTCCGCCATCAGCTTCTCTTCATACAGCTTCTCGCCCGGACGAAGTCCTGTATATTCCACCTGAATATCCACATCCGGCTTGTATCCGGAAAGGCGGATCAGGTTTCTCGCCAGGGTATCGATCTTTACCGGTGATCCCATATCCAGGACAAAGATCTCTCCGCCCTTTGCATAGCACCCTGCCTGAAGCACCAGGCTCACTGCCTCGGGTATGGTCATGAAGTAACGGATAATATCAGGATGGGTGACTGTCACAGGCCCCCCCTTTTCGATCTGCTTCTTAAACAGCGGAATGACAGAACCATTGCTTCCCAGTACATTTCCAAAGCGCACTGCCACGAACTCGGTCCGCACTCTCCCACTGTTCTTCCCTATCTCAAACGGTATAAGAAAATGAGTATGCATAGGCGCCAGCAGCTCTTCCCTTCCGCTTCTGCTGACTGCATCCATGCACTGGATCACCATTTCGCACAGACGCTTGCTGGCGCCCATGATGTTCGTAGGATTTACCGCCTTGTCTGTACTGATGAGTACGAATCGCTCACATCCGCTCTTCAGGGCTGCATAGGCGGTCTTGTAGGTACCCAGTACATTGTTCTTAATCGATTCACACGGGCTGTCCTCCATCAGCGGCACATGCTTATGCGCTGCTGCATGATAACAGATATCCGGATGATATTTCTGAAACACCGAATGGATCCTGCGGCTGTCACGCACAGACCCGATCAGGACCACCAGATCCAGCCAGGGATAGTCCCTCCTTAGCTCCTGCTGGATATCGTAGGCGTTGTTCTCATACACATCGAAAATGATGAGCTGCTTCGGATGGTGTCCGGCGATCTGCCTGCAGAGCTCGCTGCCGATGGAGCCTCCCCCTCCCGTGACCAGGATAACCTTTCCCTGCAGGTTCCGGAAGATCTCCTTCATGTTGACCTGAATCTGGTCACGTCCCAGCAGATCTTCGATGGCCACCTCTTTCATGACACTGACACTGACTTCCCCGCTGGCCAGCTGGTAGATCCCCGGCATATTCTTCAGTTCACACTCTGTCTCCTTACAGATGTTCAGGATGTCTCTTTTCTGCTCTGCAGAAGCACTTGGTATTGCCACATAGATCTTATCGACCTTGTACTTTTCCACATTGAGCAGGATGGAATCACGGCCTCCGGCTACCGGCACACCGTCAATAAAGCGGTTCCACTTGTTCGGATTGTCATCGATGATACAGACGACCTCTTCATTCAGCTCTCCTGATTTCTGTATATCCCGCAGTAGTACACGCCCGGCGGCTCCGGCGCCGATCAGCATCACACGTCCCCTGGTACTTCCGTCTGACACATTCGCCCTTTTCCTCTCCAGAAGGACGAACCGGTAGGAAAAACGGATCCCCAGCACGAAAAGAAACTGCAGAAGCACTCCAAACAGATAGTACGACATAGGCATCCGCCGAAACAGCAGTGAGATCGCCACCGCATGGAAGAATCCGGTAATGACAGTAGCTGCTGTCACACGTGACAGCTCCGTATAGCTGGCAAACCGCCAGATACTCTGATACAGGCGGAGCATCCAGAATACAGCCACACAGACAATCACATAAATCGGGGCAAACAGAAGATGTGCCTGCAGGTACTCATCCGGTATTGCCTGAAAGCGGCAGTCAAAACGGACCCATAAGGAAAGCAAATAAGCCGCCTCGACAGCGATCATATCGTACACCATCAGGTATACACTGATCTTCTGCCAGTGCATCATCGTAAATCTGCTGTTTTCCATCCTTTTATCCATCATGTACTTCTCCTGTTTATTTCTCTGTTTCCATCCCTTTTTATAAACATTTTTACCACGGGGAAAAGTGTTTATAAAAAGGGAGAAATCATTCTCCCTTTTGCAATTACCCATTGAAATGCGCACAGTCCTTATTTAGAAATCTTGCCCTTGAATCCGGCTTTTCTAAGGTTGGTCTGGAGCTTCTTATATTCTTTCGCGGTCATCTTAGCCTTAACCTTGATGCTCATCTTCTTTGTGTTCAGACCCTTGAAGGAATTCTTAGCTACCTTGGCAGCCTTCTTGTTCTTCAGAACGATTGTCTTTAAAGACTTACAGCCTGTAAAAGCTTTCGCCTTGATCGTCTTAACAGTGTTCGGAAGGATAAGCGTCTTAACCTTTGACCATGTCTTGAACGCATTTGGTGCAACTGCCGTAACTGTGTACTTGACACCGCCTACAGAAATCTTTGCAGGTACAGTCTTTTTCGCTTTTTTGACTGTCTTTGACGCAACGATCGCAAGCTCACCTGATGTTTCAGTATTAACCTTGTAGAACTTATCATCAGAGCCTACATTCACCTGTTTCTCCGGCTCCTTCGGTACTACCGGGCTTGGTGTTGCAGCCATAGAAGTAAGCGCTGTTCCGAGAGATAAAGCTGCTGCTAATGCACATGCGATAACTCTCTTCATTGTCTTTCTCATTTTCTTTCTCCTCCTTTCGTAAGAATATAATATATACGCAGGCTGTCAGTCTGCGCAGTAAATCAGAGACAGTTTCCTGTACTCTGAGATACTCAGAATAAATGAGGTCACCGGAAATACGGACAGGTCACCCTTCCTTCTTTCCATAGTAATAATCCTTCTTCCCCTCTCCTGCGCGGTTCAGCACGATACCGAGCAGCGGACATCCGGCTCTTTCGAGCAGCTGTATGGAATTTCTCACCAGGCTTCTGGATGTGAAGCCGCTTCGCACGACCAGGATGGCGCCGTCACACATGGAGCCGATCTTCTCTCCGTCTGATACCAGATCCAGCGGCGGTGTGTCAAGGAACACATAGCGGTATTCCTTCGCCATCTCCTCCAGCATGTCCTGGAAATACTTTCCTTCCAGGAGCATCGTCGGATTCACCACATTCTCCGTGTTCGGGAGAATATCCCCCTGCTCGAGCTCTGTGTGGAACACCGCCTTCTCAAGCGGTGCCGCATCTGCCAGTACATGTGATGTGCCCCGGATCTCTCCTCCGTCCGCCGGCTCCATCTGATATTTCTGCGCCATGACAGACTTCCTCAGGTCGACATCCACCAGGATACTGTGTGTTCCCGATTCGGCCATCTGGCGCCACAGATGCATCGCCACGAAGCTCTTTCCTTCATTTTCACTGGAGCTGATGATCATGATCTTTCTGATATCATTTCCCAGAAAATTCAGATTAACCCTCAGCCTGTTGATCGCTTCCTCTGTCGCATAAGAAAGCGCGGGTACATCCTTTATCAGCAATTTTCTCATATCATCGTTCCTTTCTGCGGCGTACTTTCCTGCTCTGGTCACTGTTCTCCGGTATCACGGTAAGCGGAACCACGCCGATCAGTTTTTCTACATCCTCTGAAGTCTTTACGGTATCATCCTTAAGGAACAGTACCGTCAGAATACCCATCAGGACAATCGCCGCCAGGATCCCTCCCAGCATCGCATTCTTTGCCAGATTCGGTGAACTCGGCATCGCAGGCTCTATCGCGTCCTCTGAGATATTCGGCGGTGTGATGCCCATCAGCTTCGGCAGATAGGTGATCGCCTTGTCCGTCAGGGCGTTTGCGATATCCATCGCCTCCTTCGGCTTCGTGCTCACCACCGTGATCGCCAGGATTCGCGTATCACCTACACCTTCGATGGAAACCATACTCTTAAGCTGTCCATATGTATACTCCAGTCCCAGTTCCTCGATGATCTCTGTAAAGATCGGGCGGGCCATCAGCAGCTCCTTGTAATCGGTCGATAATGTCGTACCCAGACGCAGATCATCCAGATTGACTACACTTTTTCCTGAGGCGGACACTACATACAGCTTCGCAGTGGCCGTATACTTCGGAGTGATCAGAAAACGGGTAAAGAGTCCTGCCCCGACCATGCCGATCACAAAAACTGCTATAATAAGAACCAGCTTCTTCTTAAAATAAAGCAGCAGCTCCCCCAGGTCAATTTCCTCCTGATCATCCGTCTGTATATTCTCCCTGTTCTGAACCATCGGTTTTTTTCCTCTCTGTATTTATTCTCTTTATGTAACGATCAGCATCGGCAGATCGCAGACCCGTCTGCCTTCCGTGCCTTCTCTGCCTGATCAGTTACTGTTTTTCTATCATATTATACATTTTTTCCAATGTTTTTACAATGGCTTTTTTATCTAAATAGAATTCGGCATGTTCGATGCCGTCTCCCAGCTTCTGTCCTGTCCTGCTCTCTCCTTCAAGCTGAAGGATTCCGCCGCCCTCGGCCCCTGCCATCTCGGCCAGAAGATCCGTGATCCGTCCGCCGCTCACATTCGTGACAGACTTCTGTGACAGCTCCTCATAAATGCGAAGGGCAAATCCGGGATCCTCTTCTGTCTTCTCTCTGATCTTTTGAAGCAGCGCTTCCATATACTGCCGCTGTCTCGCCATACGGGAAACATTCTCTTCGTCATCTACCCCGTACCGGCTGCGGACAAATGTGTATGCCTGTTCGTCGGTGAGTGTGATCGTCTCTCCCATCTTCATGGACGGATCAATGTCAGAGAAATCACTTTCTATCGTAACGGTAACACCGCCTGCCGCATGATTCAGAGCCGGCAGCTCCTCCATGCTCATCGAGTAATAGCCATCGATCGCGATACCGCCCAGCATATCCGACACTGCTTTCACTGTGTTCTCACAGCTTTCCTGCTGCGTACCTCCGAACCAGTGTGCCGTACAGAGCTGCATATCAGCACTCGCCTCTCCCTTTCCGTCCTTCCCGATCATGGAAATCTCTGTGATCGTATCCCTGTTCAGCTGCAGTAAGGTATAGGTCCGTTCTGTGCGGTTCACTGCCGCAAGAAGAAGAAAGTCCGCCATATCACCGGTATACTCCTCCCCTTCTGCCTCCTCATTTCCACTGGCATCTGTTCCGATAAACAGATACGTTTCGTAATCACTGGAATACCGGTATTTCTTTCCATCCAGGGAAAGTTCCTTCCACAGGAGTCTCTGCATCTCCTTCGAAGCACCGGTTTCTGCATGCTCTCCTGCCATAGCAGCCCCCCATGCAAGCTCTCCCTTCCGGAGCACAAAGTACAGCAGGCACAAAAAACATACAAGTGCGATCCCTGTTCCGATCGCTTTCATCTGATTCAGCTTTTTCATCTAACCAAACACTCGCTTTCCAGTCCTGTCAATCTGTTCCAGTATCTCTTCTCCAGCTTTCTTCCGTATCTCCTCTCTTGCACTCCCAAGATTCGGCGGCCGTTTCTCTGTGTCATGGCAATCACTCCCGAGAACCACGGCATAGCCCTTTTTCAAAAGCTTCATCGCCGTATGACGTTTCCCCCAGGTCAGAAATGCTTCTGCATTCATCTGTGCATACACAGGAAGCTCAAACATATGATTCCAGACATCTTTGCTTTTCTGATAGCCATAGTACCGTTCAATATGTGCCAGAACCACCGTCAGCTTCCGCTTCTCGATGATCTTCTCCACTTCACGGTATACGCTCTTATCCCACTGCCTGAACGGCATCTCCAGAAGAAGAACAGAAGTGCCCTCCACACAAAGCTCAGGAAGCATGGATGCCTCTGACATGCCGTTAAAATAATAGACCTCGGCGCCTGCACGGATCTGCAGCCCGGAAATCTCTTCTTCCTCAGACAGCAGCTCCCTCATCCGGGTCATCCGGTCAGAACGCCTCTTAAGAAATTCCTCTGGAAAGTCCTGTTCCGCATAGAAATGCGGTGTCACTACGACCTTGCGGACCCCCTGACGATACTCCATCTGCAGCATTCTGCGTGTCTGCTCCAGATTCCGGCTTCCGTCATCCATCTCTGGCAGGATATGCGTATGAAAATCTATCATATGTCACATTGCCTCCTCTCTGGCATTATAAGACGTTCCATCGTCATTTTCAACCTTTTCCCATACTTTTGTAGTAATCAACACCATTTTTGTTAAATCTCGCTAATTTTAACCTCTCATTTTAACCTCTCTTTGAAGAAATAAATGCTTTTATTGCTATATCCGATGAGCTTCCCCCTCCCTCACGGTCAGATCCGGAAACCTTACATTTCCCCAGTTTCTTCCATTCCATCCCACGTGATACAGACGGTCACGTCTCTCTATGCGGAATGCAACCGCCCGTTCCAGACAGGCATGCCGGATCTGGTTCTCACCCTGGGGTTCCACGATCACGATATCCGCCGAGTATTCTCCCTCCACAAGCTCTGCTGTATCAAAGGTAAAGCAGATCACCTGCTCTTCTCCAGTCTCCCCGGCGAACCGCTGCGAAATACCTGTTCCCGTCACCGCATCCTCCGCATCATGTACCGTAAACCGCATATGCAGCCCGGTAATCCTCCGCTGTGCCGTCAGGAACACGCGCATCGAAAGGAAGCGCTCCTCTCCTCCCAGAACCGGCTGCGGCATCTCGATCCTTCGGATCCTCACATTCCCGGTAGACAACCGGTACGGTACTGTTTCAGGAAATTCATAGACATTCTTTATCTCCAGTATATCCTGCATATAGATCCGGATGCCCTCATCCACATCTCCGTCATGAATGATCCTTCCGTCTGCCAGTACGATGGTTCTGTCGCACAGTTCCCGGATGGTCTGCATATTGTGGCTGACATAGAGGATCGTTTTTTGTCCATCCTCGGAAATTTCCTTCATTTTCCGCAGACACTTCTTCTGAAACATCATATCTCCCACCGCCAGGACCTCATCCATCAGGAAAATATCCGCCTCCAGGTAGGCAGCCACTGCAAATGCCAGCTTCACATACATCCCTGAGGAATATCTCTTGACCGGGGTGTCGATAAATTTCTCACATTCAGAAAAGGCGATGATATCCCCGATCTTCTGCTCCACCTCCCGCTGCTGCATCCCCAGGATCGCTCCATTCAGATAGATGTTCTCCCTGCCGGTCAGCTCTCCGTGAAATCCCGTCCCTACCTCCAGCATACTGGAGATCCTTCCCCGGATGCAGATCCTTCCCGCTGCCGGGGCAGTCACCCTGGATATGAGCTTCAGCATGGTCGATTTCCCTGCACCGTTGCGCCCGATGATGCCCACCCGTTCGCCTTTGCGAATCTCGCAGCTGATCTCCTTCAGTGCTTCGAACGTTCCCGCTGTACTGTCCTTCTGCCAGATCTTCCGGTTGGGATCCTCCTTTCCCCTCTTCAGCGCCCACCAGCTCTGAAGCTGTGACTGGAGCGTATTTCCCCCGATTTTTCCCAGATGATAGCTCTTTCCCACGCCTTCCATACGTATGACAACTTCTCTTTCCATCTGCCGCCTCCTATATCGTATCCATGAAAGAACGCTGCGCCTTCTGGAAGATGACCAGTCCCACAGCCAGTATCAGTATGGTAATGCCAAGACCCGTCCCCGCCTGCAAAAATGTCACCTGTCCTGTCCCCAGCCAGATCCACCGGAAGGTCTCGACCACCGGCGCCATCGGGTTCAGCATCATGAGCCACTGCAGTCCGCCCGGTATCTGTGATGCCGGATAAACCACAGGTGTGGCATACATCCAGAGCTGCAGTCCGAAGGTCACCAGCACGCCCAGGTCACGGTAGCGTGTCGTCAGAGATGCGATGATGATCCCGCACCCAAGAGCCAGGGCCATGACCTGAAGCATGAGCAGCGGCGTAAGGAGCATGGACAGCCGGAAAACCGGCACTGCTCCGCCCCACGTCCCCCACAGGTAACATACAAAGAACACGGCGAACTGAACCAGGAACTGGATCTGCCTGGACAGTACCGCCGCCATGGGTACACACAGCCTGGGGAAATACACCTTCCCCATCAGTCTCGCATTCGATGTAAACGTAGAGGACACTTCGGAGACACAGCCCGAGAAGCAGCTCCACAGAATATTCCCGGACATATAGAATAAGAACTGTGGCGCCCCGTCCGTAGAAATCCCTGCGATCCGGCCGAACACCACCGTCAGTACGGACGAAGACAGAATGGCTGTCAGAATATACCACAGAGGCCCCAGTGCTGTCTGGGCATATCTGGTGACAAAATCACGTTTTACAAACATTCTGATCAGTTCCCGGTACTGCCACAGCTCCTGAAAGTCCTTTTTCCCGAGCCGCGCCTCCGGGACGATAACCGTTGTCCATGTTTCATTTTGTTGCATCTGTGCCATGTAGCTTTCCTTTCCTTCCCGGCTGCATCTGTTCTTCTGCGCAGACGGTTTTATCTGTCTTTTTCCGTTTGCATCTGTTCTTCTGCGCAGACGGATTGTTCTGTCTTTTTCCGTCTGCATCTGTTCTTCTGCGCAGACGGATTGTTCTGTCCTTATGCTCTGCCGCTCATAGCCTCCCATGCTGCTGTCACCGCATCCTGGGAGATATCGCACTGCATACGGTACAGCGGAATCCTCTTCACCACCTGCCCCAGCAGTCCCAGCGTCTTTATCAGCTTTACCCGATCCTCAGGGCGGTATGTCTGGCGGTAGAGAGCCGGATATCCGTCCGCGGGGCTGATCGGCTCTACACGGTTCGTGGTTCCTCTCTCCAGCAGGCAGATGCCCCCGATGGGTGCCTTCCGGTTGGTATTCAGAGCATCTTTTCCGCTCCACGGTGTACCGCAGACATAGACCGCATCCTCTCTGACCTGAAGAAGGGGCTTGTCATCGTTGATCACCACTGCGCGTTCTCCGAAGCGCTCCTTCCACAGACGCACATGCGTAGACTTTCCCGTACCGCTCGGCGCTGTAAAGATATAGGCCTGTCCGTCTACCTCCACCGCCGAACCATGAAACAGGAAGGTATCATGTGAAATCATCTCCTCGCAGATCTTGCGGTAGACAGCCAGACTTTCCAGATACCCCTTTGAGAACTCTGTCCCCGAGTCCGTATGCTCCCGTTCGATCTCTTCCGGCGTCACTTCGATCCGTATACCGGGAGTTTCTGTCTCATACCCCTGACACATATGTATAAGGAAAGGATACTGTGCCGCTATCGTGACCGGCACATCTGCAAATAGATAGTTTTTCTCTGTCTTCATCCCTTATCTCTCCAGAATACCCTTAGCTTCCAGCTTCGCCAGGAAATTCTGCACATCCCGCTTCGCTGTCTCCTGATCCACATCATAATTTCCCGTCAGTTCTCCGATCAGCTTCTCCTCAGTCGTATCCTCCTGCAGTCTCTCCCACAGAAAGGCGCCTGCACCGTTGAGCTTCACGATTCCCACCTGCCTGTCATCCCTCGTATCCAGTGGCACTGCCATCGTCTCTTTTCCTATCGTATCCAGGACGTATGATCCTTTTATCTTCATTTTCGTATATCCTCCTCTTATCCATGTATGGGCTCTAAACGGTTACCTTCTTCTTATTATACACAAAAGTATTTTTTTGTAAACAGATTCTACCGTTGCTCACCGCCTCCTGATTGACACACACAAATACATATGTTAAGGTAAATCCAACATAAAGCATAACTACCATTTGAAAGAGATCGTGATGCAGGAATGAAAAAAGAATTTTTTAAATTAGATGAATGTGAACCGCTGATCCGCAAAACTCTTGAAAAAGGCGGAACCTTTAAATTTTATCCAAGAGGCACGAGTATGGAACCGACCATCCACGCAGGACGTGATATGGTGGTACTCTCTCCTCTTCCCGACTGTCTGAGGAAATATCAGATCGTCCTCTATAAGCGCACAAACGGTGCCTTCGTGCTCCATCGCATCATTAAGGTGAAAGGCTCCTGCTGCACCATGCGCGGCGACAACCAGTTCGTGTCCGAACCCGGTATACAAAAAGAGCAGATGATCGGCATGGTAACGCAGATCATCTGCAATGGTGATGTGATTCCCGTAAACGATACCCGTCACCGCATAGCTGCGGCACTCTGGGTAAAAACTGCACTGCCCCGCAGAGTTTGGAGGCATTTCTTTTCGTGCCGTTAAGTGCGGCACGGAGACATCTTCACACCTTAAACCGATACCCCACTCCCCAGATGGTCTCGATATACTGAGGCTTTGCCGTGTTGAATTCGATCTTCTCACGGATCTTCTTAATATGTACTGTAACAGTGGCAATATCACCGATGGACTCCATATCCCAGATTTTTGAAAACAGCTCTTCCTTTGTAAATACATGGTTCGGGTTCTGCGCCAGAAAGGTGAGCAGGTCGAATTCCTTTGTGGTAAAGGTTTTCTCCTCACCATTGACCCAGACTCTTCTGGCTGTCTTGTCGATCTTGATCCCGCGGATCTCAATCACATCATTCTGCGGTGCATTCGTGCTTACCAGACGGTCGTATCTGGCCATATGTGCCTTTACACGGGCCACCATCTCGCTGGGACTGAAGGGCTTTGTCATATAGTCATCGGCGCCAAGGCCCAGCCCTCTGATTTTGTCGATATCATCCTTCTTTGCGGATACCATCAGAATCGGTGTATTTTTGTGGTTCCGGATCTCCTTGCAGATTTCAAAGCCATCCATCTCCGGCAGCATCAGGTCCAGGATAAAGAGATCAAAGTCCTCTGCCAGCGCACGCTTCAGTCCCACATCCCCCCGGTTCTCAATCTCCACTTCAAATCCGCTCAGCTCCAGATAATCCTTCTCCAGATCTGCAATGCTTTCTTCATCTTCAATGATCAGTATCTTACTCATTAATCGGTACCTCCTGATATTTTCTGAGGACAAAGAACATGATCGTTCCCGCCCCTAATTTGCTGCTTGCCCATATTTTTCCGCCGTGATCCTCTACGATCTTCTTTACGATGGAAAGTCCGATTCCGCTGCCTCCTCTTGACGAATTTCTGGAAGCATCCGTGCGGTAGAACCGGTCGAAGATCAGCGGAAGATCCTTCGCCGCGATTCCTTTTCCGTTGTCCTCGATCTCCACCTGGATGAAGTCACCCACATCCTTGACCCGGATGCTGATATAGCCCTTGGGCTTGTCCAGATATTTCACGGAATTTCCGATAATATTGTTGATGACACGCTTCATCTGCTCCGCATCGGCAATGACCTGCGTATCCCTGTCCACATAGTTGAAATAAGAAAGTTCGATACCCTTCGCCTCCAGATCCAGTCCCACTTCCTCCACGCAGTCCCCGAAATAATCATAAACATTGATCTTGCTGAAGGTATAGGGGATTTTGTTGGTATCGATCTTGGAATAGAAGGTCAGCTCATTGATCAGCCTGTCCATTTCATTGGCCTTGTTGTAGATGGTTCGGATATATTTGTCCATCTTCTCCGGCGTGTCTGCCACACCGTCCATGATCCCCTCCACATATCCTTTTACCGCCGTGATCGGTGTCTTCAGATCATGGGAAATGTTGCTGATCAGCTCTTTGTTTTCCTTATCGTATTCGAGCTTCTGTGCTGCTGTCTCCTTCAGTCTCTGGCGCATTTCTTCAAAATCGCGGCACAGCTCACTGATCTCATCATCCCCTTCCACATCCATCTCGAAGTCCAGATTTCCTTCCTTGATGTTCTGGGTCGCCGTTTTCAGCTTCTTCAGCGGTGTAATGATACCGCCATAAATCCAGGTAGTGAGCAGAAGCGCTGTGAAACACAAGATCAAAATGATTGCCACGAACATGTCACGGAACAGGGACTTGATCTGCGGCACCATGTCACTCACTCTCGTGATGATAAAGGCACTTCCCTTTGTATCGTCAGAAAAGTTCAGGTCTACCCGCTTGACAAAGGCTTTCACATCCTTTCCGATGTAGACCCCACTGTCTGATGTCTGGCTGTACTGCCCATATGCGGGAAGCTCCTGAAAGAGCAGCGTAATATTCTCACTGGTTCCCGAGTAGTACAGGGCATCCTCTCTGCGGACGATCAGATAAGAATACCGTGACCGCAGCTCATCATTCAGCCCTTCGAGATAGGCCGTATCCAGAAAAACGCCCGGATTCTCCCTGGCCTGCTTTTGCATCTTCTCAAACAGCTTCTGTGTAGACTGGCTGATCATCTGGACCGAGTTTGAAAAGGATTCATACGTCAGATCCTCGATGCCATAGCTCTCCTCCATCGATTTGATCTGATAGCTCCCAAACCCGATAAAGGCCAGACTCGCCAGGCACACAGGCACAAAAATAATTACAAAAAAAGCTATGGTAAGCCTTGTCCTTAACTTCATCTTCTGCCTCCGAATTGCGATTTATGGTAACTGCACAGAACTGCCAACAGATCTGCATCCCGCAGGTCTGAACAGTTATGATAACTTTATGATACCATAGATATGACAGTCTTTCACATTAACTTTTTATAAACAAAGCAGGAAAGCCCCTCTCAGGTTAATGTTCACTCCGTGACCGGCAACACACTTCGTGATGCACAGATAGGATGCATTATGTTGACATCATAACAGAAAGCACCTACAATATATTTAGCAAGACTTCAAAACCGAACCAGTCAGCATTGAGCGGAGGTCAAAAAATGAATCAGAATCAGAAACAAAAAAAGAAGAAAAACGCCTGGCAGAAATATCTGGCAATGGCGCTGATGGTGTTAACAGGTATCTTTTTTGGTATTTTAATAGCTATGTATGAAGATCAGAGAGGCGTTTTCGAGAAATCGTTTCAAGAAGAAATACTCTCTATAATCGTTACATTGCTTATAATATATGTCGCCTTATTTGTGAATATTATTATCCACGAAGCTGGTCACCTGATTTTCGGGCTGCTTTCCGGATATACGTTCACTTCGTTTCGTATCTTAAGTTTCATGTGGATAAAGGAAGACGGAAAAATGAAATTGAGAAGATTCAGCATACCCGGAACCGCCGGGCAGTGCCTTATGGCTCCTCCTGATTTGATGGACGGCAACTTCCCGGTTGTTCTATATAATCTCGGAGGTTCATTGATGAACATCATTGCCGCTTTACTTTTCCTGGGGTTATTCTTTGTATTTGCAGACATACCTTTTCTTTCGACCACGGCACTTTCTTTTTCTTTGCTCGGCTTTATTTCTGCTATTATGAATGGCATACCGATGCAGATGGGATCGGTAAACAACGATGGATATAATGCTTTTTTACTTGTACGGAATCCGGAGGCTATGCGTTCCTTTTGGGTACAGTTGAAAGTCAATGAGCAGATTGCAAAAGGTATCCGCCTGAAAGATATGCCGGATGAATGGTTTGATGTGCCATCCGACGAAGCGATGCAAAACGGTATGGTAACTGTTACAGGAGTATTGGCCTGCAATCGTCTAATGGATGCACAACAGTTTGAGGAAGCAGACACACTGATGGAACATATACTGAATATCGACAGTGGAATGGTTGATCTGCACCGGAGTCTGATAATCTGCGACCGCATGTATGTTGAGCTGATTACAGCGAATCGAAAAGAGATCCTTGACACTATGCTTACCAGAAAGCAAAAGAAGTTTATGAAGCAGATGAAAAGCTTCCTGCCTGTGCTGCGTACAGAATATGTGTATGTACTGCTCTGTGAAAAGGATCATGGTTCAGCAGAAAAGATCCGGATCCGGTTTGAGAAGTGTGCAAAAACCTATCCCTATCCGAATGAAGTCCAATCTGAACGCGAGCTGATAGAAATAGCAGAAAATTCCGTTCAGCCCTTTTAAAGTATACGGTCAGCAGAGATCCCCTGCTGACCGTATACTTTAAAAACTTTCTGTCTGTTATATCTGATATTATGCCAGATATCTCTTCAGTTCTTCCACTCTGTCCAGTTTCTCCCACGGAAGATCCAGGTCATTGCGTCCGAAATGTCCGTAGGCAGCCGTCTGCTTGTAGATCGGTCTGCGCAGGTCGAGCATTTTGATAATGCCGGCCGGACGAAGGTCGAAATTCTCTCTTACGATCTCTGTCAGCTTCTCATCGGAGAGCTTTCCTGTTCCAAAGGTATCGACCATGATGGAGGTAGGCTGTGCCACACCGATCGCATAGGAAAGCTGGATCTCACACTTGTCAGCAAGTCCTGCCGCCACGAGATTCTTCGCTACATAACGTGCCGCATATGCTGCGGAACGATCCACCTTTGTGCAGTCCTTTCCGGAGAAGGCTCCGCCGCCATGTCTTGCATATCCGCCGTAGGTATCCACGATGATCTTGCGACCGGTCAGACCGCTGTCCCCGTGAGGACCGCCGATCACGAAACGTCCCGTCGGATTCACAAAGAACTTCGTGTTCTCATCCACCATATCCTGCGGAAGGATCGCATCAAACACGTACTTCCTGATATCCGCATGGATCTGTTCCTGTGTCACATCCGGATCATGCTGTGTGGAAAGGACGACTGCATCCAGTCTGGACGGCTTCCCATTCTCATCATACTCAACCGTTACCTGTGTCTTTCCATCCGGACGTAAATAAGTCAGCGTGCCGTCCTTACGCACCTTTGTCAGCTGCAGCGCCAGCTTATGAGCCAGGGCGATCGGATATGGCATATACTCTTCCGTTTCATTCGCAGCATATCCGAACATCATACCCTGATCCCCGGCACCGATCGCCTCGATCTCCTCGTCGGACATCTCATTCTCTTTTGCTTCCAGAGCCTTGTCCACACCCAGGGCAATATCTGCAGACTGCTCATCGATCGCTGTGATCACACCACAGGTATCCGCATCAAACCCGTATTTCCCTCTGGTATATCCGATCTCTCTTACGGTATCACGCACGATCTTCTGAATATCCACATAAGCATTTGTTGTAATCTCACCCATAACCAGTACCAGACCGGTAGTCGTAGCTGTCTCGCATGCCACACGGCTCATCGGATCCTGTGCAAGCAGCGCATCCAGAATCGCATCTGAAATCTGGTCACACATCTTATCCGGATGTCCCTCGGTAACTGATTCCGAAGTAAATAATAATTTCTCCATGAAATCCTCCTTTGTCTGTTGGCTATATTTTCTCATTCACTAAAGATAAACTTTCCGATAACTGTTCCAGATCCATTCGCAAAATCACCCTTTCCGGGCTTTTCTATTGCTCAACAGACCGTAAAAAAATCCGCTCTCTAAGCGGATTTCCCATCTTTGTCGATAAGTAAATCCTCTTATTGTTCGATCACTCGCTCAGGCTGGCACCTTCCTTTCAGGGGTTGCCGTGGCTTCACAGATCCTTTGTATCTCCACCACTCTGAATAAGAGAAAATATAATCTTTTATAACAGTTACAATCTTTCTATGTTTACGCCTACTAACATAACGCATTTTACAGGTTACGTCAAGGGGGGATTGTAAACAGAAAAGCTGCCGGTCGCAATGCAGCCGGCAGCCTTTCCTTCATCTCTGATGATTACTTTTTAATTGTCACTTTTTTTGCACTGCTCCATGCACCAAATACTTTATTTCCTCTGGAATCTGATGCATAAACGCGCGCTCTCACATAGTAGCTCTTACCTTTTTTCAGATTCTTCAATGTATAGAGATTGTTATTCGTATCCTTTGTTGTTTTGGCACGGAAGTTTTTCTTCATGGAATACTGAATCTGATATCCCTCTGCTCCACTGATCTTCTTTACAGATACGATACATTTTCTGGATCCTTTGTTTTTGAGGCTCTTGATGGTGATTTTTTTCGCTGCAGTCTGTACAGCTGCCAGATCCTTTTTCGCTGCCTCGGCTTCTGCTTTTGCCTTTTTCAGCTCTTCATCCTTTACCGATGCCTGGTTCTGGAGCTGAGCCAGTTTCTGCTCTGCCTCTGAAACCTTATCCTTCAGGTCTGCGATCTCCTGCTCAAACAGCTTCGGACTCTTCACCGGAACAGACTTTTTAACGGTCTGGTACGTTTCAAACTCAGCTCCAAACTCGTTATTATAAGCTTTTGCCTCTGTTCCGTAGATTCTTGCCATGTCATTCGAGCGCATGATGATATTCAGATTGTTGACTGCACTCTTCTGTACATCACCCAGACAGATGGTGTTATTGTCTAAATAGTCGCCCTTATAGATAATGGTCTTTCCATCTTCACTGACAGATGCGATATCTGTTGTTACCGGTGTTTTGTATTCACCTGTTCCGTTCCAGAAATTCGACTGATACTCTCTGTAAACAGGCTTTCCATTTACCAGGATCTGATCTCCATCTACAGTTGCCATATAATCTTCTCCCAGTGTTGCGGAAACCGTTGTTTTTCCATCTGCTGAAACCTTGAAGTCTCCCCATGCAGCCTCTTTGATCGTGAACATGATAAACAGTCCTTCACTCAGACCGATCTGACCTTTTTCATCAAATACAGGTGCATAATCTACTACTCCTGAGATGATAGACTTCGCTCTGGAAATACCTCCCGGCATAATCAGGTCATTTCCTGCATGCATAGAGAGGGAAGGTGTGGACACACCGCCATTCCAGTCTGTCATGATCAGTCCGTTAAAGCCCCACTCGCCGCGCGCCAGATTGGTACAGAGATCATAAGAATCTGCTGTCGGAACACCGTTGATCTGATTATAGGATGTCATAATGGACATTGGGCGGGATTCCTTTACTGCAATCTCAAATCCTTTCAGATAAATTTCTCTCAGTGCTCTTTCACTGATGATGGAGTCGGTTCCTGAACGATCGGTTTCCTGGCTGTTTGCCGCATAATGCTTCAGGCATGCTCCTACTCCGGGTATGGACTGTACACCCAGCGTAACTGCAGATGACATGGTACCTGCTACGAACGGATCTTCTCCAAAATACTCAAAGTTACGTCCGCATAAAGGATCTCTGTTGATATTCAGAGATGGTCCCAGCAGCAGTGTGATATTCATCTCTTCCAGCTCAACACCAAAAGCCCTTCCTACACGCTTCATCAGTTCTACATCCCAGCTCTGTGCCAGTACATATCCTACCGGCCATGCTGTACAATACTGATAATAATTTGCCTTTTCATTTGTTTCAACATTGGTTGCCTCATAAACCTGTTTTACACGGATACCGCCAGGACCATCTGCCAGCACGATATTCGGAATCTTATACTTCTCGTAGGAAAGCGTTTCTCCTGCTGCTCCCGGAACAGTTGATGAGTTTGCTCCTACGATCGGGCTTCCTTCATTTGCTACACCCCAGCCGCTTCCACAGTTGAGCTTTGCCAGTTCCTCCAGGCTCATCTGGGCTACCAGATCTTCCATTCTGATCTTTCCTTCGTACACATCCTTCAGGGTTGCGTTCGGATTCTCCGGCACTACTTCTACCGTCTCATAAGGCTGTGAAGCTGTATAATCCGCATCTGTCGTATAGGTAACGACCTTCTCGTCCTCAAATCTGGAAGCATGATCCTCCGTTACAATATCTGCACCTTTGATTTTCAGCACAGGCGCACTCTGCATCTCCTGTTTCTCAGTTGCATAAGTATATGGTGTCTTTCCGGCCTTAGACCACTCCTTTAAATTTTCATTTTCAGGAACCTCCATCTGATTGGAAAGCTTTTCTGTTACTGCTTCTTTGTCAACCTGAACAGCAGCAGCCACTTTTGTGTTTCTGGAGGAATTTCCAACACGGATATAGTAGGTTCCTGCATCAAGAACATAGGAAGCCTTTGCTTCGTTATAGTAGGCCATGTCAGATGTACGATAAGACAGTGTCAGCACCTGACTCTCTCCCGGTGCCAGCTCATCTGTTTTTCCGTAAGCTGCCAGCTCCTGGTATTCTTTTTCCGATGTTGTATCCGGTGCCGAGAAGTAAACCTGCACAACTTCCTTTCCGCTGTAGGTCTTTCCTGTATTCGTTACACTGGCTTTTACGGTTACCTGATCTTTATCTGCTGTCACATCAACAACATCAATGTCAAAATCTGTATAGGACATTCCATATCCAAATTCATAGGCTGGATGAATTCCAAAGGTATCGAAGTAGCGATATCCCACATAGATTCCCTCATTATAATATTCTTTCATGGAATCTCCGTCTGCTTTTGCAAAGGTGGCAGATGCAGGATAGTCAGAATAATTTTCCGCCCAGGTTGCCACCAGCTTTCCGGATGGGGTAACAGCTCCCGTCACTACATCCAGAAGAGCATTTCCGCCTTCCTGTCCTGCCTGTCCCATCAGAAGGAGTGCATCCAGGCCTTCTGTCTCATCAAAGAATTTCGTATCAATGACACCGCCCACATTTAATACGACAATCGTATTCTTGAAGGTATCAGATACCTTTTTCAGATTCTGCTTTTCCACATCGCTCAGCTCGTAATCTCCCAGCACATAGCTCTGCTCTGCACCATCTTCTCCGGTCAGTGTAACCGTCTTGGTCATTCCTCTGTCTGCACCTTCCCCGGCATTTCTTGCAATAATGTAAATTGCTGTATCTGTATCTTTTGCTGCTTCCTTCAATTCTTCATCTGTAAATGTCAGCTCAGGATATGCAAAAGTATCCATTGGATTGGAAGCTAATTTTTCATTTTCAACATCGTATCCCTTCGCATAATCTTCGAGCAGCTTTGCTGTGGTAATTTCATATCCGGCCTTTTTGAAAGATGTATAAATATTGATATTGTATCTTTCACTCTGGTTTACATGAACCTCTCCACCGCCGGAAAGACCACCGTTGAACGGATCTCCGGAACCTGTACCGCCTCTGACCGTTCTGACCGCACCACCACCGAAAAGCGCGATCTTCTTCTGATCTGCTTTTAATGGCAGAGACTGGTTCCTGTTTTCCAGCAGCACCATACTTTGTGCCGCAGCCTCTCTGGCAAGCGTTGCATTCGCGATCTCTCTGGCTGACACTTCATTTGAAGTACTGGCTGCAAAGGCCATCTGACATGGGGAAAGAACCATACCAAGAGACAATGCAGCTGCCAAAAGCTTTTTACTTGTCTTTCTCATCTGCTGAGTCCTCCTATAATATAATAATATAATATGTCTGCCCGGGCTGCGTCCTGTACCAACCGGTCTTAACATCGCCCCGAACGATGACCACATTATAGAGTCTCTTTTTAGAAATGGAAAGAATCAGCTTTTGACATCAGACCTCATTTTTTGATATCAAGTCTTTATATTGGCTTGGAGTAATGCCTTCATAGCGCTTAAATGCCCTTGTAAACGACTGGGCATCTGTGTATCCTGTGCTCCATGCGGCATTTTTTATCGAGGCATCATTTTTTAACATTTCCTTTGAATAGCGGATTTTAACACGGTGGATGTATTCCAGTACTCCCATGCCCGTCTGATTCTTAAAGCTTCTGCTCAAATGGGGAACGCTGATACCGAACACATCTGCAAGCCGGGAAACATTCAGCTCAGGATCCGGATAGTGTTCCTCAATATACTGCTGCATTTCTGTCACCCGTTCCGTCCCTGTCTCTCTGGCCTGTTTCTCCCGATACTGGATGATCTGTTCAAAAATTTCCCTGCTTTCCGTCATGAGATCATGTATTGACTGGATACGAAATAACCGTTCCTCATACTGCAAGATCCTGTCGGAGTCCTGTTCGTCCTCTTCGGAATATACATCCATTGTTGCAATCAGGATTCCGATCAGTCCATACATGCGGTAAATATTGTATTTCAGATATTTCTGATTTCTGGGGAAGGTTTTCTTATAGAGCAGATCCAGTTCTCTGTAAGCCCCCCTGAAATCCTCACTCTCCAGACAGTTCATCAGCTTTCTGCTTCCATTCATATACTCACTGAAGTTTACCTGCTCATCGCCTTCTATCATTTCACCATAAATATAGATACCCGATTTGCGTTCCCCTCTGGAATTCCAGAAATCAAGATAACGAATTCCCTCCGTCAGAGAATCATACACCTCTTTCATCCTCTCATAACCACATTCCTCCCGTCCCATCATGACACACATAGAGACCTTAAATGTCTCTTCAAAGAACTGTTCCGTCTCCCTGAACAGCTCCTGCAGATGCTTCTCACACCCGTTTTGTCCTGTGGAATGCACAAGGATGACATACTGGCTGCCAACTGCCATCACAAATCCCGGATATTGCAAAAAAACCTGCTCGCCCAGAATATTTTCCAGCACAAACTGTTCCAGATTTTCTTCTGTTCTGATTTCTCTTCCGTCTTCCCCCAGTATCTTTCTGCGCTCTTCCCCCAGAGTCACCACCGCCATCAGATAACTCTCACGACCGTCAGTATTGATCTGCTCCACTGCTCCGTAGGGAAATACATCCGTAACCCCCTCCAGATACCGTACAAGTTCCATGTGTTCCAGCAGCCGCCCTCTGTTCTGAACCTTTTTTGTAAGCTTTTTATTATCTTTCATCAAATTTGTAATGGGGACAAAGGTTCGTTTGGATGCATACCAGGAAGCCAGAACCGAAGCTGCTGCTAACACAGCAATCTCCACCAGGAGCACCACGGCAAAACGCCAGAGTTCGCTCCAGAATAGATTATTGGGCAGAACAGTGTATAATTTCCAGTTAAACAGATTCATATCTATCCCAAGACTCACATACCACTTTCTGTGCACGACTACCTCACGGAAGTCATCAGAGCGGTATTGTCCATTTCTTACATCATTTATGAACTTTTTCTGTTCTTCCTCCGTAATTTTCCCTGAACAGAGAATATTTTTCGGTTCCTCCGTGTGGATCAGAACAATATTTTCTTCCTCCGTATAATCGACAAGGGCTGTTCCTGTATATTCTGCAGCAATTACCGCCTCGGGAATTTCTCCCTCCCCATAAACCGGCCTGAGAAACCATACCAGATTATTGTCAAAAATCTGATAGATTTTTCCTTCTTTCATAGACATAAGTCTGTCAAATTCATCTTTTTCTATTCCATATTCACGGCAGAAAAAGGCAAGATCCTGTTCACCTGATCTTACCTGCGTACTCGATGATACCATCGACTTACTACTTAAAAAATATACATGGAGATTCTGATATAAATCGTCCTGAAGATTCATCTTACTCATGAGTAAACGCAGATCCATCGTTTTCTGTATCTGTTCCGGTATATGAATATCCCCGATATCGATAAGCGCTTTTAATTCCTGTGTTCCTGCCAGAATGTCACACACCTTGTAAGTCTGCATAATCTTATTCTTTACCTGGGTAATCAGCTCCTTTGTTTTTAATTCCGCCGAGTGTTTTACCTCTTTCTTCATATAATGGATCGAGCTCAGATATCCGGTTGCGGTAATCAGAAGCAGAATTACACATATGAAAAGATAGGATCTTAAGACCTCTCTGAACGTGATCGTTTTTAAATTCTTCATTTGTCCACCTTTTGCAAAAACTTAATTTACTTTTTCTATTTTTCTTATTATAATGAGCCAAGGGACAAATGAACATAAAATACATGCTTGCATGTATTTTTATGTCTATGGGTCCCGCAAAACATGAGAAAGTAGCCATTTTTCGAAGAAAAATGAGCGGATTTCGAATGTTTTTCGGATTTTGGGAGCGCGGGAGCGAGGAAAAATCCGAAGGCATCAAGGGGTCAAATACTTTTGACCCCAACATCATTATAATGAGGTTCTAAACAGTTCCATTATAATATAGATCAATGCATTTAAACAACTGAAATATGATGCATACTACCTAATCCTGCACTGCTGCCCTCACACAAAACTCAAATTGGCTGTTGTGCAAAATGTAACCCTGTGTTTCATACTGTAAAACTGGAGGCTTCCATGAAAAAAAATTATATAGCAACTGCATCTCTTCTCCTTTTTCTCCTTTTCGTTGCAGGACTGCTCTATGTAGGCAACAGGACATCCCCGGTATCCTCTGTACCGTCGGATTCTTTCACCTACCTGGCATCAATTGACTCTGAACTATCCGCTCTCTGCGACGGCGATTTAAACCAGACCGCCTTTTTTCACGAGCTGGAAAAACGGACAGGCATCCATGTCAATTGGGTTTCATCACTTGACAAGATACAGTCTCTTTATCAGTTTAACCAGAGCAACAGCCGTTCACCTGATCTCATGGATCAAAACAGCATTAGTACATTAGGCCCCGGATCTCTGGATGAGCATATTGACAACGGTATGATCCTGGATCTGACAGAACTTCTTCCTGAATATGCGCCAAATTATAACCGCCTGATCCAGACAGAGGCATTTTACGACATCGCTCATACACCTTCCGGGCGTATCGGTGCTATTTACGCACTCAAGCAGGAAACACAGAAGCCCTATGCAGGACTTCAGATACGAAAAGACTGGCTGGATGAGCTGAATCTGTCCGTTCCGGTTACTTATGAGGACTGGGAGGCAGTACTGACTGCCTTTAAAGAGAAAAAGGGAGCTTCTGCTCCCCTCTCTCTGTCATCTGCCGGCTTTTTCTTTGGTAACAGTTTTAATGCCGGGTTCGATGTTTCCTCCGGTTTTTTCCATATTGGCAACAGGGTATTTTATGGACCTGCCGAAAACGGCTGGAAAGAGTATCTCACGCTCATGCATCGCTGGTATGAAAAAGGCCTGATTCATCCGGACTTTATGACAGGCTCCTACTTCTACGGAGATCCCGGCATGATACAGACCGGAGCCACCGGTGCCTGGTACGGACTTTACACCCTTCCTTCAACACTTTCCTTTTCCAGTGAAAATTCCGATGCCGAGGTGATTGCTGTGAAACCTCCACGCCGCCATAAAAAGGATAAGCTCCACCTCCGGATGGCGGACAACATATCGGACAACTATGCTGTCATTCCATCAGATTGCAAACAACCCGAACTGGTTCTGCGCTGGATTGACTATTTCTTCTCTGAAGAAGGTGCCCTCTTCGCCAACTATGGCACGGAAGGTGACTCCTATACCCTGAATCAGGATGGTAACCCGCAATTTACTGATCTCATCCTTAACAATCCTGGTGGGTTAAACTTTACACAAGCCCTGAAATACTACACTCTTCCACCAAGCTTTGCCTCCGCATATTTTGACTGGAAAAGAGAATGGCAGGCTATTCCCGAAAAAGATATCGCCATGTGCGATGTATGGAGTGACCCGGATACTGATTATCTATTTCCTGAAAATATGGAATTTACAGCTGAAGAACAGGCACGACTAAGCAAGCTGGAAAGCCAGCTGTCCACCTGCCGCTCGGACTATGCCGTCGAATTGATCTGTGGTATCACATCTTTTGATAACTATGACCACTATCTGGAGGAATTAAAAGAAAATGGATTAGAAGAGGCACTGCACATTTATCAATGTGCCTATGACCGCTTTCTTTCTCTCAATAAATAAAGTCATCTTCCAGACACGCGAGTGCGCATCCCCCGAAAGGTTTTGTGATACAGGAAATTCCCCACAATAAATATTTATGAGTTACCCGACAAATGAGCCTTAACAGTTACCAAAAAACAGGACCGTATATCATACGATAACGTTGATATATGGTCCTGCTCTTTCTGTTCTCTAACGTTCACCTGGCATCCTGCAGCCCTTATACTACTCTCAGCTTAAATTTCTGGATCTCCTTCTCACTGGACACCCGCTCGATCTCAGCCCCAAGGCTGCGCAGCTTCTCCTCGAAGTCCTCATAGCCTCTCTGGATATACACGATATCATCCACGATCGTGATCCCTTCTGCCGCCAGTCCTGCAATGACAAGGGCGGCTCCTGCGCGGAGATCCGGTGCACTCACACGCGCACCTGTGAGCTTTTCCACACCGGAAATGATGGCCGTATTCCCCTCCACCTTTACCGATGCACCCATTCTGGCAAGCTCATCAATATATTTAAAACGATTTTCAAAAATACTCTCGGTCACGATACTGGTTCCCCTGGCCAGTGCCAGAGCCACACCGATCTGTGGCTGCATGTCTGTCGGATATCCCGGATAGGGAAGCGTCTTCACATTCGTGTTCGTCAGACGCTTTGATGCCACGACACGGACTGCATCATCAAACTCCTCCACCTCACATCCGATCTCCACCAGCTTCGCCGTGGTGGCCTCCAGATGCTTGGGAATCACATTCTTTACCATAACATCACCCTTGGTAGCCGCTGCCGCGAACATAAAGGTTCCGGCCTCGATCTGATCCGGGATGATCGAATACTCTGTCCTGTGCAGCTTCTCCACACCGCGGATGCGGATGACATCTGTTCCCGCTCCCTTGATGTTTGCGCCCATACAGTTCAGGAAGTTCGCCACATCGACCACATGGGGCTCTCTGGCCGCATTCTCAATAGTCGTGCGTCCCTCGGCCATGGATGCCGCCATCATAATATTGATGGTCGCTCCCACAGAAACCGTATCCAGGAAGATATGGCTGCCCCTGAGCTTCTCAGCCTCTGCCACGATCGCACCATGACGGATACTGACACTTGCTCCCAGTGCTTTAAAGCCTTTCAGATGCAGGTCGATGGGTCTGCTCCCGATGTTGCATCCTCCCGGAAGCGGAACCTCTGCCCTCTTATACTTTCCGAGCAGAGCACCTAACAGATAGTAAGAAGCTCTGATCTTCTTGATATATTCATAATCTACACTTAAGTCTCCAATCATGGAGCCATTAATCGCTACTTTATTTTTATCGATTCTGTCCACTTTCGCGCCGATTCCGCTGATCGCTTCCAACAAAACATTAATATCCTGGACATTCGGCAGGTTTTCAAGCACGACCGTCTCATCTGTCATGATCGCTGCTGCCAGAATCCCCAGTGCTGCGTTCTTCGCACCGCCAATCTCAACTTCACCGACTAATGGATTTCCACCCTTAATAATATATTGATCCATAGGACACCTCTATACTCTTACTTGCCACGGTTCCGTTCCACCGAAACAGAGACTTCCAATGATTCCCCTAAAGCATTTCCTCAATATTATATCACAATCTTTACTTTTGTAAATAAAAATTAAGATTTAAGTAATTTTTCCCATAGATTCCCAGAAAAAATTTCGTATTTCTGCGGTATGCTGTACATTATAACCAACATTTCGGGTAACTTTTCAAAGCCCGTTCGCAAAACCGCCTCTCCCGGCTTTCCCCCGGAGGGTTATCTGCATTACGATCTGTTCCATCGTCTGTTCGACATCCAGCCCCGATTCATCTACTGTGATATCCGCATATTTCTCATACAGCGGAACTCTTTCCTCGTACAGATTCTGCAGGGTCTGCCCTTCTCCCAGAACAACACCCCGGCATTTCAGATTTCCCAGCCGCTTCCTGAGCTCCTCATAGGGAAGTTTGAGATAAACGACCGTACCGATCTTCTTCAGATGCTCCATCGCCTCGCGCCCGTACACCGCGCTTCCTCCCGTGGCGATCACACAGCGTTCTACGATAATCCGGCTGTTTACACGGTTCTCGATCTCCAGAAACCCTTCATTTCCGATTTCCTCCATGATTTCAAACAGGCGCTTTCCCTCCTGCGCCTGGATCACCAGATCGGAATCCATAAATCCATATCCCAGTACCTTCGCCAGCACCACACCCACGGTGCTTTTCCCTGATCCCGGCATTCCGATCAGAATCACATTATCCATATGCCACCTGCTTTCCATCTATCCGTAACCTTTTTCCTCTTATCTGGAATCAATAGTACCACATAAATACATTTCTTTCAATAGCGGGGCATAGGATGAAAAAAGACAATTCTGATACAGGTGATACATGTTGAAAGACAAACGCTCCCTTCTGCTTAGGCTGCTTTTGATCCCTGCAGCTCTGCTTCTGATTCTGTCCGTGCGGTTTTACTCGGATAATAAAGAGTTCACCGATTTCACCCGGCAGATGTTCCGCCAGGAAATCACCGGAAACACGCTGAACCTTCACTACACCCTTTCCAACCCGAAGGCCTACGGGATCAGCAGCTATCCCGTCACACTGGGAAGCGCCGAGCCCTATGCCCATCAGCAGGGATTGGCCACACTGGAGAATTACCGCAGAACACTGGAGCAGATATCCTACAAAAATCTCACAGACGACAATAAGCTGACCTTTGACATCCTAAGATCCTATCTGGATGTACAGGAACAGGGAAAGGATTTCACCCTTTATGCCGAGCCTCTGGGCGCCACCATCGGCACACAGGCACAGCTTCCCGTACTGCTGGCAGAATACACCTTTCGCAATCCCCGGGATGTGGAAGAGTACCTGACTTTAATCTCCCAGATGGATACCTATTATGCTTCCATCCTGAACTTTGAAAAGGCAAAATCCGACGCCGGTCTTTTCATGAGCGATCGGTCCGCTGATCATATTATCTCTCAATGCCGCTCTTTTATCGATGGAGAGGAAAATTTTCTGCTGCCAATTTTTGAAGAAAAAATCGACCGTCTTGACGGACTTTCGGAAACGGAAAAGCTCAGCCTGAAGGATCAGCATGAGGCACTGGTAAAAAACCACGTGATTCCCGCCTACGAGCTTCTGATCAACGGACTGACCGCCCTGAAGGGAACAGGAAAGAACCCCGGGGGACTGGCAAGCTTCGAGCGTGGAAAGGAATATTATGAATATCTGATCCGGGACAGCACCGGCTGCTACGCTTCTGTTTCTGAAATAGAAGCCCGCATCCGAAAGCAGCTGATGGCAGATTTTAAGGAGCTCAAGACGCTGATCGCCGGACACCCGGAGCTTTTAAGCCAGCAGACCTCCTCCTCCGGTGACATGCCTGATCCGGGTGCTATTCTGAAGGATCTCCAGGAAAAGATGGCCGCAGACTTTCCGGCTCCGCCCTCCGTATCCTGTGATATAAAATATGTCCACAAGTCACTGGAGAAGTTTTTAAGCCCCGCCTTCTACCTGACTCCTCCTATGGATAACCTCGTTTCAAATGTGATCTACATTAACAATCTTTCCGGATATACGCCTATGGAGCTCTATACGACTCTTGCACATGAAGGATATCCGGGACATCTGTACCAGACAGTCTGCTGTGGCAGTACTCCTTCCAATGAGGTGCGCAGTATTTTGAATTTTGGAGGATATGTAGAAGGATGGGCCACCTATGTGGAAATGTATTCCTGCTCCCTCGCAGACGTAGATGAACCTGTTGCCGATCTTTACCGTCTGAACCGTTCCATTCTTCTCGGCATTTCCAGTGCGCTTGATATTGCCATTCACTATCACGGCTATACCAGGGAGCAGACTGCCGCTTATCTGTCGAGAATCGGATTTACGAATGAAGGCGCTGCCGATTCCCTCTATGACACCATCATCGAGGCACCTGCAAATTATCTGAAATATTATGTGGGATGTCTGTGTTTTATGGATCTGAGAGACGCGGTAAAAAAAGACCGCGGAGAAGATTTTAACTTAAAAGAATTTCACAAAGAGGTACTGGAAATCGGTCCCGCCCCCTTCTCTGTATTAAAAAAATATATGATGCCAGGGGATTTTGGGAGCGCGAAAGCGCGGAAAAATCCGAAGGCATCATGACCCTGGCTCATCCTATTTCACCTGGTAATCCCGGAAGAATTTTCTCAGGTTCGTCAGCACGTGTACCAGCACCTTTGTCTCCTGTTCGGAGAGATCCTGAAGCGTTGCCTCTATCATCTCATGATGAAATTTTTCATGATGAGAATAGGCCCGCTGTCCCTTAGAAGTCAGCGAGATGAGGACCACCCGTCGGTCCTCATCGCTGCGTACACGGCTTACATATCCCTTTTTCACCAGGTTATTGATTGCTGTTGTCAGGGTTCCGACGGTGACAGAGAGACGTTTTGCCACCGTAGACATGCTTTTGGGCTCCCCGATTCCGATCGCCTCGATAATATGCATGTCATTATTGGAAATATCCTTAAATTCCTCTGTTATGATGGCCTTCTCCTCAATGGACATGATGTCATTGAACAGACTTGTCAATACCACATGAAATGTCTCATAACTGTTCACTGCCGGTCCCCCTCATTTGCATTCTACTGTTTTTCTTTCATAACCTCCTGAAAGGAAGCCTTTCTGTTCACTGCCTCTGTCAGTTCACCCATCCGTGACACATCACCGATCAGGATCACACCGCAGAGTCTGTTGTTCAGGAAGTAGTATTTCTGATACTGATTCCTTCCCATATCCTTAAATTCCACTGTCCTGTAGATCAGGTTCGGGTTCTTTCCCGCGTCTCCGATCGCATAAATGGCTGTATTCATTCCATGGAAGGTGAGCGCTGCCGCTTCAGGTGTGTAGGTAAGCTCCTCGCCTGCCGCATTTGCTCCCGCGATCCTTCCCTGCTCTGATGCCTCCGGCCAGATCGCATAATTCATGTTCTGATACTGTGCACAGTCACCACATGCATAGATACCGCTGATATTGGTCCTCATGTTTGCATCTGCCACTACTGCACGGTCAGTCGTAATCCCTGCAGCTGCAGCAATCGCTGTGTTTGCGCGCACACCGCAGGAAATGATGACCAGATCTGCCGGGATCACAGTTCCGTCACCCAGCTTCACACCGGATACATGCTCATCTCCCTCAATCGAAGAAATCTGAACCCCCGTGAAAATATTGATGCCGCATTTTTTACCAATGGACAGCAGCATCTGTCCGGCTGCGTCATCCAGCTGACGTCCCATGAGCTGAGGTGCCAGCTCCAGCACCGTCACATTGCATTTTGCCTTCTTCAGCTCCCAGGCAGCCTCAAGGCCAAGGACACCTCCTCCGATCACAACTGCATTCTTTGCAGTCTTCAGAAGCTCTGCCACCTTTCCGGTATCCTCCAGACGACGGATCGCCACTGTCTCGGGCTTATCAGCCCCCGGGATCGGCGGTACGAAGCACTCTGCGCCCAGCGCATAGATCAGTTTCGTGTATTTCATCCTGGTTCCGTCAGAAAGCTCTACCTCCTGCTCATCCGTATGGATCGCTGTCACACTTCTGTCCAGGATCTGATAGATACTGTTCTCCTGATACCATGCTTCCGGCTGGATCGCGATCTGGTCTGCTGTCAGCTCTGCCATGATGGACTTCGTCAGCATCGGACGGTTGTAGGCACTGTATGGCTCATTGGAGATCATAACGACAGAACCTGTCTTATCCCTCTCCCGTATCGCCTTTGCCGCATTGAAGCCTGCCGTGCCGTTTCCGAGGATGACATAGAAATCCTTCGTATCCCTGCGGTATCCTGTCTCTTCCTCTTCCACCGGCACGAAGTTTTCTTTTCCGACTCCGCAGACCGGACAGATCTCCATGGAGGAATCAAAGATTTCTCCGCACACCAGACACTTCACCAGCCTGGACTTTCCGGATTTTCTGACATTTTCCTTGTTCTGCAGAACACATCCGAAATTATAGCCGAAATCAAACGCATCGGTCAGGTCATTTTCGGACGGCTTGAACCGTACACGGAATCCGTCATCTGTGACCTTCATGCGCAGCTGTTTCAGTCTCTCGATGATATGAGGTACTCCCTCACCGCTCCATCCATAGCTTCCGAATGCGCTGGCATACTTTCCGCCATGGGTTCCCGGGAACATGGAGATCGTCAGATCCCAGATCGGCTTTAATGCCTCTCCTAGAATGGTAGGTGTCCCCAGAAGAATACCATCCGCAAATCCGAGCTCCTCCAGTACCTTCGCCTGATCGGCTGTCACCATATCATAAAGGCGCACATCCACATCACCGCTGGCTTCCACACCCGCTGCGATCTTCTGTGCCAGTTCAGCCGTATATCCGTAGGAGCTGACGTAAGGAATCACGACTGTCTTCCCGGAGTTCGGGTTTACCACCGTACACCACTCCTCATAGACATTCATGATATCGTCGATCCTGTCATCCAGCACCGGACCGTGACCTGTGCAGATCATAGTGATATCCATCTTGCGCACTCTGTCCAGAGCCTTCTTCATATATGGCTTGAACGGTCCGATGATGCAGTCGAAATAGTATTTTGTTGCCCTCATATAGTCGTCCCACTCGGTTACTTTGCTTACCAGAACATCCTGGAACCCGTAATGGGAGCCAAAGGAATCGCAGGTTACCAGAATCTGCTCCTCCTCAATATAAGTATACATCGTATCCGGCCAGTGCAGATTTGGCACAAACAGGAACCGCAGCGTCCGGTTACCAATCTCCATCCGCTGATTGTCGCGCACCACGATACTCGTAAAGTCCCTGTTCACGATCTCCTTTAAGAACCCGCTGGCCGCCCCTGTGGAAATGATCTTCAGATGCGGGCAGAGATCCAGCAGCCGTTCCACACTTCCCGCATGATCCGGCTCCGTGTGGCTTACCACCAGGTAATCGATATCTGCCACATTCGTGATTTCCTCCAGTTTTTCCAGATATTCATCGAAAAACTTTGCCTTCGCCGTCTCAAAGAGGATTGTTTTATCCCCTGCCTTTAAAACGTAGGAATTATACGTGGTTCCAAACTCTGTATACATAATGATATCAAATACACGGAGTGTGTCATCCACGATTCCCGTCCAGTAAAAACCATCTCTTAATTTTAAGCTTTTCATTTATTATCCTCTGATAAATTCCGCTACTTTTTTGTCACATACCTGAATATGGTTCAGCAGCCACTCTACGATATTTTTGTTAACCGCAGCCACAAATGCATCCGTCGGTCCCTCTTCCTCTTCGAGCATCTGACGCAGCTCATCCACTGACTTCTCAAACTGTGCATGCTGTGCCTTGTGTGCTTCAAGCTGCGGATATCCGTTCTCCTCCTGAAGCTTTTCCTCGGCACGGAAGTGGAACTCTGTGTAGTCCATAAGGAAATCAAGGGTCTGCACTGCCACGTTTTTCTCTACAGAAGTATCACAGCTCTCGGAAAGCTTATTCACTCTGGCGATCAGCTCCTGATGCTGGGTGTCAATTAACGTATTACCTGTCTCCAGGCTTTTATCAAAAAGAATACCCATCCTGTGTTCCTCCTTACTCCTCTACGAAGGCATCTTTACCCATTCCGCAGATCGGGCATACCCAGTCTTCCGGAAGATCTTCAAATGCTGTTCCCGGTGCGATTCCGTTATCCGGATCTCCTGCTGCCGGGTCATACTCATATCCACATGGTTCACATACATATTTTTTCATTTTTACTTCACCTTTACCTTTCTTTGATTTATACTGTTTAGTATACCCATCTTTTGCGAAAATTACTGTTGCATTTGCAACAAATTCAAGTTTTTTTTGGAGGACAGAAAAATGACTAACGGGACTTTGTTTCAGGGAATCACAGAACAGGATCACCGGAAGATGATGCGCTGCTTCAAAGCCGGCGAAAAACTGTATCAGCCGGAGGAAGTGATCTGTACCTACGGAGAAAACAGCCAGCAGATCGGGATTCTTACGGAAGGCGAGGCTTCCCTGATCCGGATTCAGGAGGACGGCCGTCAGACCTTACTGGAATATCTGCATGCAGGAGATATTTTCGGTGAGATCTTAAGTATGTTTTCTTCAAAGATCGATGCGATCCAGGTCATCTGTACAAAGAAATGCCGGGTAGAATTTATCGATTACAACCATCTGGTCAGGCAATGTCCGAATGCCTGTGCCTGCCACAGCACCCTGATCAGCAATGCCCTCCTGCTGATCTCCCGGAAGGCTGTCCAGTTAAGTGAGCGGCTGGATATCTTAAGCCAGCGCACCATCAGAGAAAAGCTGCTGCGCTACTTTTCCCTGATGGCGGCTGAGCAGAACTCCTCCGCCTTTACACTTCCCTTTTCCCTGGCGGCTCTGGCAGACTTTCTGTGCGTAGACCGCAGTGCCATGATGAGAGAGATCGGAAAGCTGAAAAAAGAGGGTCTGCTGCAGATCAATAAGCGGAAAGTAGTCCTCATCAGTGATCCTTCTGTTCTGAAAGAGCATTGATACCGCTCAGCGATCCCTCTGTTCCGAAAGAGCATGGATACTGATCAGCGGTCCCATTTATCCGAAAGAGCATTGATCTGATCGGCGAACTTTGCCAGATCCTTATTGGCACCGCCTTCATTGTGACGGATGACCGTAAGCAGACGCTGCCCTGCCGCCCACAGTCTGGCAAATACGGTATTGCCTCTTGCCTCCTTCGGCAGTCTGGTCTGGCTCTCCTGCTTCTTCGCCTTCACCGGCTGTCCCTGTTTCACACATACATTTTCTGCGAGGTCATAGATCGTGCCGCTGTAGGGCGCCATGGTCTCAAGCCCCAGCTCATTTCGCAGACGGCTGGCAAAGAGATCACAGACAGCATCCTCACCGTGAACCACAAAGACCTTGTCCGGCCGTCTCTCAAAGGCCCGGATCCAGTCCATCAGCCCTTCATTATCCGCATGTCCGCTGATTCCGGCAAGCCTGCGTATACTTGCACGCACTTCGATCTCCTCACCAAAAAGTCTTACCTTCGATGCCCCCTCGATCAGCGCCCTTCCCAGCGTACCGTGGGCCTGATATCCCACAAAAAGCACGGTACATTCCGGCCTCCACAGATTATGCTTCAGATGATGCTTGATACGCCCCGCCTCACACATACCGCTGGCCGACAGGATCACCTTCGGCTTCATGTCAAAATTGATCTGCCGGGAATCGTCACTTGTCACGGAGGTTTGCAGCCCCGGAAAACCGATGGGGTTGATTCCTTTGTTTACCAGCTCCATGGCTTCCTCATCAAAATCGTCATACATGTGCTCCATGAAGATACGGGTCGCTTCAATCGCCAGCGGACTGTCCACATAAACCTCAAAATCCTCATGTCTCCGGATCAGATGACGCTCCTTGATCTCTCTGATAAAATAGAGCAGCTCCTGTGTCCTGCCTACCGCAAAGGAAGGGATGACTACATTTCCTCCCCTGTCAAAGGTTTCCTGGATGATCTTTCCTAACTCCTGTACGTAATCCGGCCGGTCTCCGTGGCTTCTGTCACCGTAGGTGGATTCCATTACCACATAATCGGCCTCCTTCAGATAATGGGGATCACGGATCAGCGGCTGGTTCTTATTACCGATATCACCGGAGAACACGACCTTTTTCTCTGTATCTCCCTCCCGGATCCACAGCTCCACCGATGCGGAACCCAGCAGGTGTCCTGCATCCACAAAACGGACACGAAGACCGTCCGCCAGCATGATCTCCTTATCATACGGACATCCGATCAGACACTCGATCGCCCCGTTCGCATCATCCATATCATAGAGCGGCACAAATTCTTCTTTTCCTGCACGCCTGCCCTTCCGGTTACGCCACTCTGCCTCAAACATCTGGATATGGGCACTGTCACGCAGCATGATCTCACACAGATCACGCGTCGCCGTCGTGGTAAAGATCTGCCCCCGGAATCCTCTCTGGTACAGAAGCGGCAGCCTTCCGGAATGATCGATATGGGCATGCGTCAGAAGCGCCATGTCGATCTCGCTTGCGGATACGGGGATCTCCTGATTCTCATATTCATCCGGTCCCTGCTCCATTCCGCAGTCGATCAGCAGCCTTTTCCCACACGCCTCCAGATAAAAACAGCTCCCTGTCACCTCATGCGTCGCCCCGAGAAACATCAGTTTCATCGTATGCACCCCCTTTGGTATTATATACCCTATTATATCCTATTCTGATCGATTCGTCAGTATCTCTTACTACTTTTACATAGGAAATGATCTGTAAAGCGGTCTTGACTTTTTTTTATAAAAGTATAAGATTAACATATACCCTATGACTATTATTGGAGGATCCTATATGAAACGTATTGTACTTACCGGCGGCGGTACAGCCGGACATGTCACACCGAATATTGCCCTGGTTCCCTCTCTGAGAAAACTGGGCTATGATATCCACTACATCGGCTCCTATGACGGTATTGAACGCAAACTGATCGAGGAAATGGGGATTCCCTATTATGGAATTGACGCCGGAAAGCTGAGACGTTATTTTGATCCGAAAAATTTTACAGATCCGTTCAAGGTTCTTCACGGTTACGGACAGGCCAGGAAGCTGATCCGTCAGTTAAATCCCGATGTTGTATTTTCCAAGGGCGGCTTCGTCACGGTACCTGTAGTCATCGCTGCACACAGACGTCATGTTCCCGTAATCATTCACGAATCTGATATGACACCGGGACTTGCCAATAAACTGTCGATCCCCTCTGCCAGCAAGGTATGCTGCAACTTTCCTGAAACTCTGGAGCATCTTCCTGAAGGCAAGGCAGTACTGACAGGCTCTCCGATCCGCCAGGAGCTCCTGGCCGGCAACCGGCTGAAGGCGCTTAATTTCTGCGGATTTACCGCCAATAAACCTGTCCTTATGATCATCGGTGGCAGCCAGGGCTCTGCTGTGGTAAATGATGCCATGCGCGGCATACTGCCTGAGCTGTTAAAGACCTTCCAGGTGATCCATCTTTGCGGAAAGGACAAGGTGGACCACTCCCTCGACCATCTGGAGGGATACGTCCAGTTTGAATACATCAAAAAAGAACTGGCAGACCTCTTCGCACTGGCCGATATCTGTGTATCCAGGGCGGGAGCCAACGCTATCTGTGAGATCCTGGCTCTGAGAAAGCCGAATCTTCTGATTCCTCTTTCTGCGAATGCCAGCCGCGGTGACCAGATCTTAAATGCAGAGTCCTTTGAAAATCAGGGCTTCAGTGAAGTACTCACCGAAGAAGAACTGGCTCCATCCATCCTGATCCCCCGCATCATGAAGCTGTATGAGAACCGCAGGACCTATATAGCCGCCATGGAAAAAAGTGAACAGAGCGATGCGATTCCCAGGATCATTGCTCTGATCGAGGAAGCGACGCACTCCGGAAATTAATACAACTTCAGGAAGTCTGTCATGCAAAACACGATGTATTACGATAAATAACCGGATCAATCGCGCAAAATGATCTCAAAAACGCCTGTGAATCATCTCACAGGCGTTTTCTGAGATCGGCAGGCAGGCTCTCCACGGCAAACACTTCTAAATCCGCATCCTCCCGAACAGTTACAGATTATAATGGAAATTTCTGCAGGATCTCCTTCTTATCTTCTTCGGAAAGGCTTCCCGGCGTCCAGGTGATCCCGGCACCATCATTCTCGTACCGCGGAATCAGGTGGATATGGAAATGGAAAACGGTCTGCCCGGCAGCCGCACCATTATTCTGGACCAGATTAAACCCGTCACATTTCATGGCATCCTTAAGTTCCTCTGCCATCTTCTTAGCCAGTGTAAATGCCTTCGCTGTCCATTCCTCCGGCATCTCAAAAATGTTTGCAAAATGCTCCTTCGGAAGCACCAGCGCATGACCTTTCGTAGCCGGATTCAGATCCAGGATCACCCGGAAGGCTTCGTCTTCATAAATGGTCGCAGACGGGATATCCCCGTTTGCCAGTTTACAAAAAATACAGTTCTCGTCTCTCATTTCACTTCTCCTTTCATCCCGGTACTGTTTTTATTGTTACAGTTCACACGTCTGCCAGTTCGAGGTGTTTTCTCCTTCATCGTAATGCTTTTGCATGATTATGTCAACAAGAACTGTTTGCTATTTTCGTCCGGCAATGCTACACTAATTGATAACTGTTCCGATCCATGAAGATAAAAGATTCGCTGTTGAGAGCCTGCTCGAAGGCAAATTGTTACTGGTCACGGAGTGATCAGTAAGGGCAAATTCTATTCAGCAGTTATACCAGAAAGGAAAAGGAGGTCAGATGAATATGTTTCGTTTATGGGGAAAAATCTGGAAGGATAACCGGATGATCGGCGATACTGTCGTAGAGGATCACACCATCGATACCAGAACACACAAGGTCTTCCGTGCTCTGGATGAAATCTGCTATGTCTTTGATCTGGGGAAACCGATATGGCTGGATTCCACGGTCGAAGAGTTTAAACGTCATGACAAAGCACGATTTTATCAGGACAATTTTATCGAACCGATTGATTTTGATTATCTGGAGATCCATGTAATTGAAGAGGACTAAGGAAGGAAGAGTTCTGGTCACAGGCGCATCCGGTTTTCCCGGAAGCAGGATCTCAAAAGCCCTGCGGTATTCCGTACGACCGCAGGGCTTTTATTTCCTTATTTCTCTATGATTCCTATAATCTCTTTAAGAGCTCTTCTCTCTCTGCCTCATATCCCGGCTTTCCAAGTAACGCGAACATGTTCTTCTTATAGCTCTCTACACCCGGCTGATTAAATGGATTCACACCCAGCAGATATCCGCTGACGCCGCATGCAAATTCGAAGAAATAGAACAGCTGACCTAAATAGAACTCGTCCTGTTTCGGGATGGTAACCATCAGGTTCGGTGTGTTTCCATCCGTATGTGCAAGAATGGTTCCGTTCATGGCACTCTTGTTTACAAAATCAACTGTCTTTCCTGCCAGATAGTTCAGTCCGTCGAGATCCACAGGCTCCTCGCCGATTACCAGTTCACAGCGTGATTCTTCCACGTTCAGTACGGTCTCAAACATGATACGGCTTCCATCCTGAATGAACTGTCCCATAGAGTGAAGGTCTGTAGTAAGATCTACAGATGCAGGGAAGATACCCTTCTGGTCCTTTCCTTCGGACTCACCGTATAACTGTTTCCACCACTCGGATACATAGTGAAGGCTCGGCTCGTAATTTGCCAGGATCTCCACGCTCTTTCCCTTTCTGAGCAGGATATTGCGGACTGCTGCATACTGCAATGCATCATTATCCGCGAAGTCAGATTCCATCGCCAGCTTTCTTCCGGCTGCAGCGCCCTCCATAAGCTTCGTAATGTCAGCTCCGCTGACTGCGATTGGAAGCAGGCCTACTGCGGTCAGCACAGAAAATCTTCCGCCTACATCATCCGGAACCACAAAACTCTCATATCCTTCCTCGGTAGCCAGACCCTTTAAAGCTCCTCTTGCCTTGTCCGTGGTTGCGTAGATTCTCTTTGCTGCCTCTTCCTTGCCATATTTCTTTTCCAGCATATCCTTAAAGATACGGAATGCGATAGCCGGCTCTGTCGTTGTACCTGACTTTGATATAATATTAACAGACAGATCTCTGTCCCCGATGACATCGATCAGATGCGCTAAATAGGTGCTGCTGATGCTGTTTCCTACGAAATAGATCTCCGGTGTCTTACGGATCTCTTTTGAAACATTGTTGTAAAAGCTGTGGCGAAGGAACTCGATGGCTGCCCTTGCTCCCAGATAAGAACCGCCGATACCGATAACCACCAGTACCTCGCTGTCCGATTTGATCTTCTCTGCTGCTTTTTCAATCCTTGCGAACTCCTCTTTATCATAATCTACAGGCAGATCAATCCATCCCAGGAAATCATTTCCTGCACCTGTCCTGCTGACAAGAACCTCCCTGGCATCTTTTACCAGCTTTTCCATAGGTGCCAATTCGTTTTCGCCAATAAATTTCATTGCTTTTGAATAATCAAACGTTACTTTCTCTGCCATTTCAAACACTCCTCATAATTGTATTTTATGCGGGAAACCGGAATACATCTCTTTTGGCTGCCTGTCCCCAGGCTGCTGGTTTTCCGTATTTATCTTCATTCTAGCAAAGTTGAATTTCTTAATCAAGACTAATTTTGTAAACAAATTAAGGATAATTTTCGTGATGCCAGGGTCAAAAGTCCGAATTCACTCACTACCCGAGAAATTCCTTCAGCACCTCCCGGATCACCCGTTCCTGCTCGGAAGAGTCCATCTGCCTCAGGATTTCCGTATTTCGTTCCTTATGCCGCTCCGTAGCCGCGGACTCCGCCATCCCCTCCTTCAGTCTGGCCAGATTTTCCTTCAGCTCACGCTTGTCCCGCTGTGCCTTCGTCTCTATAAACCTGCTGCGCTTTTTCACAGGCTCCGGTGCGGTACTGACCGGCACTGCAGGACGCTTTTCCGGCATTCTGGAGGATTCTGATAAATTTACCGGCTGGACAGCCTGCGTGCTGCTGTTTGTAAACATACTCCTAAGTCCTGTCTCCAGATATTTTCTGCGATATGGCGTATCGGCTATCCCGTATGCGCCTGCAATCATCAGAGAACCGGCCAGCATAGCCCAGAGATAATTCTGGCGGAGCTGTTCTCCCATCTGAAATTTCCCGGCCATATACCAGCCTCCGATTCCCGCAGCCATGCACAGTGCCAGCACAAACAGCCCCATCCTGTTCCAGGTGTGCAGATTCATTCCTGCAAATTTATACTGCATCATGCTTTTCTGAATAAAGATCCGGATACTGTCCGGCCCCGTCTGGGTACGCCGGTAAAGATTGTATTTCTGCTTCAGCTGCTTCATGTATTTCCCTTTTGCAAGTGCCGGATTTTCCATGTCCCGGATGAGTCCTTCGTATACGATACGCAGGATGACCTGGCTGATAACTCCCAGAATTCCCATTGCTGCCATTCCGTAAAGTAAAAAATTCTGCTGCATGATCTGTAACATCGTCTTCCCCCTTCTTGGTTGCTGTTCGCTGTGCACCGCGAAAACCGCATTGATTTTTGACACCGCCATTATAGCCGCATTTTTTTTGTTTGCAAAGCGAAATCGTGCGACAAAAAAAGCCCGCAAACTCTCGGTTTTTCGGGCTTTTTGCCGATGAACTCCATCGAAAGAGGACGTTTCATGTTTTACTTTAAGAGGGTGACAAACTTCTCCACCAGCCTTACACTGTGCGCTACCGCAAGTCTCTCGAATGCCGGATAATCCATGGTTGCACTGTCGTCTGCCTTATCTGAAATCGCCCGGATCACCACAAAAGGAACCTCATTTAAGAAGGCTGCCTGGGCGATCGCCGCCCCCTCCATCTCCGTGCAGTATCCGTCGAAATTTTTCGCAATTTTCTCCTTTGTTCCCTTATCGGATATGAACTGATCACCGCTGACGATGCGTCCCCGGAAGACCTGAATCTCGGGATTAACCTCCTCACAGGCCTCTTTCGCAAGCTCAGCCAGTTTCTCATCCGCCTCAAAGGAGAACACATCCATCTGCGGAATCTGTCCGGGCGGATATCCGAAGCCTGCCGCATCCATATCGTGATGAACCAGATCGGTAGAGATCACCATATCCCCGATGTTGATCTCTGCTTTCAGGGAGCCTGCAATCCCTGTATTTACCACCGCATCCACTCCAAACACATCGATCAGGATCTGGGTACATACGGCGGCATTCACCTTTCCTACGCCGCTGCGTACGACTACGACCTCTTTCCCGCAAAGCTCACCTTCGCAGAACTTCATACCTGCCTTTCGCACTTCTCTTCGGATATTCATATCTTTTTTCAGGGCTTCCACTTCTACTTCCATCGCCCCGATGATTCCTGTTACGCTCATAATTACCTCCCATCAGATTTCTGATAACTGTTCAGAGCAGACAGAAAGCCTCGAAGAGGCAGTTCTGCGAACGACCTCTGAACATCTCTGAACCACTTTGAACAGCTACGATACCTGAAAGTATATCAGATTCTTCTGCTTTTGAAAACAAGAAAGGTTTTTATAATGAAAGTCTTTTTATTTTTGTTTCTTTATCACTGTTTCATCCTCCGAAGCCAGATCATTCCGCCCGCTGCCACGAACAGGACCGGCAGAACCGCCGTCGTAAAGGTACTCCAGAATCCGGCACTGGATGCTGTCATTGACAGATACTGCATCTCAAGGCTTTTCGCCGGAATCGAGATACTTGTCTCTCTGTCACACATCCAGCTCAGTATATTGGTCGTAAACTCTGTGTTAGATCCGGATACTGCCTGATCGATACTTTCATTAAAGAGACTGCTGCTGGTCAGATATGCGATCTTCGTCTCGCTGCTGTCATAGACTTCCGTAACAGCTACCGCCAGCGGAAAGGAGCCTTCTTCATCTGTGCTCTCTTTAGACAGCGTGGTCATGTTCGGGACATCCTTCTTGATATAGGCATCCTCTGATGTGTTCAGAAGATTTTCCACGGAAATGGTGTCTCTGTGATCCGAAAGAACTTCAACCGCCTGGGCAAGCGGCATCAGTACAAAGCCATTCTTTCTGGAAAAACCACTCACTGCCTCACTGCTGCCGATCTCCGGCACCAGATACGAAGGATTTCCGGACGCATAGTGGTTGGCATTTCCCTCAAGTACGATTCCCTTTTTCGGCTGCACACCGTAGTTTTGCAGAACAGACAGAAAATTCGGCATATCCGTTTCTGTATAGTCGGATACGATAAGTGCCTTTCCTCCTCCCTCCAGATAATCCGTGACCTTCTCTGCCTCTTCTTTGGAGAAATCCTTTTGCGGAGAAAGAATGAACAGGCAGCCTGCGTCCTCCGGTACGCTCTCACTGGTCAGCAGATTCAGTTCCCTGATCTCGATATTCTCTTTCTCGATCGCATTTTTCATGGAGTCTGTCAATTCTGATTCCCCGTGACCCTGCACCGTGTACATAATGGGAAGATCATCCGATGTCACATAGGCAATGGCGCTCGTCACCTGCCCCTCACCGTCAAATCCTGTGGTCTTGTAAGAATAAGTTGTATAATCCAGAGACTGCTCATACAGATCACTGTAACGGACGACCTTATTCTTCCTGTCACTTACCACAATGATACTGTTTTCACTGATCTCCTCATCTGTATACTGGGATACGAAATTGGGGTAAAGCACAGGATCCTTTGTCTCTACTTTAATGTGAGAAGACAGATCACTGTAGCGCCCCAGCATCTCCTGAAGCGTATCATCCATGTTATCACCAGAAGCCACCAGATATAATGTCACATCTTCTTTCAGATTCTTCACGATTTCCTCTGTCTGCTCACCGATGGTGTAGAGCTTATTGTTGCTCACATCCACCTTTGTATACTTTGCAGGAAGCTCGCCCACGATCAGGTTAAGCACCGCAAGAATCGCAAGAAACAGCGCCGTCACTGCAATGGAAAGGGAACCGTTTTTCATGCTCCGGATATCTGTTTTTCGTTTCTGCCTTCCGCCGTTCTTCTTTATAAAGCTTATTTTTTTCATATTCTTCCACCTCCTAGCTCCAGCGTCTCTTCTGAATCGACTGCACCGTCAGAAACAAAAAAACAGCGATCACCGACAAATAGTACACAACACCCGTCAGATCCATCATTCCATCGACAAAATTGGAAAAATGTCCGGTGATATTAAAGACTTCCAGAAATTTCTGAATGGCACCTTCAAAAATACTCTGCTTCATCAGATATGCCGCCAGAAGGGCTCCCTCACCCAGAACACCGGTCACAAGAGCCGGAATCACACTTTTCATCATACGATAAAACAGCAGGCAGACCGCCAGTACCAGCACAGCAAAAAATGCATAAGAAACATATGCCGTCTCACTGAACAGGCTCTCGATTCCCTCCATCATATAGCAGACAAAGAGAACCGCAAAGGTCAGCACGGCTGCAATGATCTGGCTCTCTGTCACAGAGGACAGGAACAGTCCGACCGCAATATTGGCACACCCCAGCAGGAAAAATCCAAGAAGTGCTGTATAAGCCATGGGCATGGACACGGTACCGAACCTGCTCATGATCAGTGGATAAAAGCCCATGACAATCACAGGAACCAGGAACACCCCCGCAAGCGCCAGATACTTTCCAAGAACGATCTGACCGATCGAAACCGGCGAAGTAAAAAGCAGCTGATCTGTTTTCTGTTTCTTCTCTTCTGCCAGGGAACGCATGGTCAGTACAGGCGTAATGATCAGAAATGCAAAAGTGACAGAAGAAAGTGTATATCCTAACATGGGATATTTCATATTCATGTTGTAAGCGGTAAAATAGATTCCTGTCAGGAGCAGCATAAATGCAATAAAAACATATCCTGTCATAGAGGTGAAGTAGGAGCGCAGCTCTTTTTTACAGATCGTCCACATGGTCGGTTTCCTCCTTTTCTTCTTTCTGACCCTTCTGTGATGGATCATCCGATGTCAGTTCCAGGAAGATATCCTCCAGCGATACATGGACAGACTGCATACGCAGGATCGGACATTCGTTCTGAGCAAGTGCATAAAAGATAGCCTCCCTGACATCCGTATCCCCTTCTGTGTGCAGGATCACGTCCACCGCATTCTCTTCTTCCGATTTCTTCACCCTGCATTCACGGATGCCGGGAACCGTATCAAGCACCTGTTTCGTCTTTTCCGCACTTCCCTTTACCGTCAGCTCCAGCGTATTCTCACCCTCCATAAGCTTCGCAAGATTCTCCGGTGTATCGCTGGCCACCAGTTTCCCATGGGAAATGATCAGGATGTAATCGCACACAGCGCTGACCTCTGAAAGAATATGAGAGCTTAAGATTACTGTATGCTTTTTCGAAAGGCTTTTGATCAGATCACGGATCTCTATGATCTGCTTCGGATCGAGACCTACCGTTGGCTCATCGAGAATGATGATCTCCGGATACCCCAGGATCGCCTGTGCCAGGCCGACTCTCTGCCGGTATCCCTTGGACAGATTTTTAATCAGGCGGTTCTGCATATCCGTGATCTTCGTCATTTCCATGACTTCTTCGATCTGCTGTTTCCGGTCCGCCTTTGGTATCTTCTTCAATTCTGCCGCAAATTTCAGGTATTCTCTGACTGTCATCTCAAAATAGAGAGGCGGCATCTCCGGCAGATAGCCGATACATTTCTTCGCCTCCTCCGGCTCCTCGAGAATATCGCGCCCATTGATCACCACCGATCCTTCCGTGGATGCCAGGTATCCGGTTATGATATTCATGGTCGTGGATTTCCCGGCACCATTCGGCCCCAAAAATCCGTAGATCTGCCCTTCTTCCACCTGAAAGCTCAAATGGTCTACAGCCGTGTGATCGCCATATCGCTTCACCAGATTCTTTACTTCAATCAAAACATTTTCTCCTTTCATACCGTAAAACACATAATTGTAATCTGAAAATATCCTATAGAGAAATTGTGATCATTATGAGATAAGTTTGTGAGAAAACTGTGATGAGATTGTGAGGAGTTACTGAATGGGAGTGTCTCACATTTTTCTTGCAATTTTTCTTTATACTGGAGCATAATAGAAACAGAAACAACTCAAAAGATTTGACCCGAAAAAGAAGTGATCCAAAAACAGAACAGACGAGGAGGTTTTGAGATGTCAGAAGTATCGGATATTATTGAAAAAATTAAAGCAGAAGCTTCACAGCTCCAGGATGAGATCACCGCGATCCGCAGAAAGATCCACCATTTTCCGGAGGTTGGAAAATCCCTTCCGAAAACAAAGGAGTTTGTCATGGACAAGCTTCGGGAATACGGGTATGAGCCGAAAGAGATCTGTGAGAGCGGGATCGTAGCGGAGATTACCGGAAAACAGAGTGGAAAAACCCTGCTGCTGCGGGCCGACATGGATGCACTTCCGGTGGAAGAAAAGACGGACTGTGATTTCCGCTCGGAAAACGGCCGGATGCACGCCTGCGGCCACGATATGCACACGGCCATGCTGCTGGGCGCGGCAAAGCTGCTGCAGCAGAACCGGGAACTGCTGAACGGAACCGTAAAGCTGGTATTCCAGCCGGATGAAGAAGGCTTTACCGGAGCGAAATCGATGATCCGGGCAGGCGTCCTCGAGAACCCGAAAGTAGATGCCGGCATCGCCCTTCATGTAAATTCCGGTACACCCTCCGGTATGATCCTGTGCGGGAAGGGAACCTGTATGGCAGGCTGTACTCTTTTCCGTATCAAAGTAACAGGAAAGGGCTGCCACGGAGCCATGCCTGAGACAGGTGTGGATCCCATCAATATCGGAGCACACATTTATCTTTCCCTTCAGGAGATCATCGCACGGGAAATCGCCGCAGTAGAGCCGGTGGTAGTGACCATCGGAAAATTCCAGAGCGGAGATGTGCCGAATGTGATCCCCCAGGAGACCGTACTGGAGGGAACGATCCGCTACATGAAGAAAGAAGTGGGTGAATCTGTTCTTGAGCGGATCCGTGAGATTTCCACACAGACTGCCAGAACCTTCCGGGGTACGGCGGAGGTGACAGAGATCGCATCCGCGCCGCCGCTGATCAACGACCGGGAAATGACGGATCAGGTGATCGGATATGTGAAGCAGATCGTGGATGAACGACAGCTCTACGTCTACGAATCCTCCGGCATGGGCTCCGAGGACTTTTCCTCCTACACCTACCAGATTCCCTGCACCTACATGCTGCTGGGCGCAGGCACCAGCCAGGAGAACCCCCGCTATGGAAAGCCTATGCATAATGAAAAAGTAGTATTTAATGAAGAGGTACTTTCACAGGGAGCCTCACTGCATACGTGCTGTGCGATTCTGTGGCTGCGTGAAACGTCAGACTAAGATAAGATTCAAGTACTGTCAGCTCTGCTGACCTCTTCCAGACACTTGAGTTCGCATTCCTCCGGAAAGTTTTATTATTTACGAAGCACCTCCAGAAATCTCTCCCCGTATTTTGCGTACTTCATCTCACCCACACCGGATACCCGAAGCATTTCCGTGCGGTCCTGAGGCTTCAGGATGCACATCTGCACCAGCGTCTTATCAGAAAAGACAATGTAGGGAGGTACCTTCTCCTGTCTGGCGATCTCCAGCCGCAGGGCACGCAGTTTCTCAAACAGTCCCCTGTCAATGTCCTGCTGTCCTGCACTGACGGAGATCTTTTTCTCTTTCGTACCGGCTGCCGGTTTCGGCCGCTCTCTGGCAGTCTTCATGAAGACAGGCCTGCCATTTAAGATTTCATCCGAGGTATCTGTGAGCTGTATGGTGCGGTATTCCCCGGCAATCGTAAGATATCCCTGCATCACCAGATGGTTCATGATCTGTCTGAGCTGATGCAGTGGAACTTCTGAACAGCTACCGTAGTAAGGATTCTCCGCCAGACCGCCGCGCAGGATCTTTGCGTTCCTGCTGCCATGTACCGCATCGGCAATGGCAACCAGACCGAAAGCCCAGGAGCTCTCCTTCACGCATCCGATCAGCCTCGCAGCAATCTCTGTCACATCCTTTTCCTCAAACTGCGTCAGACAGTTGGAGCAGTTTCCACAATATCCGGAGCCGTATTCTCCAAAATAGTGCAGGATGTACTCTCGCAGACACTCATTCGTAAAGCAGTAAAAGGTCATGCGCTTCAGGCGCTCCTGCTCCCGCTCCCGGATCATGGCTGCCGTCTCATCATCCGCCCCCTCCGGCGGCTCCATTTTGTCAATAAAAAACTGATTCGTCACCACATCCTGCCCGGAATACAGCAGCACACATTCTGACGGCAGGCCGTCACGTCCCGCCCTTCCGGCCTCCTGATAATAGCTCTCAATATTTTTCGGCATATTGTAATGAATCACATAGCGCACGTTCGATTTATCAATCCCCATGCCAAAGGCATTGGTCGCTACCATGATCTGCTTCCTGTCATAGAGAAAATCATCCTGATTATGACGGCGTTCCTCATCACTGAGGCCTGCATGATATCTCGTCGCAGAGTAGCCGCTCTTTACCAGATGGTCACAGACCTCCTCCACCGTTTTCCTTGTCAGACAATAGATAATCCCGCACTCCTCCCGATGGGTTTCAATAATCTCTCTGGCCGCCTGCCATTTATTTCCCGGCTGCTGCACCAGAAACTTCAGGTTCTTCCGGTCAAAGCCTGTGGTGAGCTGTACCGGATCCTGCAGACCTAAAAGAGCCAGAATATCCTCCTTAACCTCCCTTGTCGCCGTAGCGGTAAATGCGCTGAGGATGGGGCGCTTTTCCAGAAGATTGACAAAATCCGGAATCTTCAGATAGCTGGGTCTGAAATCCTGCCCCCACTGGGAGATACAGTGCGCCTCGTCCACACTAATCATGGAAATCTCTATCTGTTTTGCCGCATTAATAAACGCCTCCGTCAGCAAGCGCTCCGGCGCCACATAGATGATCTTGTATTGTCCGTTCACCATATATTTCATGGCTGTCCGGTATTGTCCTGGAGTGAGGGAGCTGTTCAGATAGGCGGCGTGGATGCCGGCCTGATTGAGAGTAGAGACCTGATCTTTCATAAGAGAAATCAAAGGAGAGATAACAAGCGTGATTCCCGGAAGCAGTAGTGCCGGAATCTGATAACACAGGGATTTTCCGGCTCCGGTGGGCATAATGCCCATCACATCCCTTCCGGAAAGAATCCCGTCTACGAGCGTCTCCTGTCCTTCCCGGAAGGTGTCGTATCCAAAGTATTTTTTTAATGCTTCATGTTTTGTCATGTAAATCCTGTTCCTTTACATATCTGTACTATTTTCTGCGTTATATTAAATGGCTGCTTGCTCATGTTTTGCGGGACCCATAGACATAAAAATACATGCAAGCATGTATTTTTATGTCCATTTGTCCCTTGGCTCATATTATACTTGAAAATTTCTATTGTGTAAATATAAGGCTGCCAGGGTGAGAAGTAATATGATATGATAGACAGCAAGAACGAAAGATACAGGAGGTAACCTATGATTTCTTTTGAGAGTGATTATATTGCAGGAGCACATACTTTCATTCTGAAGCGCCTTACAGAAACGAACCTGGAAACGCTTTCCGGGTATGGAACCGATCCTTATTGTGAAAGTGCCAGAGAAAAGATCAGGAAAGCCTGCGAGTGCCCGGCGGCAGAGGTGGAGTTTCTGACTGGCGGAACACAGACAAACTCAATCATCATTTCAACCCTGCTGCATGACTGCGAAGGTGTCATTGCCGCCGAAACAGGCCATATCAGCACTCATGAGGCAGGAGCCATTGAATATACCGGCCATAAAGTACTAAAGCTTCCGCAGGAAAACGGAAAGATCTGCCCGGATACGCTGCGGACATATCTCCGTGATTTTTATGCCGACGGCAACCATGACCATATGGTATTTCCCGGAATGGTTTATCTGTCACATCCCACAGAATACGGCACTCTGTATACCAAAAAAGAGCTGACGGACATCGCTGATATCTGCCATTCCTTCCATATTCCGCTTTACATGGATGGCGCACGCCTCGGCTATGGACTGATGAGCCTGGAAAGCGATCTGACATTGCCTGATATCGCAAAACTGTGTGATGTATTTTATATTGGAGGCACCAAGGTGGGAGCCTTATGCGGAGAAGCCGTTGTGTTTACAAAACAGAATATGCCGCCTCATTTCATGACATCCGTAAAAAAGCGGGGTGCACTGCTGGCAAAAGGAAGGCTTCTGGGCATTCAGTTTGATGCGCTTTTTACGGATGATCTGTATTTTCAGATTTCCCGGCATGCTATCCTCATGGCGGAAAAATTAAAGGATATCTTCCATAAAAACGGACTGCGTTTCTATCTGGAATCTCCTACAAACCAGCAATTCATCCTTCTGGAAAACCATCAGATGGAAAAACTAAAGGAAGAGATTGGCTTTAGTTTCTGGGAAAAAGCAGATGATCGTCATACAGTCGTTCGATTTGCGACCAGCTGGTCAACCACAGAAGAGGATTTAAAGACATTAGAAAATGTGATCCGGGAGATTTCGAAATGAACTTTCCGGCAAAGCGGACATTCACAGTCCGCTTTGCCGCTTACACCTTTCTCACGCATGCGGTATATCCGTATATTCCGAAATCTCCCGATTGATCGTCACCAGATCGTCCACCGACAGATCATGGAGCTTCTTATGTCCTGTGATCCTTGCGAACATCTTCAGCTCTTCCAGCGATACCTTCAGATAATTGCCGACTCTTGTGGCTGCCACATCCTCCTTCAGCCTTGCACGCAGGGATGGATCCTGGGTGGCAATTCCCGCCGGGCACATGCCCGTACCGCAGATCCGGTACTGCTGACAGGCTGCTGCGATCAGTGCACCGGATGCCACTGCCACTGCGTCAGCTCCCATAGCGATCGCTTTTGCAAAATCAGAGGATACGCGAAGACCTCCCGTGATGATCAGGGCAATGTCAGATCCTACGGAATCGAGATACTTTCTCGCCCTGTACAGTGCATAAATTGTGGGCACGCTGGTGGATTCTCTCAGGAAGAACGGACTGGAACCGGTGGCGCCGCCTCTTCCGTCTATGGTGATGAAATCAGGCTCTGCAAACACACAGAACTCCAGATCCTTCTCGATCCTTCCCGCTGCGATCTTAATTCCCACGGGGCGTCCCTCAGAAGCCTCCCGGAGCATATACACCAGCTCCTTTAAGTCCTCCTTCGTCTGAACATCCGGGAATTTGGACGGGCTCTGAATATCACAACCGACCTTCTTTCCCCGAATCGCCGCGATTTCCCTTGTCACCTTATCTCCCGGAAGATGGCCTCCCATGCCCGGCTTCGTGCCCTGCCCGATCTTGATCTCGATGGCATCCGAGGTCCTGAGATTTTCCGGCGTCACACTGTAACGATTTGGAACATATTCAAATATGTATTTATCGGCAGCCGCCTTCTCCTCCGGCAGGATACCGCCCTCACCGCTGCACATGGCACTTCCTGCCATAGCGCTTCCTCTGGCCAGGGATACCTTCGTTTCTTTCGAAAGTGCTCCAAAGGACATATGGGAAATGTATACAGGATTCTCCAGGATCATCGGTTTTTTCGCATGCTTTCCGATCACGGTCCTGGTGTCCACTTCCTCACCGTCATCCAGTGGCGGCGGGTTCAGCTGTGCACCCAGGATCAGGATATCATCCCACCCCGGCATCTTCATCTGTGTGCCCATGGAACTGTGAAGAGACTTTCCGCTGACAGCCATCTCGTGAATCTCTTTCATATAGCGGCAGGTCTCATCCTGCCTCGTGATCTGCGGATCATAGGACAGATCCAGCGGCTTATTCTCATCCGGCACCTCTTCTGTTTTCAGGGAATCCCCCTCATACACCTCAAATTTCCCTACCTGATGACAGATGGGACACTCATACCCCTCTGGAAGCTCCTGCCCGTCATAGATATAACCACATACAGAACATCTGAAACTCATAGACTACCTCCTCATAAGTATCTTATATTAGTAATAATTACTAATATTATAGTTCTGAAAATTCAGTTTTGTCAAGCAAATGTTGCAAATTTTAGGGTATAAATTCCAAATCAGGTAACTATTCAGAGTCCATTCGCAAAATCGCCTCTGCGAGGCCTTCCTTTTGCTCATGCAGGGCTCTCGCCCTATAGATTCATAAAATTTTGCTCTGCTGAGCAAGCTCCCCAGAGCAAATTTTTATAAATCTGCATGACTCTGAACAGTTACCAAATCAGTATGAAAATCAGGACTTGTAGGACGGGACGATAAAAGATATAATGACAGAGTATAAGGAGGAAATCTCATGTATTTTCAGACAGACTATGCGTCTCCTGTAGGCAAGATCACACTGGCAGGCGACGGCGGCCATCTGACCGGACTGTGGCTGGAAGGACAGAAATATTTTGCATCTACGATTAAGGAAGAAATGCACCGGAAAGATTCTCTGCCCGTATTCGAGGCGGCAAAAGACTGGCTCGACCGTTATTTTTCGGAAAAAAAACCGGCCATCTGCGAATTGCCCTTAGCCCCGGCAGGAAGCGATTTCCGCCAGGAGGTCTTGAAGCTGCTTTGTGAAATCCCGTACGGAGAAGTAACCACCTATGGGAACCTTGCAAGGAAAATTGCCGGAAAGCGAAATCTCCCCCGCATGTCCGCCCAGGCGATCGGCGGTGCCGTAAGCCACAATCCGATCTCCATCATCATCCCCTGTCATCGTGTTGTTGGTACAAACGGCAGCCTGACCGGGTATGCAGGCGGAATTGATGTGAAAATAAAGCTGCTGGAGCTGGAAGGTGTGAACGTAAGCAGTAAGACCACAAAAAAATAACCGCCCTGTGAACCGACCCCAAAAAGTTAGACCATAAATCTAACGATTGGAGGTCGGTTTTCT
>UQCM01000003.1 GCA_900539525.1 uncultured Blautia sp.
ATGCATCATATCTGTGCATCGCGAAGCGTGTTACTGGTCACGGAGTGAACAGTTAGCGAAATTTAAAAGGAGAACGATTGTAATGAAAAAGCTCAGCAAAAATACAAAAGCTCTGTTGATCCTGTGGCTTCTGATCCTGGTAAGCTGCGTGGTGATCTTCCGGCATTTTCTCTTTGGAAATGCTTTTGCTGTCTTTAAGGATGTAGGAGCAGATACCCTTCAGCAGTATCTGATGCAGTATGATTCTATCATCAATGCCATCAGGGACGGGAATCTTTCCCTCTGGGACTTTACCAACGGTTTCGGTACCAGTGTATACGCACTGAATCTGTTTCATCCTCTGCTCTTTTTACTGTATCTGGCAGGAGCTGTAACAGGACCGCAGCATCTCCCTGCACTGATGGTCTATTTTGAGATCTTCCAGATCTTTCTTGCATCCACTGTCATGTTCTTTTATCTGGGAGAATTCGGGCTTTCTGAAAAAACACGCGTGACCGGAGCATATCTCTACGGTTTCAACGGATATCTTCTGGTATGGGGGCAGCATTATCAGTTCGGACTCTTTGTGATCCTTCTTCCTCTTTTACTGCTGCTGGCAGAGCGTGCAGTCAAAAAACAGAGGTTCAGTTTTCTTCTGTCTCTGGCTGTAAGCGTTACGGTTCTGAGCAGTGTTTATATGGCTTATATGACCCTGCTGACCCTGGGACTTTACCTGCTGTTTCGCATCAGCGTGATGCAGGAGAGCCGGAAGCTGCGTGCAAAGCTCTTTTTGACCAACTGCGGCTCGATCCTTCTGGGACTTCTCATGATGATGGCGGTATTCCTGCCGTCAGCTCTTTATCTGATGAATATTTCCTCCCGGATGAACAGCAGCCTATCCCTTATTGAGCGTTTTCTTGGAAATCTGAAGCCTTTTGGTGATGCCTTTTATGAAACAGCCTTTTACCGTCTGTTTTCTTCGAACCTGTGCGGCATTTCTTCCAATTACACAGGTGATGTGAATTATTATGAAGCACCGGTACTGTTTATCAGCGTGCTTTTCGTGATCCTGTTCTTCCAGTATCTGTTTACGATCCACAGACAGGAAACCGGCAGAAAACAAAAGGCGGCACAATACCTCGCTGTGGCGCTCTCTCTGTTCTTTATTCTGATACAGGCGGGCAGCATGATCTTCAACGCATTTGTCCAGGCTTTTTCCAGACATACCTTTGTATTCATGCCCTTTGCCGCGCTTCTCATGGCATTTACCATTGAGCAGGTCTTAGAAAGAAAAATCATCAGCTTCGCAGGAATCGGCATCTCTTCTGCTCTGTTTGTGATTCTCTTTCTGAACAATCCCGGAACTGCCCAGGCATCCACATGGCTGATCTGCCTGCTGGGTTTCCTGATGACCGCCGTTCTGCTTCTGGGATATCAGAGGAAATTTCCTGTTTCTTCTGCCCTTGCCTGTGCACTTCTGACGGGCCTTGTCATGGTAAATATGATTTATGACAGCTATCATGCCTACAATGGACGTGACGTATTGTGCAGGGATGATGCAGAATACTTTGAACAGCTCTATGGCGGGGACATAACAGCGGCTCTTGACTATCTGCGTGAAACGGACAGCTCCTTCTATCGGGTGGAAAAGGACTACGATGCCGGAAGCTATTGCATGGACGCTCTGGCGCAGAATTATTTCGGAGTAAGCACCTACAATTCCGCACCGAATAAAAACGTGGTGAAATTCATCCGTAAGCTCTGGCCGGGACTTCGAAGACTCACGCCGTCGATGTTCAGCTACCGCCAGACAGTCTATGATGCAGAGCTTGCCTCTCTGGTAAATATCAAATACCTTCTCTCCCATAATCCGTCCCTGGATGTGGACGGTTTTTCGCTGGAAAAGCAGTTCGGTACTGTTTACATTTACCGGAACAGAAACACAGAGTCCATCGGCAAATTCTACACACGCACGATTTCCGAAGAGCAGATGCCATCGAACACCGCCTCCCTGGACATGGACCGCTTCCTTACAGAGAATCTCATTCTTGAGGAGGAAGGAAGCTTAAGTGCCTCTGCCCTTGAGGATTACCGGCTGGAACTCATTGATTACGGGATAAAGAATCAGAAATTTTCCGGCACACAGGAGGTGACGATTCCTGTGGAGCGCGACAGGCTGTATGACTATGACAGAGTATATGTTGACTTCACGATCGCCTTTGATTCCCCTTCTGTGGCATCGATCACCCTGAGTGATTCCTCCTGCCATTACGTCACAACATCCAGAAACAGCAATAAGGTTCATGTGCGCCTCCGACTCCCCAGAAGAACCTGCCATGAGATCCGTATCCGTTCCACAGCCGGAACCTTCAGCGGAAAAGTAAAAAACATCCGGTTCTACGGTGCTGCTTCCGTATCTGCAGCTGAAACGGGTGCTGAAGTAGATTTCTCAACCCCCGGACGCGACACGAGAGTGGACGGAACGGTCACAAATACAGTAGACGGTACCCTGATGGTAAGCATCCCGTATGAGGATGGATGGTACGCCACCGTCGATGGACGGGAGACTGAGATCCTTCGTGCAGATTATGGATTTATGGCACTGAAGCTCCCTGCGGGAAAACATGAGATCACCTTCGAATATCACGCTCCGGGACTTAATACCGGTATTCTGCTGAGTCTGATCGGATGGGCAGTATTTCTTGCCGGAGCTGCTCTGAGACAATATCAGCTGCACAAAAAACATTAATGCTCTGTAAAGCGGACATTCTCATTCCGCTTTGCCACATGCCCATGAAAAGACAAAACGTGTGCCGCCGGAATATGAATGAAACATATTCCGGCGGCACACGTTTTTATCTTTTCATGATCTTTTTTAATGTCTCTTTAAATGGAATATTCGCATCGGATATTTTCCTGGCCACCTTATAGGAAGTCGTTCCCTTCAGCATTTCCATGGATGCGGCAAGCCGCTTATTCTCTTCACGCAGCATATTCAGGGACGCTACTCTTCCCTTTCCTCTCACGTGAGGATTTCCAAGCGCCAGCCCCTGGAAGATAAAGTCAAAATCAATCCCTGCATCCGTATGGGACACCGGATGCTTTTCTGTAAGATTCCGGTAAAACTCACGGTATTCCCCGCACATCTCTTCGACCGTCCTGAGTGAGAGTCTCTCTGTGATCTTCCGCTTTTCCTTCAGTTCCTGCGGATGCTGACTGATGTGATGAAGAAGCGTAAGCAACTCCTCCGGCTTCGTATCCACATCAACGACCCATCCGGCGCCTGTCCTGCGGATACGCTCACCCACAGCACCGATATCCGCTCCGATCACAGGAATGCCGCAGAGCCATGCTTCCGAAACCGTATAGCAGAAGGTCTCCGCCCAGGTGGGCATGATACAGATCACGTCGATTTTGCTGGACTTCAGCAGTTCAAAAATATCGTCTTTCTCATATACATTACTGAAATAGGTATGAGGTCGGCCCTCCAGCCGGTTCAGGCAGTCATCACCGATCGCTCCCATTACAAACCAGTTGATCCTGTCTGTCTCCATCTGGAGCAGTTCATAGACCAGGCGGCTGCCCTTCGCCGGAACCATTCCGCCGATAAAAGCTACATTCAGTCTTCCCGGTTCTCCCTGCTCTGCACGGTAGTTTCCGCTGTAGCACTTTCCATCTGTGTAGTAATGTCCCTGAACCTCCAGGATGATTCGCAGCTTACACTTTCCCTCCGCCATATCCGGTATGGAAAAGACCGTATGGATCCCGCACCAGAGCACACACGGAAGTCCGGTACTGTTGACCACATCCGGCCTTGCCTTCTTCTGCAGAGGAACATGGAACACCTGGTCTGCAGCATCCGTCACTTCCAGGTAGAGCTTTACCTCCCGGTTATCCGCTTTCGCGTAATAGGCCCATCCCGTCACATAGTTAAATCCTCTCTTCGTTCCCGGTACCTGATCCAGATGTGTTTTTACATCCTTCGTTTTTTCGATTTCACCCTTTAATGCGATCGAATGTTTCTCATTTTTCACCAGATCCGAGCCATGGGGAATGACCATCGCTTTTCTCTCCAGGGACGGGAAAACATCCATAACCACCTGTCTGGCACTTTCTGAAGGAAAGATCAGCCGTTCGCTAAGACTCAGTGCCCTTTCGTTTTCTCTTCGCCACTTCTCGATATAAGATACCTGTCCTGCAAATCCGCATGTCCGGTTCAGACAGGATACACACGCCCGTTTCTTCTGATCCGGACAGAATCTTCCCTCTGCATTCAGAAGCTTCACAGTCGGACAGGCATAATAGTAGTCATGAAGGGTGGCCACCACAGGAATCCCCAGTCTGTCAGCCACTGTATAAATATCAAGCGACAGGTCCTGTGTATGATGCACATGGATCAGATCGATGGAAAATGCACGAAGCACCTGCTCATAGATCCCTGCCAGTTCCTCATCATAGAAAACAGGAAAATCCTCCGCCTCACCGATATAGAATTTCAGCGAAATCTCGTCTTTCGCCGTGTAAGCCGTCACACGCAGGCAGTCCACATCCCGCGCCGCCACAAAGATATTGTACTCATTTCGCAGATGCAGCATCAGATCACGGACGTGAAGCTGCGTGCCTCCGATATTATTAAAGGCCTCCGTCTGGAAATCCAGATGCAGAAGGTATAAGATGTTTTTATGCCCGTTAAAGAGCTTCGTATACATCTCAATGTTGTCCCGGATCTCCTGATCCGGATTCTCCATACAGTAAAGATGGTTTTTCTTCATCTGCACCGGATAGCGATCCTCCAGGATCGTATTGTGGGCATCGCACAGTGCCTGCTTTTCCGCTGTATCAAAGGATGCGGTTCCCTTATGGAAAATAAAGGTGTCATCACACATGACGTGGCGATAACCAAGCTGTTCACAGCGGTTGCAGAAATCATTTTCCTCCCCGTACCCTCTCCCGAAGGTTTCCGCATCGAAAAGCCCCACTTCCTCGATCACATGCTGCTTGATATACATGCAGAATCCCACCGCAACGGTGATCCTAGGATAGCGGTGCAGGCTGCAGCGCTCGATCAGTGCCGCATATTCATCAACTGTCACATTCTCCGGCACCGGATTGTCCTGACACATGACAGGCACTGAACAGAGTGTGGCACTGTTGGAAAGCGGTGTCACCGTTGCCGTCCGTACAGAACGATAGGCACATGCCTGAATCTTCTCCACCCAGTTTTTCGTGACGATCGTATCCGCATTCAGCAGTATGACATCTCTGTCCGAGTATGTCATTCCTTTATTCACATTGGCAGAGAACCCCTGGTTCTTCTCATTGTGCAGAACCACGATGTTCGCCTCCGCCTGGGCATCCAGGAACGGACGGATGCGTTCATCCGGGCTGCAGTCATTGATCAGAATGACCCTGTTTCGCTCCAGATCCGTATATTTACGGATGCTCTCCATGCATAACTGTATATCATCATATCCATTGTACACCGGAATCACAATGTCAATGGCATCTCCATTTCGATTCATAGACTTCCTCCTGCGCCGGACATACTCTGTATGTTCAACAGATCTTTCCTTATTCCCTCAAAATACATTTCTGGTAACTGTTCAGGACTCATTTCTGACTATTTCCAGAATTTCCAGCGCCTTCCCGCTTTTTCTGACATCTGCTGGTATCTTTGTAATGCCCAGTCCTTATCCTTCACTTCTACCGTGCCGGAAATATGAAGAATCTCCGGGCATCCTCCCTTGATCTCCACCTGATAGACAGGATCTGCTGTCAGGAATACATCTCTTCCGTTCTCCCGTCCGGCGGCGTTCGCCGGAGTGAGTGTGGCTTCCAGCGCACGCAGTTCACAGATACACGGTCTTCCCTCCAGCGGGTCGAAACGCAGTGCATGTACGCTTTTTCCCTCCGGAAGACGAAGAGCCAGCTTCAGTTTTCCTCCTGCCAGCTTTGTTCTTACCTTGACCGTCTCTGCCTCGGAAAAACCGTTTCCCGTATCCAGATACAGGGTGCTGTCCAGATAGGTCTCCTGGATCCTCCGGGTACGCATCTCCTCCAGGCTCACACCTGCTGCCGGTACATCATAGGCTGCCAGCCCGTTTGCCTTTACATATTCCTTTTCAAAATGGGTCGCCCATTTCCAGAAAATCTCTGCTGCTGTTTCATCGATTCCGTACTCTGCGAGAAAATCAGACTTTGCAAGCTGCTCCTCAAACCATGGCGCATTCGTATAAATCTCATTGATCGTCCTCCAGATGATAAAAGCTGCCGGAACCGGGAAATCAAATACCCACTCGCCGTCAATCACGGACAACCCCTCCCCGTCCCAGAAGATATTATCCAGGATCAGGTCAATATTCGCCGGTCGTACACAGACACAGGTCTTTGCCAGCACGGCGTCACCGAACACCTTCCGGAAGTCCCGGGAGGATTTCTCCATCTCATCTACCCTGTCAGCCATACAGAAGTCATATACGAGCCGTACCAGCTCACGGACACGCTCCGGCCTGTGCTCATGGATAGCAAGGTTTGCCTCATACCCCAGACTGCTGCCGGTCAGGTACGGATAACGGATACCATCCTCCCGGCAGCTGCCGGCAAGCAGTTTCATCCTTCCGGCACCTGCACATCTGACTTCTGACTCATGCATCCGCCTCAGATGGTCTTTCGCCTGCTCTGTCAGCGCACTTTTTGTCACCTGCAGCTCTCCGGACACACGCTCGATCACAGTTGCGATGGCAAACTCCCTGTCACGGTCACGGTTCAGCTTCGCATACGTGATCTCACGATTTCTCCGGATCGGATTCTTACTCATCTCGATCAGAAAGGAGTTCGCAAAAGTATCCATCACGCCTTCCTCACGGAGTGTCTCTGCCATCTCCAGCTCCGGAAACAGTTCAAAACGGTTTTCTGTAAAGTTCCAGCTCTTTCTCCCGTATTTCTGGCTCACCAGTGTCTCATCCGTAAAGATTTCACACGGAAATTTATAGTCCGGATATGGATAATAGAATTTGTAATATGGAAATCCACAGCTTCGCATCAGCTTTTTCCACTCTGCCTTTGAAAATGTCCGCACAGAATGATTTCCCGGATAGTTTTTCAGTCCGTCCATATATGCGTTTGTATGATCCTCCGGTGCCCCGGCGAAATATTTCAGACCCAGACGGTTCTCAATGGCAATCAGCAGAACTCCCTCGGGTTTCAAAAATCCTGAAATATAAGATAAAAAGCTTTCGCAGGGCTTTTCCCCCTCCGTAAAGCTCATCGCATATTCGAACACACCGTTTAAGACAATGTAGTCAAATTTTTCAGGAAATACCATGTCATTTAAGTTTCCTGCCATGATCTCCAGATTCTCTTTCTCTCCGTGTCTGGCAAGATTGATCTCTGCTCTTCTCCTGGAAAGCTCCACGGATATCACTTTTTTCACCCGGTCACAGAGCAGACCGCTGATCGCTCCACAGCCTGAGCCGATTTCCAGACAGGTTCCTTCTTTATCAAAGGGATACCAGTTCAGGATGTTTTCCCGCACGGCCGACAGGTGATAAAGTACAGGAAATTCCACGCTTTCAAGGTCTTTCAGAGACTTTCCCTCACGGGCAATTCTCAGGATATCCTCCTCAATGTCACCATCGGAGTAGTGGTTTTCACCGCTGTAATAATCTAAGTTTAACTTTGCCATAGATGCTCCTTGTTCTTAATTCTTCCATTCACTATAACTATTCAGAGTCCATTCGCAAAACCGCCCCTCCCGGACTTTCCTTTTGCTCATGTACGGCTCTGAACCGTCAGCATTCATTTACAGTAACCTTCGAATTCATGTCATAGTACCCTACCGTGTTCTTATCGGAGATCACTGTGAGGCTGCATACATCGTAGAGTCTGTGAAATACCTGAAATTCCCCGTTCTGATAGCCGGTACAGCCTAAGGAGACGAGATATTCACCGCCCTGAAGATCCAGACGCTGGGTGAAGGTAACTTCCCGGATATCTCCCGGCTTCATCGGCGAAACATCTGCCTTTTCGTAGGTGGTGTTGGTTCCTGTCAGCTCGATACCCTGAAGATTTTTGATGGTGAATGCAAAGATCGGTTCTTTTACCTCTGCATGAGCCTGTATCTTCATGCGCACGGAAAATACCGTTCCTTTCATGAATGTGTTTGTGATCAGTCCGTTTTCATCCAGCATCGCATAATCTATGATTTCCGCACTTTTCTCACCGTATTCAATCAGCTCCGGATTTACCTGGACGGACTGCTTCCAGTCTCTTTCTTTACTGACCTTTGTAATGTCATTGGCATCGTCATCGCTCTCCAGCTCAGAGGGATCGAACTGGTTGACCAGCACTTTTTTGTAGATATCGACCGTTTCCTTCGGGGTTCCCTCAAAGATTTTTTCCCCTTTGTTCAGCAGGATCGCCCTGTCACAGTATTTGGTGATGCTGCCCAGGTCATGGCTTACGAAGAGGATGGTCTTTCCCTGCTTCTTAAACTCTTCAAACTTGCGGTAGCATTTGGCCTGGAAGAACACATCTCCAACGGACAGTGCCTCATCTACGATCAAAATCTCGGGATTGATGTTGATGGCCACTGCAAAGGCAAGTCGCACGAACATACCGCTGGAATAGGACTTTACCGGCTGATGTACAAATTCACCGATATCTGCAAAATCCAGGATATCCTGCATTTTCTCGTCGATCTCACTTCTGGAAAAGCCGATCATGGTTCCATTGAGATAGACGTTCTCGATACCGGTATACTCCATGTTAAACCCGGCTCCCAGCTCCAGCAGGGCGGATATCCTTCCATCTACCTGGATTTCACCGCTGCTGGGAGTCAGTACGCCCGTGATCAGCTTCAGCATAGTGGACTTTCCGGAACCGTTCGTTCCGATGATGCCGACCGTCTCTCCTTTTTTTACTTCAAAGTTTATATGATTCAGAGCATAATGCTCCTGATAGCATTTTTTCCTTGTCAGCCCCAGAGATTCCTTCAGCCTGTCCCTGGGATTGTCATACAGTTTGTAGATTTTTGTGACATCTGTCACCCGGATTGCCGTTTCACTCATTTTCCTGTCTCCTATCATAGGTACTGTTCACCCTGTTCCTCTTCTACAATACATCTGCAAAATGCACCCGCAGGCGTTTGAATATTTTCGTGCCGATTACAAACAGAAGAACCGCAACTGTCCAGAAATAGACGGTCAGAGCCGGATGCTCCCAGAACCAGACCTTATTTACCAGCGCATCCCGGTACCCGTACACGATATAATACATGGGATTCAGCTTAAATACCTTCACAAGTATAGCCGGAAGTGGAATGCTGCTGTTCAGATCCCACATGATCGGTGTCGCCCACACACCCACCTGAAGGGCAATATTCACGATCTGCAGCAGATCACGGAAAAATACGGCAACCGCACTGGCAGCATAACACACACCCAGTACCAGGATGAACATACAGAAAGAATAATAGATGACCTGAAGGCCATACAGCCCCGGGAATTTTCCGTAACAGCAGTACAGGATCACTGCCACACACACAAAGAACGTATGAATAAACAGCGCAGAGATTGCTTTTATCATGGGAAGGATCTCGATCTTAAAGACCACTTTCTTTACCAGATAGCTGTATTCCATCAGTACATTTGTACCTCCTACCATCGCCTCCTGGAAATAAAACCAGGGCACCAGCCCGGCAAGCATCCACAGAATGAAAGGACAGCCATTAAAAGTAGATGTCTGACGCAGTCCCACCTGGAAGACGAACCAGTAGACCAGCACGGTAACTATGGGCTGAACCAGAGCCCATACAATTCCCAGATAAGAACCTGCAAATTTTGTTTTAAAATCATTTTTTGCCAGAGTCCAGATTAATTTCCGCTCTGTAACTAAATTCTTCAGCATACACAGCTCCTATTTCCTTATAGTAGCATTCACACCTCGTAATGGCTAACGTGTGAATAGTAACACTATTATAACAAATCCGTCATTATACTTCAAGCGACTTTCTCGACAACCTGGAAATCCTGTGGTATAATGATGTTACAAATTAGTTTTACCTGACACCGTCATTCTGTTATGTCTCTGTGTCTGAACATCGGTTTACAAATAAACAGACCAGTCACACAGAATAGATGTGAAAGTGTATCTGACTATTCAGATTATGTAAGGAGAAAGCCTATGAAAAGTACAACTTTAGTAATTATGGCTGCCGGCATGGGCAGCCGTTTCGGGGGAGGCATTAAACAGCTGGAGCCCTTTGGACCGAATGGGGAAATCATTATGGACTATTCCATTCACGATGCTCTGGAAGCGGGATTTAATAAGATCGTGTTTATCATCCGCCGGAACCTGGAAGAGGATTTTAAGAGGATTATCGGCAGCCGCATTGAGAAAATTGCAGATGTGGCATATGCTTTCCAGGAAATTGATGATCTGCCGGAGGGTTTCTCCGTGCCGGAAGGACGCACAAAGCCCTGGGGAACGGGACAGGCGATTCTGTGCTGTAAGGATATCGTAACAGATCCTTTCATCGTGATCAACGCCGATGACTATTATGGAAAAGAGGCCTTTGTGAAGCTTCATGACTATCTGTTAAACAGTGAACCGCTGCCGGACGGCAGGCTGAATTTCTGCATGGCAGGCTTCATCCTTGGAAATACCTTAAGTGATAATGGTTCGGTAACCCGCGGAGTCTGCCATGTAAACAGTGAACATCATCTTCTGGACGTCAAAGAGACGCATGATATTTACAAGCTGAGCGATGGCGCAGGTGTTCCTGACGGAAACGGCGGATTCACACATATCGACACTCAGAGTCATGTTTCTATGAATATGTGGGGCTTTACACCGGAGCTTTTTGACATTCTGGGGGATGGATTCGCTGATTTCCTGGGCAGTCTTAACGGAAATGAACAGAAAGCGGAATACCTGATCCCTACGGTTGTGGACACTCTGATCAAAAACGGCTCCGCCCGGGTGACCGTGCTGGAGACAAAGGATAAATGGTTTGGAGTTACTTACCGTGAGGATAAGGAATATGTGGTGAGATCTTTTCTGGAGCTGATTGCCCGGGGTGTTTATCCTGAAAAGCTTTTTGATTTGCAATAGCATGAGGCAGATACTATGGATTTACGCAGAATTTTAAAAAGACATCCGTTCCTTTCTTTCCTTTTCGGGCTGTGCTTTCTGTTTACACCGATGCAGGTGCTGGCTTCTGAACAGCCGGCACCTGCACTCCCCTCTTCGGAGCTCCCTGTCCTTTCCGACTACCGGCCGGATACCGCTGACTATCCGCTTTCAAGAGTACTTCTCCCTGCCCGCTATGACGCAAGGGAGATGGGATATGTAACTCCGGTCAAGGATCAGGATCCCTGGGGATCCTGCTGGGCTTTCGGCACGCTCTCTGCCGGTGAGTCGAATATGATAAAGAAAGGACTTGCAACCACTGCTGTTGATCTGTCAGAGATGCATCTGGCTTATTTTTTCTACCAGTGTCCAAAAGATCCGATGGGACTGACTCTTGGCGATTCCATCCGTAACAACACAGGAAATCACTTTCTTGACACCGGGGGAAACAACCTGTTCACGATGTTTGCCCTTTCCAAGTGGCTAGGACCTGTGCCGGAGACACTTGTCCCCTATTCCAGTCAGACGGTAAATCCTGCATATGCTTATCAGGATACTGCCCATATGCAAAATGCGCGGTTTGTAAATTCTTCAGACAGCATCAACGTGAAACATCTGATTATGGAATACGGTGCTGTTTCCACGTCGATTTTCTACCACCCGACATTTCAGAATGATAACGGCGCATATCTGTTTCCATACAGCGGTTATCCTACCAATCATATTGTCAGTATCGTTGGATGGGATGATAACTATTCCCGCGACCACTTCCAGGTGGTCTTCCGTGGTGAGAAGATCAGTCCCTCCGCGGATGGGGCATGGATCGTCAAGAACAGCTACGGAACCTCGAAAGGAGACCAGGGATACATCTATGTCTCCTATGAAGATATCTCCGTGAATAAATCTGATGGTGATTATTTAAGCTATGCCTTCGATCTGGAACAGGCTGATAATTATGACCACAATTACCAGTACGACGGCTCCTTCGGTTCGGGGATCTCCACATCCATGAATGGAACCTCGCTTGCGAATGTGTACACGGTACAGGGAAATCCCGGCGGAAATGAACAGTTGGATGCCGTTTCCTTCTCCCTGTTCAGCCAGAATGTGCGCTACAGCATCCAGATCTATAAGAATCCCTCCCCCGGCAACCCTTCATCCGGCAACCCTGTTTTCAAAAACCCGCAGACAGGACGTACCACCTACAGCGGTTACTATACGATTCCTCTGAAAAGCAAACCTGTCTTTGCACAGGGAGATACCTTTTCCGTCGTTATCACTCTGTCATCCGCTTCCAGTTCTTCTGTCAGCTATTTTATCGACCAGACAATGACGGTATCTGATCTTCAGTTTATTTCTGCATCAGCAAAAAATCAGAGCTTTTACAAATCAGAGGCTTCCGATGGATGGATCGATCTCCATACGCTGGGTTCCGGAAAAACGGCACGCATCAAAGCGTTTACGACAAACACCACGCTGCCGGTTACCAGCGTTGAACAGATTACCGGTACACTAAAACGGCCTTCGATTACTTCCATCAAACGTACAGGAACCCGCAAGGTTAAGATAATCTGGAAATCTGTAAAGCATGCTGAGAAGTATGAAATCTACCGAAGCCTGATGAAAAACGGTACCTACAAACATATCGGAACAACTGCAAAAGCCTTTTTTACAGATAAAAAAGCTGTGCCCGGGGCAACCTGTTATTATAAAATACGCGCCCGACGGACACTGAACGGCAGCCCTGCCTACGGTCGGTTCTACGCTGTGAAATCTGTGAAGCTGAAGCTTGACAGCCCGGGGCTTACTTCTGTAAAATCTGTTCCGGTCAAAAAAGTAAGGCTCAAATGGAAAAAGGTGTCCGGGGTCAGAGGATATGAAGTATTCCGCTCATCCTCCCGGAAGAAGGGATACAGGAAAATAGCGACCGTCAAAAAGGCTTCCTTTACTGACAGCGTAGCAAAAAAGAAAACCTGGTATTATAAAGTACGGGCTTATTCGATCGTTAATGGAAAAAAGGTGTACAGTGGATTCTCGGCTGTAAAAGAAGTGGCTGTGAAGAAGTAAACTCTACCGATAATTGAAAAGATTCGTATTACTGCAAAAGGGAACAGTAATACGAATCTTTTTATTCCTTAATCAGAAAGAATACCTTTCCTGCACCTTTCCACCATCGCCAAAAAGGATATAGCATCAAAAGGCTGAGCCCGAATCCGGAAATCATCAGGATCAGAATACCTGCTATCACATTCAGTCCGTCCACCGGAAGATACTTCATGGACAGAATAAGGATCGGCTTGTGAAGCAGATAGATGCCAAAGCTCACTTTTGCTGTATACGTGATCACCTTCACTGATTGCATATCCCGTCTGTCAAACTGTCTGTCAAACTTTCTGTGAACCCATTCAAACAGCAGAAGCCCCATCACGAAAATACATACACTGCTGTACCACAGCAGCCTGTTGGACTTATAATATTCATTCACATACAGAAAATACTGTCCTGATGTATTCAGCACAAAGGCTAAGCCTGCCATGAGCAGAAGGTATCGGCTCTTTATCTTCTCAAGGATCCTGCACCTGGCGATCAGATATCCTCCGAACAGATACAGACCGTAGCAGCCTCCCAGAAAGTCCAGTTCGATCTTAAATTTCAATGTCTCTCCTCCCGGAACCGCTTCTCCCAGGAAGACATTGACTGTGGGGAGGACCAGGAATACCACCATGCCCAGAAGATAAGGAAAACGGAAATCTCTCACATTCTCCACTCCTCTCACAACCATAGACAGGAACGGCAAAGCAATATACACGCCGATGATCATGGGCATGTACCACATGTGAGAAAGCTCCAGCGTTCTCAGAAAGCACATCTCACTGACCAGATCCAGCAGCCGGAATTCCACATCCTGAAAGGTACACACGAACAGATAGTTTAACACAATCCATAATTCTGTCGTCACCAGCATCGGCACAAGAGATCTTCTGTAAAAGGTTAGCGGCTCCAGCTCCCTGCCCAGCAGAAGTGCTCCGGTAATCGCCAGAAACAGCGGAACACCCAGTCTTCCGATCGTAAACAACGTGTTCTGCAGAAGCCAGGACAAGCTGCTGACCCTCAGCGTTCCCCTGATGACATCCCCATAGAAGCTCTCTGTGGCATGGCAGAGCACCACACACAGGATCGCACAGACACGTGCACAGTCGATCCATCCCTCACGTTTTCCCATACTCTCACCTCTTCTGTTCCTTCTCACTCTGTGAATCACCAGACTCTTTTCCCCCGGTCATCCGTCCGCCAATTCTCTTTGAAACAAAGTATCTGGGTCTTCCCTTTACTTCTTCATAAATCTTGGAGATGTAATAGCCGATGATCCCCAGACTGATCATGATAATGCTTCCGATGATCAAAATCAGCAGAATCACTGTGGTAAATCCCTCTACCGCATGACCCAGGAAGAATTTTGCCAGTGTCTGTATTCCCATGACAAGGGCAAACAGGAACACCAGCACTCCTGCTATTGTCACCATCTGCAGAGGAACCGCCGAAAATGCCACAATATTGGTGATCGCATATTTCACCAGAGACCAGGTGGACCATTTGGACTCCCCCTCCTCTCTCTCCTGTACATCGAATTCGACCGCCGCCGTGCGATATCCGATCCAGGAGGACAGGGCCCGGAAAAAGGCATTCCGCTCCGGCATGGCCAGCAGCGCATCTACAGCTTTGCGGTCCATCAGCTTAAAATCGGAAGCTCTCGACATATCGATCTGAACCGCACGCGAAATCATCCGGTAGAACAGTCCGGCGCTCGCCCGATGAAGGGCACTCTCCTTTCCGCGGGAACGTTTCACTCCCTCCACCACCTCATATCCCTGCTCCCAGAGCCGGTACATCTCCACCAGAGTCTCGGGCGGATGCTGCAGGTCACAGTCCATCACGGCACAGCAGTCTCCCCCGGCACCTGCCAGCCCTGCGAAAATGGCTGACTCCTTTCCGAAATTCCTCGAGAAATGGATTCCCACGATGTGGGAATTCTCCTTTGCCGCTTTCTCGATTTCCTTCCAGGTGTTGTCTTTGGATCCGTCATTGACAAAAATCAGTTCATAGGAAATAGCGGCATCCTCCAGGATACCGCTGATGGTTTTTGCTGCTTTTGACAGCATTTTCTCTTCATTGTAGGCAGGTAATACGACTGATAGCATATCCACTATTTCCTTCTCTCTAAAAGATATAATCCACAAGATACAATAATTACTGCCGGGATGCTCACAACCATATTCAAATATGGACTCATCGTCCCTCCGCACATTTCAATCATCATCTGCTGTACCGGAAATGCCGTCAGGTAGATTGCATAGGACAGCTTTCCGAGATCGGATAACCGGGATTTCATCTGTTTTGTTCCGATCAAAAATACAGTAATGATAACCGGGAGGAACAGGACATTCCCGAAAAATGAAAGCTTCAGCCAGCTGACAACCACCCATCCAAAGACTGCAGCCACCCCTACTCTGCGGCTTATGATCAGATCATCCTTTATCAAATAGTAAAAAGCACCCATAAAAAACAAAATCACTGCCTGAGCAGCTGACAATATGACAGAGCTGGACATTCTGCTACCAGTCCAATAGGACAAAATGCTTACTACTGCTATTCCGGTTCCCCAGATTGCTCTTCTTTCTTTACGCATCAGTCCGAGTTTATACATAACAAACAGAATCACATAACACAGAAACTCAAGCGGAAGTGTCCATAAAGATCCATTTACTGTGGAAGAAAGATTTCCGGATACGAACACACCCGGAAGCGTATGTACCGGAATCAGGCAAATATTAGCCAGATATTTCCATGTAGCCGTATTCCTGAAATATTCTCCCGGTTCTAAAATGGTGATGCATGGTCCCAGTATCAATACTGTCACAAATACTACAACTGCCAGGGGCGGAATCAACCGTTTGATACGGGCGGCAAAATACCGGCTTCCCTTCCGGCATTTGATCAATGACTTACTGACATACAGACCGCTTACAAAAAAGAAGTAGCATACGGCAAGTCCTCCCCATGTCACACCTGTCAGGTGATACAGCCAGTCGCTGCTTCCATCTGACAGAACATGAGCATGTGCTGCCAGCACTCCCAGTGCAGCAATAAAACGAAAAAATTCAATGTTAGTACTTTTCTGCTGTATTTTATCTCCAAGTGTTATTCTTTCCATCTTTTGCACCTTTAATCTTTTGTTAACCTGTTTTTCTTCCGGTAAATAACATCCCTGTCCATCTGTTTCTGGTTACACAAAATTCAAAAAAACACGACAGAAGCAAAACTGTCACTACGCACCAGAAAACCGGATAGTCAGTTCCAAATAAGCGTTTCATTATCTGACCGATAATCAAAATATGAAGATACATGACCGTCATTGAAGCTTTCCCCACATATGCCAGCATTGCGGAAATTCTCTTTCCTCTGCTGAAAAACATGGACAGCGTCATCAGGATCATGCCTGCTGCTGCCGGCAGGAGCACTGCAAGCAGCGGATTCGAATAATGACTGTTTTTCATATCAAGATGGTACTCCAGCTTTCCCTGCCAGCACAGATAAGCAAAAGCAGTGAAAACAACCACAGAAATACCCGCCAGAATCACTCTGGAGAACCTGCGATCCTCCCTCATCAGATTTGTAATATACTCTTTTCCATAATATCCGGCGGCCAGATAGGCCATTGCCATCGGTACCACATCCACATTCCATGGCAGCTTCAGCCAATCCGGGATCATTGTCGTTTCTGCCGGAACCACAAAAGCTGATTCCAGGACTGCACATGCAAAGCAGAGAAAATACATCAGCATCTTCACATTCTTTCTGGAAATACGTGACTCCATCCATGCCATTACAATCTCTGCCAGAAACAGAACGGCTGCAAACCAGTAAACGCCGGCCTGACGCTTTCCGCCCACAAGAAAACAGGCAAGGCTGCTGATATTTAACGTTCCGTCAATTGCAGCACACAAAAGATAAAATGACAGGCAGGGAAGCAAAAGCCTTACCGCTTTTTTGCCTGCCCATTGTCCCCATTCTCCTTTTTCGGGTATATGCAGTAAATATCCGCTTACCAGAAAGAAAAGCGGCATATGAAACCAGAAAATGATCTGTATGACTCTTGTATCTACATTAGAGTGCCCGATCACCACTGCTATGATCAGAAGTGCTTTCAGAATATCCAACCACCTAAAATACTCTCGCGGTACTCTTCTTTCTTCTTTCGTCTCCTTCATACTCTATTTCTCTCCGGCTAAATGAATATCATCCATCTTTTTTTCTTTCTTTCTTTCCAGTTCCTCCAGTGCAATGATCTGTGCCAGTCTTCTGACCCGGGCTGTAACTCTGGACAGAGCCACTGTCAGGGAGAAAATAATCAACAGGGAAAAGAGAAATCCCAGAAAGAAAATCATGTTCATCGGGGAATAAATTCCCAGAAAATTCGAAAATCCCACCATCAGTCCCGGAAAGATCGTAAACATCAGCAGAACAATGTCACACAACAGCCATCCAAGGACATATTTTAATTCCAGTTCCCGTTTTCTGAGCATATTAACGATTATGATCAAAACAACAATCAGAGCCGCTCCCAACAGGACTCTTACCTTTATTGTCATCATAGCTTTCCCCTCCTATCGCAGACGCTCAATCAGTACCGCCAGACTGACTTTAATCATATAATAACCGGATTTCTTCAGGGAGATCGAGGACACTCCCGTCTCTCTCTCGTGCATGATCACCGGAACCTCTTCAATTCTGCATTTATGACGCAGCAGTCTGGCCACACTTTCAGGCTCGGGGTAATCCCGTGGATATTCTTTGATAAACAGTTCCATGACTCTCCGGTTGCACATGCGCATTCCCGATGTGGCATCTGTGATTTCCTTTCCAAATAGAAACTTCGTCAGAAAAGCAAAATACCGGATGCCTATTCTTCGAAGTCCTGATGACTGAAATCCCTCTTTTTTGATAAACCGGGAGCCGATCACCATATCCAGCTGCTTCTCTTCCATAACCATGCTCATCATTTCCAGATATGACGCGTCATGCTGGCCGTCACCGTCAAACTGGACTGCCAGGTCATAATTGTTATTATAAGCATAAAGGTATCCTGTCTGCACTGCACCGCCGATTCCGAGATTGATCGGCAGATTCAGCACATGCAGTCCATGCTCTCTGCAGACATCCATGGTATCGTCTGTAGAACAGTCATTGATGATCACATAATCGAAATCCGGGGCTTTCTTCTGCAGATCGGATACTGTTTTTACGATACTGTCCCGCTCATTATAAGCAGGTATGATTGCAATTTTTTTCATTTTTCATCCTTTTCCATCGTTGTCTGATTCGATTTCTGTCCCTTTGCATACTGCCGGTTCAGGATCTTTGCAAACCATGCCGGCCAGAATTTGCAGTACATGATATATTCCTCTGCACTTCTTGCATTGTCGCCAATGATTGCAGATGTTTCGGAATCTGCATGGATCCGGTGGCACATCAGCGCTTTGTGGTCATATACAAAAGCACCCTTTCTTCTGGAAATCATCTCCCAGGCCTCCCAGTCCTCACAGCTTCGGAATCCGTCCTTAAAAATAACCTCCGGCAGATTCTCCCTCACATACAGAACAGACGGACAGCAGATTGGTGAACCGAAAGCCAGAATCCTCCTTCGGATAAACCTGCTCTTCTGAAAAGCCCTGAAACGCAGAGTAAGAAGCATCAGCCTCTTTACCTTCAGCAGTGTATTCTCCTTCACAACTCTGCCGTTTCGTAATTCATAATAATCGCTGAAGAAGATCAACGGCCGATTAAAGGATTCCACCGCCTTAAGTGCTCTCTCCAGATAATCCTTCCGGTATACATCATCCTGATGTGCGATCGTGATATATTCCGTATCGGCACAGCTGTACCCGAAATTCCAGTCCTGTGTAATCCCTCCCGGTCCTTCATTGACATAAAGCGGAATCTGATGCTTATCCGCCACAGATGAGATGTATTCATTCGGCGTAGAAGTGACCATGATGATCTTACTCTTAACCGTCTGCTTCTCAAGAGACCTTACACATTCCTCTAAAAACGCACTTTCTTTATATGCACATATTACAAATGTATGTTTTTCTGTTCTCATATCCTGCTCCTGACTCGTTACTCTCCCGGAATATATTTGAGCATTTTCATAAATCTGCATGGCTCTGTTTTTTAACTGTTCAGAGCCATTTGCAAAATCGCCTCTTCGAGGCTTTCCTTTTGCTCATGTACGGCTCTGAATAGTTGCCAGGATCTTCTGATATCGTTTAACAGAGAGATCCTGCATGGATTCCCACGTATTTTTCTTTGCCCTGTCAGCCATCTCCCTGCGGTCTGTCTGAATCCTCTCTTCCAGATACTCCAGAGCGGCATCTGCCAGCTTTCCCGGAATTTCCTCATCGGTACCGCTCACCAGTGTCCCATAACCAGCCACTGCTTCCGGAATACCGCCCACATTGCAGGCCACCGGAATGACGCCGCAGGCCTGTGCCTCTTTAATTACGCAGGAATATCCCTCTCTTCTGCTTGGAACGATCAGCACACTCATTTTGAGAAATTCCTCTGCCATCCTGGTCTGAGGTACCTGTCCGGTAAAGATTACCGGCAGTTCCTTCATCTGCTGCTCAAGGCTGCCCCGTAGTTCCCCGTCACCGATCACGCAGAACTCCACATCACCGGATGCCTTTTTATAGATCGTGTGAAAGATTTCAGAGAGCCTGTCTGCTCCTTTCACAGGGATCAGATTCCCTGCAAATCCCACTACTGTACGCTTTTTTACACTCTCCAGATCTGCATTTCCAAAGATGCTTCCGTCGATGCCATTGTATACGACGACTGCATTTTTCCCTGAATAGCCCAGCTCCCTGGCTCTCACAAGCAATGCCTCACTGACAAATTCGACTGCTGCCGCATCTTCCAGAACAGACAGCATAGCCTTACGTATATGAGGATCTGCCAGCGTAATATTGATCTCACTTCCGTGGCAGGTGAGCACATAGGGAATCCCTGATTCTTTACTGAATCTGCGAACTCCGACACCGACTGGCCACACCCAATGCAGATGGATCAGATCAACCGGTTTCTCTTTTCTGCAATCCTCTCTCAGCATCTTTGAGATCCCGCTTCCATAGACTGACGGAAAATAGCGGGCTGCAGCCATCTTGATAAAGCCCATCCGGTCCATGCGAAGCTGATATTCAATGTCGAGCTGCCGGCAGACAGGTCTGGACTGGCGCATAATATGCCTGATCTCTGAGAGATATTTCTCTACTGGTTCCGAGTATTCGATTCCGTAGATATACGGACACACCTCTATTCCTTTTTTCTTTAAAGCCTGTATTCTCTTTGTCACAAATATACCGCCCATGGGGGCATTTTCTCTGGGGACAAACCCGTTAAGATATAATATCTTCATCTGCATTCAAGATACTCCCTGATACTGTCAGCCACCAGCCTGATCTCTTCCTGCTTCATATAGGGGTGAAGCGGAAGTGCCAGCACCCGGTCACAGAGCCTCAGCGTATTCGGAAAATCCCGGTCATCCGACGGCACCTGTGCAAATGCTTCCTGTCTGTGCATTGCCTTTGGATAGTAGACCATGCTTGGAATTCCTTTTTCCTTCAGATATGTCTGAAGCCCTTCTCTTGTCTCCCTGTCTGCCAGCTGAATCGTATACTGTGCCCAGCTGGAGTAATAGCCATCCTTAACAACCGGAGTCTTTACCAGATCCTTCAGCAGACGGGTATACTCTTTTGCAGCTGCATTCACATCCTGAAGCTCGTACTTTCTGAATGCTTCCAGCTTCACCTGCAGGACTGCAGCCTGAAGCGTATCCAGACGTGAATTCATTCCGATGCGTACATTGTCATACTTGCATGTGCCTTTTCCATGAATGCGGATCGAACGCAGATACTCTGCCGCAGCGTCATCATCCGTGAAAACGGCACCGCCATCCCCGTAGCATCCCAGAGGCTTTGCCGGGAAAAAGGATGTGGTAGAAATATCGCCAAAGCTGCATGCCATCTTTCCATGGAGGCTTCCGCCGAATCCCTGTGCTGCATCTTCCAGAATCCTGAGACTGTATCTGTCGGCGATTTCCCGTATTTTATCATAATTGGCAGGCTGACCGAATAAATCAACAGCTACGATTGCTCTTGGCACTGCCGTTCCTTCCGCTATTGTCTGCACGATGGCACGTTCCAGACTTTCCGGACTCATATTAAAGGTATCCTCCTCGACATCTACAAAGACCGGACGTGCCCCCTCAAAGGATACCACCTCACCGCTGGAAAAAAATGTGAAATCCGGCACAAATACTGCGTCGCCTTCTCCGATTCCCCAGGTCATCAATGCCAGAGTGAGCGCATCTGTCCCGTTTGCACAGGTGATACAGTGCTTTACCCCCACATACTCTGCAAGGCTCTGCTCCAGCTCGGCGACCTGACGTCCGCTGATATAGTTACTGTCTGTCAGAACCTGACTCATAGCCCGGTCGATGTCTTCTTTCAATGCCTGATACTGTGCTTTTAAATCACGAAACTGCATCTTTTTCCCTTCTCTCTCTTAATCCGTCTTCCGTTTCTTCATAGCTTCTGCCACAATCCCTGCAGTTCAATCCGTCTTTCAGTAACGCGCCGCATTCGCAGACCCATCCATGATGCCTGGCCGGAACGCCGGCCACCAGTTCGTGTGCTTTCACATGTCCTGTCACTACGGCTCCCGCTGCGATCATTGCCCACTGTCCGATCGTATGCCCGCATACAATGGTGGCATTTGCTCCAACTGTGGCACCTGTCCTTAACAATGTCTTCTTATATCCGGCACTCCCCTTGGGATATTTCGCCCGGGGAGTCAGATCATTTGTAAATACCATGGAAGGACCGCAGAACACGTAGTCCTCCAGCTCCACGCCTTCGTAAATGGAAACATTGTTCTGTACCTTTACACCGTTTCCGATCTTCACGTGGTTCGATACGTTCACATTCTGTCCGAAGGAACAGTTTTTTCCGATCCTGGCTCCCTTCTGAATATGGCAGAAATGCCAGACCTTTGTGCCCTCACCAATTTCCACATCGTCGTCTATATAACTGCTTTCATGAACAAAATAGTCACTCATTAAACTCACCCTGCATATCTAATGTTGAAAAATCTCCAAGCGGCAGTTTCACAGGCATTCCTGTCTTCTGACTCCTGTAGATCGCCAGTATCATTTCCAGTGCGTTTCTTCCCGCACGCGCGTCCACATAAGGCGCTCTGTCATTTTTAATCGCATCAATGACATCGGCATACAGGCTTGTATGGCCATTCCCATATACATTGCTGGTCTGCTCCTCTAGTCCCTTGTTTTTCTGGTCTTCATCACTTTCATCCGAAAAGTTCCATACATCAATATTGTTTGTAGACTTTCCTCCGAGCTTGACCGTTCCATTTTCTCCGAACAGATAGAGTGTCTCTTCCAGATTCTGCGGATATACATTCGTGGTTCCTTCAATCGTTCCCACCGCACCGTTTTTAAACTTCACAACGGCCATTCCGATATCCTCCGCCTCCAGATAATGATGGAACTGCTGCCTCGTCACGCCATATACTTCCTCCACCTCATCTCCCATCATCCAGCGGAGAAGGTCGATTCCGTGAATACACTGATTCATCAGTGCACCGCCGTCCTGTGCCCAGGTACCTCTCCAGGGGGCCTGCTCGTAATAGGACTTTCCTCTGTTCCATCTCACATGAATGGAGCCATGGGATATTTTCCCGAATCTTCCTGCCTCCAGCGCCTTGCGCATCTCCTGGACAGCTACATTGAAGCGGTTCTGATGGCAGGCGGATACCTTCACGCCCTTCTCTTCCGAACGGCGTATGATCTCATCTGCGTCCTCCATGCTCATAGCCATCGGCTTCTCAATGATTACATGAATGCCATGATCGATACAGTAAAGAGCAATTTCCGCATGCGCACCGCTCTCGGTAGCGATTCCCACCAGCTCCGGCTGCTGTTCGTCAATCATCTCCCGGTAATCCGTATATCGTCTGATCGAAACGTCCTCACGAAGTCCGTTTTTCTCAAGGACTTCTTCCATATGCTCCGGGATGAGATCACATACAGCCACAAATTCCAGCTTATTATTTATTACGGCTTTTACATGGTTCGTAGAAATACGGCCACAGCCAATCAATGCATATTTCATTTTTATCTCTCCTATCTGCAAAAGGTGTTCTCACTTCTATAAAAAACAGTCAATCACCGGCTTCATCACAATATCCATATCACATAACCCCTGTGCATAGTTTCGTATTTGTCCGGCAATAATATTATAATCTTTTCCATCGTAGATGTCATCATAAAACTGAATCACTCTTTTTATGTTGATGGGTGTCTCATTTTCTTCAAACTTACAAACGTAAGGATAATTCCTGACATCAAATATGTCAATATCAACTGCAGTAATCATCGGCAGACCTTTAGCTGAATACTCTCTGCTTTTCAGAGAGCTTGACAATTTCAATCCCTTTCTGTGAGCTCCCAGGCATTCCACAGCGAGGGTACATTTGTCATATAGCCTGTCAAGTTCATCTCCATACACTGAACCACAAAAGGTTACTTTATCATCTATTCCATATCTGCTGACAATCTCCTGATACATTTCCAGCTCCTGTCCCTGCCCGGCCAGATAAAAGTGAAGTTCGCGCTTTCCACCCTGCTGATAGTATTGTCCCATTCCTTCCAGCAGCCTGTCGTAGCCATGCCATTTAGCAAGATCAGCTACTGCTAACATTCGAATTGTACGATCCTGCCCGTCATGTATTGCCACGGGAATTTTTTCAAAATCCACTCCATTTATAACCTGGAATGCAGGAATCCCGAAAATCATACTGTCATGAGAGTAGGTTGCAATTTTGTTCACATAGGATTTCATCCGATTACGATACATACGGTCTAGCAAAAGTACAATCCTGTTCTCCAGTGAATCTAACATTTCAGCATCGTAAGGATAGGTTGGAATTTCGATTACAGTCTTTGTATGCGCTTTGGACAGATTTTTCAGAACCTTGTAAAACTCTCTATCTGCAAATACGTAACGGATATAGCATCCGGCATAAGTATTCTTTTTTAAATATTCTGCCAGAAAACGGCTCCCCTGAACCTTATAGGGGCGCTTCATTCCTGCTGCCAGAACAATCTCTTTTCCGTTGTTCTTTTCCAGTATCAGCTGATGATCATTTTTTCTATATACTGCATCCACGTAAAACTGTTTTCTGAGTGCAACTATCTGATTTCTTATTTTTTTATTGATTCCAAACGAGGGATTTGTCATATCTCTCGCCGTGTAGTATAAGATTCTTTTCATCGTTTCACACCTTTCCAATCAGCATCAGAAACCGCATCACAAGCTCACTGCTGATACCCGGACGCCACCGTTTTGGATAAAAGACCTTTTTCAGCCTGGTCTTCAGCGAATCATTTTCATTTTCGAAGAGTTCAGCTGTTTTTCTCTTCTCCTGACTTAGCTTCTCTTTGAATACTCTGATATACTCCTGGTTGCGTTCAGCCACATCTCCATTCTCACGCAGCATGGATAATGCCCACTGCACTTTCTTTTTTAATGAGATCCGTGTCACACTGGAGGTAAGCCTGCGATATCTGGCACAGATTTTGTGATTCACGTGCACTTTCCCGAATCCCAGTGCGATTGCCCCCGCCAGCCAGTCATGGGAGTGTACCCTGTATGGATCACATTTTAACATCTCATCCCGCAGCTGCCGGTTGATCACCATGGAAAAACCCACTCCAAAGGTTCCTGTCATTGCTCTTCGAAAGCACAGACTTCCCTTTGGCGGCTCCTGGATCCCGAGATTCTTTCCCGACTCATCAAACATCTCACTCAAGCTGTAATAAAGAAGCGGCTTATCCTGTTTCTGTGTATCAAGCCACTGAACAGCCATCTTAAGCTTATCCGGAAACCAGATATCATCCTGATCACAGAAAGACCAGTAATCTCCATCCTCTGCTGCCGAGAGCACATCAAAGAAGCTGGCCGAAAAGCCTTTGTTCTCACCTGCAATGACGTGAACTCCATGTTTTTCTTCATATTCCTTCAGAATCCGGAGTGTCCCGTCCTTAGAGCCGTCGTCTCTTACATAAATCTCAAAATGATCATAATCCTGATTCAAAAGACTTTCCATCTGTTCTCTGATGTACTGTTCTCCATTATAGGCTGACATTACAATATTTACTTTTGAACTCATAGAGCAGCCTCCTATACCATATATTTAAAGAAAGGAATCCTTCCCAGCATCTTAAATGCCAGACATACCAGCGGTTCCAGATGATAATAAGAAGCCAGTATCTTCATTTTATGGAATACAGGAATCTCCTTTCCATGAAACTCCGGCTTAACTTTCCTTCCGGCGCGCTTCCATTTTTTCAGCAGCATGCGGGCTTCTTTTCCTTTTCTTTCTGTTTTTGATTTCGTTCCATAAAGCTGGCGCAGAGAGGAAAACTTCATACCCAGCACAAAGTTGTCAAATTCTTCTGTGCTCCCTGCCTTCTTCAGATATCTCATCACATCCAGCATATCCTGATAGATATCCTCTGCCTTTTTTAAAGAACAGCTTGTGGATCTGGTACCTGTCTCGTGTATATAGCAATACAGACTCTCAGGGACAAAAGCCACTGACTGTGCAGTGCTGAAAATTCCTGCACTCACCGGAAGATCCTCCACATGGCGGTAATTCTCCGGAAACCAAATCTTTTTTTCTGTAAACAGAGTCTTACGCATCAGTTTAAAACATACACTGTTCAGAGAAAGATACGTATCATTCAGAAACCACTCTAACACCTGTTTTCTCTCATATACTTTGGTCGTTTCATTTGGAAAAGATGTTTCTCCCAGAACACGGACAGCGCCGTCTGCTTCCTGACAGACATTTTTCTCCTGGCAGACCGCAACATCCGTTTGATAATCCTGTACTGCCTGGAACAGTTTTTCATACATCTGTGGTTCCACATAATCATCACAGTCCACAAAGCCAATATATTCACCGTGGCATGCCCGTATCCCAGCATTTCTTGCCGCTCCGGGACCCTGATTTTTCTGGGTGATCAGTACGATCCTGTCATCCTTCTTCTGGTACTCTCTAACCACATCCGCCCCGTTGTCTGTGGAACCGTCATCCACCACTACGATTTCAATCTCCTTTAATGTCTGTCCCGTCAGACTGTCAAGGCATCTGGCAATCGTTTCCCTTCGATTGTAAAGCGGCACAATTATACTGACTGCTGTACTCCTGTCCATATCCATCAACCATCGCTTTCTTCTATTGCTGAATCGCTACTACTTATCCTTTTGTGTGGGAACATTTCCCACATAGCGGAACCGGTATCTGCCGTCTACCTGCTGAATTTCATAAATATCACCATCCTGCGCCGACTCAAACTTATAATAACGTCTCAGCGCATCATATTCCTCATATTTCTCCTTCGGATTTACAAACCAGACGTATTTATATTCTGTCTTAGTCAGAAGCTCCGGATATTTCGGAACATTGATCAGAATCTGTTTGCCGCCGCCTCTTGCATCCATGGTATAACTGTCCTGATCCCAGGCATACTGTTTTCCAAATTCATACGTCAGCGTCTTGATATAACTGGTATCCAGTTTTCCGATCACAAAAACTCTTCCATCATCTCCGACCAGCTCCCGGAACCTGCCAACCTGCTCTTTCGCCTCTACGCGCCTGATCCAGGTGCCTTCCTGTTCTCTCCGGATACTGGTAGCCTTTGCAATAAATCCGCCTCCTGTTCCAAACAGACAGAGTACCACCAGAGCCGCGCAGGCGATCCTTACCTCCGTCGTTCTGCGAATATCCATCTCACGGTAAAACAGCGGAAATACCAGCGTACAGACACCCACAAGCATATAATACGCTGCATATCGCTCCAGTCCAGCTACTGTTGAGCTGTCCGATGCACCAAACACATTCATATATGCATAGAACATCACTCCCATATACAGAAACGCACCCGCCACATAGAGTGCCAGGATCGCTCTTATTTCATTTCTGTTTCTTTTGAGCACAGACAGCAGCAGAAAAATACCAACCACATACAGACCAAAGAAAATAACATAGCTGATATAGGGCATGGGTTCCGCATTACTCTCGATAACTGCAAAGCTCTTATCCAGGATAGAACTTAAAATCTGAGATGCATCCTTGTTCGCAGTCCCGACTCCCCTGCTCAATACATTTGTGGAAATGGTCCTGGACCAGACCATATTAAGAAGAACCGGTGTGGTTAACATCGGCAAAAAGCATAAATATTTTTTGTTTCGTATCACGTTAAGCTTCCGCAATCCTGAAATATGATCCTTGCAGTCCCTGTAATACACGGACAGAAACGCTGCAAGAATGATCATGCACACAAAAAGCGGCCCTACCAGGCTCTTCATTGCGGCAACTACTGTCAGACTGCTAAACAGAAAAATCCAGTTTACCTTCTCTTCTTTTCTCCACAACAGCCATGCCAGGATTCCTCCTGCCCACATCGGAAGGACATAATCCTGAAGGATCGTATAATACTTAATATAGCTGATCAGATTAAACGAGAGGAAAACAACGCCGGCATAGGAGAACACGGATTTCCAGCGGTCCCACCCCGACTTCCTGCACGGAAGCAGTACCGGTATGAATGTCAGGACAAAGTTACCTACATAGGTATTACTCTCAATAAAGGTTCCGATCCCTGCAAAAAAATACTGAAACATGGTGCAGATGGAAAAGGTAACCGAATCCCCCGTATAATCAGCTCCATATGGCAGCAGTCCTGTTTCTGCCATATATTTCACGGCACTGCCCCACTGATGGATCTCATCAGGATAGGTAAACAATGCTCTGCGGAAACAGCATCCGCAATAGATGAATGTGATGCCGATCACCACCAGAGAAGGAGACACAAAGGAAAACACCCTTTTTAAAAAGCCTTCCTCTCTTCGTCCCCGGCCCCGGTTAAGGAGAAACAGCACGATTCCTGCCGCTGCCATCAGCCCTGCTGCCGGATACACATAGGCTGCATTTCCGGCTATTCCTGCAAGAAATGTACCAAGCATGACCGTGATAGCGGAAGCCGCCATACTCTCCTCTGTACAGATACCGGTCAGCTGATACCAGAACAGGGAAACCAGTATAAATACAACAAAAATCATTGACAATGTCACCAGATTACTCATGGAGAAATCTCCTTACTCACTTTCTTTTCACATTTAAGATCAATCAAAGACAGTATGATTCATCTTAAATAATACTATGTTTCACCGGCCTGTTTTCCAATCAGCACAGATCCCGGAAACTGCACCGTATCGTTACAGAACTTCTACATTCTCTCTGTCTTTTACATGTTTCATCGCGTTCTTCGTATCAAAAACAGCTTTTGCGTGTTTCTGTACAAACTCGTAGTCTACATTTGTATGTGCGGCAGTAACCATGACAAGATCAGCACTTTCCAGAAGCTCCTTCGTAAGCTCCGGTTCGCTGTGAGATACCTGACCCTTATAGCGGTACTCTTTTACCCATCCGTCATAATAAATGACCTGTGCACCTTCTTTCTTAAGCTCTTCAATCACACGCAGTGCCGGACTTTCCCGGTAGTCATCGATATCCTGTTTATATGCCACACCAAGCACGAGCACCTTCGAACCATTCAGCGCTTTCTTAAACCGGTTCAGGATTTTTCCGGCACGCTCTACACAGTACTCCGGCATACGGTCATTGATCATCATAGAGCTCTCGATCATAGAGGTATGGAAGCCGTACTCACGCGCTTTCCAGGAGAGATAATATGGATCAAGCGGGATACAGTGTCCCCCGAGTCCCGGACCCGGATAAAATGCCTGGAAGCCATAGGGTTTTGTCTTTGCCGCATCGATGACTTCCCACATGCTGATGCCCATCTCATTGCAGAGCATGGTCAGCTCATTTACCAGACCGATATTGATATTCCGATAGGTATTCTCCAGAATCTTCTCCATCTCGGCGATCGCAGGTGAGGAAACCTCACAGACATCTCCGTCCAGAACGGCACGGTACATAGCTGCGATCACTTCTGTCGCATCCTTTCCGATCGCACCTACCACCTTCGGTGTATTCTTTGTCTTATAGATCAGATTTCCCGGATCCACCCGCTCCGGTGAGAATCCCAGATAAAAATCTTCCCCGCATTTCAGCCCGGATCCCTCTTCCAGGATCGGACGGATCAGTTCCTCTGTCGTTCCCGGATATGTGGTGGACTCAAGAACTACCATCGTATTCTTTGACAGATACTTTGAAATCGCTTCTGTTGAAGACTTTACATAGCTGATATCCGGCTGCTGATGTGCATCCAGAGGTGTCGGAACGCAGATCGCTATAAAATCCACATCCTTTACAAAGCTGAAATCTGTGGTGGCTACCAGCATCTTCTCATCCACCAGCCTCTTGAGATCACTGTCCACAACATCACCAATGTAATTGTGACCCTCATTTACCATCTGCACCTTGGCATCCTGCACATCAAAGCCGATCGTGTGAAATCCGGCTTTTGCCTTTTCCACTGCCAGTGGAAGCCCCACATATCCCAGTCCGACAACACCAACCCGAATCTCTCTGTCCGCAATTTTCTTCAATAACAGCTCTTTCATCTTTTCCTCCATTTATCTGCTGCAGGCTGCAGCGAAACTTTTATCATGTTCTTCTGGTAACTGCCCAATACCTTCGCAGTTGCCAGACTGACTTTTCTTTACCATCATCTGTGACAATGGAATCTGTTCCTGTACACTCCGTAACCGGTAACCGTACGTTCTCTAATCTGCTGAGATCTCCGTGATCACGATCTTCGGATACAGTTCAAATCCCTTTTCGCCCGGTATCAGATATACCCTGTCCAGCTCTCCGCTGGCAGTAACCTGCCCGCCGGTCTCCGGAAGTCCTTTTAATCTTTCTTTGTCTTCCATGTCAAACGCACAGGCATAAATATTCTGATCGCCCTCAGCATAAGATTCCGATTTGATCAGAACAAAAAACTGCCCATCCATGTCTGTTCCATAATGTCTGACAATACCGGAAAGCGATACCGGGCTTCCCTGATACTCATAGGAATAATCCAGGAAGTTCCTGTATTCCATGGGGAGCTGCCCCATCTGAATCGTGCTTCCTTCTTTCCCGGCTGTCACACCTTCAATCAACGGATAACGTGCAGTAAGAGGTGAATCATCTTCCACACTGCTTATCCCTTTGAAATAACCATATACCCTGATTTTCTCACCCTCGTCCACATCAGGCATATAATTTTCAGCTGTCTGCGGATACTCGGCATTATAAGAAATCAGATAGAAATTTCCCTGCGCATCCTTTACTTTCCATTCTGCCCTCAGTTCTGTCTCAATCTCTTCATTATCTGAATCATCCTCTTCACTGATTACGACCTCCCTGAGTGTCTTCTCCTCGACCTGACAATCAAGAGCGATCTCCTCATAAGCATGCTCATCCGGATCGTAGATCAGATCTGCATAGGAGAATTCTTTCGCATCTGCCAGAATGTCGGAAACACGGATACCCTTATAGTATCTGTCATATCCTGTAATACTGTCATCCTCCGTGCTGTACAGGATCGAAACGCCACAGGGAATATCCTTACGGAAGGATACCTTCTCATAGGTGTCGCTTCCTCCCGTTTTTACTACAAAATCACCATGCTTTGTATTATTCATGAACTTCCCCTGATAGGAAATATCCTCACTGATATTCGTAAAGGTGCCTTTTCCTGCCAGTCTTCCCTCTTTCCAGCTTCCGGTATAGGAGACTTCATCCAGTTCCTTTCCGTCTCTCATCACATGTCCCTGAAAGGTTCCCTTCCCATAAGGTCTTCCATTTTCCATCTCACCGGTGTAGGTTCCCGAACATATCGTACCGCCCCAGTAGAAAGAATGACTCACACTGGGCTGTGCCTCTCCCTGGTTCCGGGAGCAGCCCACAGTCAGGAGCAGAGCCAGGCCTATCAGTGAAACCGCTTTTCTTTTTTTCAAATTCTTACACCTCATTTACAAGTTAAAGATGAGCCAAGGGACAAATGGACATAAAATACATGCTTGCATGTATTTTTATGTCTATGGGTCCCGCAAAACATGAGCAAGTAGCCATTTTTCGAAGAAAAATGAGCGGATTGCGAATGTTTTCGTCGATTTTGAGAGTGCGAAGCACGGTAAAATCGACGTAAGGCTCAATTGTTGGGCAACTCTTAAAGATGATGTTGGGGTCAAACTAAAGCAATTATATAACAAGTATTTCCCTACGTCAACGTCTTGCCCTGCAACTATCTATGAGATCCTTTCCAATCCCCAGTACCAGTCCGGACAGTTTTGCAAATTCTTTTGCATACAGCAGTGTCAGAACAGCCATAAGCAATGCCATACATCCCATGCGCATCCACTGCTGTTCACTGAGAAACATATTCGCAACACAGGCTGCAAGCATAAGAATCAGTGCCGTAACACTTCTTTTATAGGAAGTGACACATTTGTAATACTTTTCTCCCAGTACGCTGCGGATCGCCAGGTATACCAGCCCGGCCATTGCTGAAGATACTGCAGCTCCCAGAGACCCCAGCCTCGGGATCAAAAGCCAGCATCCTGCAACATTTACGATCAGTGAGCCGAGGATAAAGATAATGTTTAACTGCGTCTTTTTTGCAATCGCTATCCCTACACCTGTACTCTCAGAAATCGTATAGCAGATCGGAGCAATCAGAAGAAATGCAAAAAAGGTTTTCGAGGAACGATAAGACTCTCCAAGCAGCAGGAAAATAATATCCTGAAAGAATAGAATTGCCATACCAAATAATATCATAATATATGTGATGTAATTATGAACAGCGCTGATTTTTTTCTGCTCTGTTTTGTAGTTTTCATAAACAAAGGCCGTCCAGTACATATTAAATCCCGTCTGAATCAGACTGATCAGCGAAGCGATCGAAACTGCTGAAGAGTAGACCCCCAGGGCTGTGAAGGTCAGTTTCTGCTTGATCAGAAGATTGGAAATTGACGTATTCAGCCAGGCAATGATAGAAGCAGGCATGAGCGGCAGTCCGAATTTCATCATGACCTTAACCACATTCTGATCATATACCAGCTCCTTCCGTGAGGAAACACGTGCTTCCTTCTGAATAAACCAGTATACAAGCATCAGCAGGAATGTCAATCCTGTATTGAATAACACTGCACTGTAATAGGTGGTATCCCACCCAGCACAGACAATATAGGCCACTTTCGTACAGATCACAATCAGCAGTGACTGAATCGAAAACCGGATGCAGTCCTGCCTCATCCTGTAATTGAGATTATAGAGCCTCAATATTGCCGTTGCATAGATACATACCGCCAGGCACAGAAAGATGATACTTTTGTTCTCTCCTACCACTTCAAAGGCAATCTCCTGGCGAAACGGCGATAAGACAAGCACCGCAACAGCTGTGAGAATCGTAGTCACGACCAGTGAATAGCTGAAGATCAGCCGGTTATCCCTGCCATGGATTCCCTCATAATAAAAACGTGTATAGGTCTGATCCAGTCCGCACAGTACAATGGTCATTCCCAGATTTACCACGGTTGTGAACATATTGATTTTTCCCATGGCATCCGGATCGAAAACTCTTGTTATGATTGGAATCGTAAAAAAACTGATAACAAACCCGATCCAGGTACTCATGGAAAAACCTACCATATTTTTTATAAAACTTTTTGCATCTATTTTACCAGCCAAATCATTCACCATCCTCTATCTCATGATTGATCCGATCGTTTCACTTCTGAATCATTTTCTCACAGCAGCCTGCCTCCGAGTGCCAGTCCCCAGATCGCAGCTGTCTGAAACACCCAGGCGGAACCGCATACCACTTTCGCCAGTGTCTGCCCGCTGATCTGAACACGGATCTTCATGTTTGTCACCAGCAGTGCGCCAAGATAAAGCAGCGGCAGATAATACCTCGCCTGAACACCTGCAATCTCCATCGCTCCCACAGGTGTAAAGCTCAGATACAGAGCCGTCCAGATCAACAATATGATCACTGCAAAAATCCCCCACATCAGGACTCTCTTCCACAGCCCGCAGAGGGCGATCCTTTCATTTCCCTCCTCCTTCTGAAAGAGCAGCAGGGTCATGACCGGCAGCAGGAGAACACACCACTTATCCTTAAGAACGCCCATAGAAGAATAATTCAGCAGCATCAGATTTCCAAAAAAGTAATGGTCCGTCTCGACGTTTCCCAGATTCCGGAAATTGTCCAGTGAAAATACACTGCCAACCATCAGCTTCACACTCTCCCACGGATGCTTTACCATGGAAATCACCTGCCTCACTGCACTGGTGTCTCCCCCTCTGGAATCTCCTCCATAAGAAAGATTTCCCGCCAGTACATTGGTCAGTACCGGCAGCACGAAGGTCAGCATGACAAGTACAAAGGCCAGCAGTACGCCGGCTCCGATCATACGTTTTACTTTCTTCGGCATTTTCTGAAGCTGGGGAATCAGGATCAGAAGCAGGATCACCGGAATGTAGACAGCCTTCGAAAGACATCCCAGCACAAACAGAACAGCCGCACCTGCGATCGATGGAATATGGCAGTTTTCTCCTCCAAAAAAAGTCTCACGGCACCAGAGTACACAGCCAAGCGTTACGAAGGAAAAGACAATGCTGTCATACGTATAGGAGCATGCCTGAAACAGTGCGGTCGGCATCATGGCAATAAATGCCAGAAACAGCTTTTTGTTCTTTGCCAGCCTTATCGCCATAAACATCACAGTCACATACAGGAACAGATTTCCCAGCTTCCCGAAAGCAAACAATACGGTAAAAGGCAGACCAATCAGCTTCCCGACCGCAAGGAACAATGCCATGGGAAGATATACCAGATACTGATAGGAAACAAACAGAGAATCTCTGCTCTCCTCTTCCACGATCTCATGATCGTTCTGATTCATATACTCCCTCAGCTGCGCGAACTCTGCCTTTGTGTTGCAATTGAAATTCGTTCTGTCTGCAATCTTCTGCGCTGACAGGGTCCACCGGACGGTGCGTCCGCCGGCAATGCTATAAGACCTTTTGAAATGGATCTGTTCGTCCCAGGAATTACACATGGGCTGTGCCAGAGAGATCAGCAGGATGCCAAAGCTCAATGCAAAGACTGCAAAATACCATTCGATTTTTTTTAAAAAAGATTTTTCAAATAATACACAGTAAAGCAGGGCCAGCGCTATCAATACAAACAGCATCCGGAATTTATTCAGTTCAAAGCGATTGGAAAGCCAGATCCCTGTAAGCTCCATGCCCTCCGTTTTTTTCATCGTGATTCTCAGTGACGTGACTTCTCTCTCCAGATTGGTACTGTATTCTGTGAAATACGTGTCCACGGTATCGCTGTAATTTCCAGTTTCCTTCTTCCCGAAGCCGTTAATTTCTCCTGTACGGATCCTGTAAATGGAACGCTCAGGAAACGTGCCTCTCAGGCTGATCTGCTTTACATAGATCCTGCCTTCCGGTCTGAACAGCACCTGATATTTTTCTGCTCCGTCATCTTCGATCACGCTGATCTGACCACTGAGATCCAGCCCATCATATCCTCCCCTCAAGGCATGGATATTAGCGATCAGCTCCACGCTGAACGTAACAAGCAGGATCATGACAACTGCGATGACTCTTTGATACTTCTTTAATCTGTTTAATAATGCACTCAAATCCATTCTCCTCAATCGCTCTGCTTACTCTTTGTACTTCCCTGCAAGCTCCTGAAGCTCCCTCGCTCTTGCCTCAAAGGAATACGTTGTCCGGATCAGCTCCCACTGCTTCTTTACACACTCTTTTACCGAAGCATAGTCATTTTCCAGATGTCTTACACAGTCCTCAAATTCTTCCCTGTTACTGTAATACAGCACTGCATCCGGGAAAATCTCTTTTAACTCTTCACATCCATCGGATATTACCGGTAATCCACAGGCCAGCGCATCAAAGATCCGGTTATTCACAAACTGGTAATCCAGCATGTCCTGCCAGTGATCATTTAAGGTGGCCTTTGCCGACCGGTACAGATCTGGAATCGCATCATTGTCAATAAACGGTGCCTGGATCCGGTCCATATGTCCGCTGAGGATCCTGTTCCATCCGCTGCCCCACATCCGGAAGGGAAGACGGTCCTCAATCGCCCACATCACACAGCTTCTGGCGATCCCTCTGGAGTTTCCGATAAAAATATAATCCCTGTCTGAAGTATCCTCCATCCCCGTATCCGGGTAAAACAGCTCCGTATCTGTACACTGTAAAAGAGGCACTACAGGAACGGATACCTTCTCCTGAAGCTTTTTCGCATAATAGCGGGAAGCTACACAAACCACATCATACAGCTCGTACTCCTCAGGCGTAACCATGTCCGGGTGGCTGATATTCCACATCACATACAGGCACTTCTCATTTCGCCTGTCCGGACGATAAAAGAGACATCCACGGAGCACCAGTACCACATCTGCCCCTGATTCACAGCCCCAGTCCTCTCTTGTATCCAGCAACACATAGATTCCCAGCCGCTCCAGGTATTTTTTCAGAGACCGGGCATAATAGTAGTCTCCCCAGCGTGCCCTCGACTCATCCTCCGGTGCCGGACATTTGATGACCCATACCGGGCGTCCGGCTGCCAGACGCTTCGTCTCCGCAGCCACTTTTCCCCAGTCATCTCTCCGCTTCCATTCCCTGTCGATCTGCTGTCTGATGTTTTCAATGGCTTTCGCCTGTGCTTTATCACTTTTCTTCAGTTCCTCCAGAAGCTTCCGGATCTCCTGCTGCTCCCGCAGAATCTGTTCATAATCTCCATTTGCGGATGTAAAACGTCGGATAACTTTTTTCAGCCTGCTTCCTATCCCCATACGTTCCCCTTTCTTCCTGTCGCTTTCTTCTCAATCCTCTTAAGACCATCACTTTTTCAAATGTGTTTAATTTCTTCTTTTCTGCCTCTCCATCACCTTATTTACAATAAAGGCTATCCCGATCAGTGCCAGCTCAGACACGGTCATCCAGAGCCTGGACACGATGGATATGATCACCGCATATTCCTCCGGCATGATCAGTCCGAGTCCCAGCACCAGGATTCCCTCTCTGACACCCAGCCCCGATGGTGCAAAGATTGCAAGGATACCGATGATACACGACAGACCAAAGATTCCGGCTGTGTAAAGCAGCTCCGAAGCGGGGATCGGGTAGATGGAACAGGTCAGCATATAGAAACCGATTCCAACGATGATCCAGTTTAAGATAAATAAAACAACTACCTTTAACATCTCCGGATAAGTGATCGGTATCACCAGATCCTTCTTTTTAATGATCTTCTCTGCAAATTTCAGAAAGAAATTAATGATCTTCGGGTTTATACAGATAAAAAACACGATGACCAGCACAACGGTTGCCCATTGATAATCCGCCAGAATGTCATTCGGAAAGAATAAAAGAGAGATCAGAAACAGGAAGGCCGCTCCCAGCAGAGTACAGATGTTTTCCAGGAAAAAGCAGATCGTTACCTTCCGGATCGGAGCCCCCGCCTCCTCATAAGCCGGAATCCTGGCCAGCAGCATAAATACTTTTCCCGGAATATACTTTCCCAGAATTGAATACAGATATGCCGTAATTGCCTTAAAATATCTGATCCCGCAGTGATTCAGCCTGGTCATATAGTGCCACAGGGAAGCCAGGGTAATCTTGTATAAGAAGTAAAATCCCACCGCCCCTGCAAAAACCATCCAGTTGATGTCTACGTCCAGATTTTTATAGCTGTCCGCATTTTTGTAAAAATAGCGTGCCAGGAAAATCACTACAAGAACCAGAAAACCGTATTTCAGGATTTTCATCCCTTTCTTCTTCTGTGATGCTTTTCCTGTCTCTTCGTCCTTCTCCTGAACTTCGGGAGAGTCCTGACGAACGCTTCCCTCAGTCACTCTCTCCTCTTCTCTCTTAACTATTTCCTTATGATCTATCATATACTCTCAGCCTTTTCTTTTTTCTGTTAAAAACTCAAAAGCACACGGATGAAGCACATATAGTAATAAATAACAATATGTGGAATCTTCCTCAGTCTGTCGTAATGCTCTTCCGAATACTTCTGATTCTTCCTTGCCAGATAAAATGCCAGCTTATGGTTCCAGCGGCATTTATCATCTGCTGTCAATGTTATTTCTCTGCCCTGTCTGCTTAAGTATTTCTGCTTTGCAGGTGCACAGGTAAACTTAAAGACAAGCGCCCTCTTCTGGCTGCGTACCATATCCCGGTCACTGATGTGGGAATCTGTGATCGCCCCTGCATCAACAGCTAAGCGGTACATCTCCCATGCCCTCTCATTCCGGATCACACAGCTGGTATGCTTGATGGGATTTCCCTTCATTTCCTTTAACCAGATATCACCAAAGCTGATATCCGATGCAAACGCAAAATGATCCTGACAGGTCATGCATCTTCCTTTTTCAAAGAAATAAGCATTCTTATAGGCGCAGATCGTCTTTGTGTAGGAAAAGGTCTTCTCACTGCCATCCTCATAGACAACGGAGGACAGCCCTCTCCAGTGCCCTCTCCGGTAATACAGGCGCTTTGCCCCGTCCAGGCTGATCCCGGACTGCTCCAGGGACAGAAGCGTCGCTTTGTCTGAGTGATTTCCACTGCAGTAGAGGCCCAGCTTCAGGACAATCTTTCTTCGCAGCTGCTCATCCTTCTCCATCAGCTTTGTCAGTCCCTGCAGCATACAGGGTGTCATGACCACGGCAACCCTGCCGTCAAACGCTCTCACCAGATCCACATGCTTCAGGAGTGGAATGTTCATATATACACTGGAGGATGCACTGCGGATCTCCTCCTCTGTCGTGGCAATAAAGGTGCGATATCCCAGTTTTCCGTCTGCGATCTGCGTCTTCGTCACCCACGCACCGTCGATCTGCCCGTTCTTCAGCAAATGGCAGAGAAGCGCTGTAACCATGCCGCCGGAAGCGGCATTCTCACGGATCGTCTCATCGCTGGCATAGCCCTTTCGGCAGGCCACATGTGTACCCAGATATTTATCGGGATCCTTATCATCCAGAATCTTCTTCTTTGACGATGGCTTTCCCGTGATCTCATCGATCACTTCCCCGGCATAGACGATATTCTTTCTGGAGCTTTCCATAACCGCGTCGTAGTTTTCTTCAATATTCTTCCGGATCTCGTCCTCAGCCTTTACAAATTTATAAAATTCCTGCTCCAGAGATTCTGCCGTCAGGTTGGAAAAATCGATGGCATACTGCCCCAGATGAAAGAAATCCAGCACTTCCTGATACTTGTGGCTCCATCCCACCAGAAGCACAGGGACCTTCTTCTCCAGCGCACCAATCATCGCATGGAATCTGGACGCCACCAGGAAACGGCATTTTCCGATATAGGCACGGATCTCCTCTGCCTCCATCTCCCTGTGATACCAGCGCACCATATCCTTATTTTTTACACCCTCATAGACAGCATCACAGATCATCAGGTCATTGTTCCTTGGCTTCTGGCTGTTGATTCTTGCACCGTTTGCGATGATCAGCACCCGGTAGCCCGCCTGATTCAGCTTCCCGATGAAATCGATCATGATTCCCCTGTAATCGATATTCAGCTTATTGCATTTTTTCTCCACAACAGAACTGATGGAAAGTCCGACCAGCCGGTTCTTCTCCCGGTCGGCACTGTCACAGCCTTCATAAAACGCATCCTTTCTGCACACCTCATCCACCATGCGGTCACACCGCTCATCATCGGCCATGGTAAAGGCTCCGTCCGCGCAGAGCTTTACATTTTTCTCAACTCCGATGGATCTGAGATTCTCAAGGGTGCCCTCTCCTCTGGCACAGATCAGCTTCATCTTCGGCAGGATCCATTTCGCCAGAAAACGGTTGGTGAAGGAATGGAAGGTTCCCATCGCCTGGGAATACTTCATCACCGGCGTCCCCATCAGCATCGGAACAGCCGCACACACAAAGGCATAGGTATTCATCACAAAACCGCGGCTGTCCACAAAGGAGATCCCCGCCTCATCCAGCACCACATCCGTCTGTGAATACGCCTTCAATATCTTATTCTTCAGCAGCAGCTTTTTCACCGGCGGGCACCAGCTAAACAGCTTATAAAGCACTGCAAGCGGAAACGCAACAAAAAGCAGTTGTTCCGGTTTGCAGGGAACGATTTTAATAAAATCCCACGGAATCTGCTTTCTGTCTTCGGAAGGGTAGACTGACATCAGATGGATGTTCAGTCTTTCCCCGTATCTGTCATGTAATTGTCTGATCGAACTCTGAAGCATCGCTGCCGCTCCCTTGTTTCCGCTGTAGCTGGCGGCAGTGATGGCGATTACTATATCTCTCATTCTTTCCTCCCGGATCACTGTTTCCCGTGAATCAGGTAATCATAATGGCTTTCTTAACGAATAACCCTGGCATAGATGTTCCTGCTATCTCTTATGTTCATTTGTTCCCCGGCTCATCATAATCCAGCTTACGCACATGATACTGGATATCCTCAAGAAGCTTTCTGTTGGCAGCAATAATATCTGCCTGCAGACCGATCACTCCTGTCATAAATCCCATCATCATCAGTGTACTTGCCAGAATCAGGGACTGGATATGGCCTGCACCTGACCCCATGCAGAAATAAACGAGAAAACGGATCCCGATAGCTATCCCGAACAGAAGGAAGATTCCTCCGATGATAAAGAAAAACCGCAGAGGCTTGTACATCATAAAGGAACGTATGATCGTTACCATCGACCGCTTTACATAGCCGAACATACTGGAAAACAGCCTGGATTTCCGAAGCTCCGGATTCGTCCGGATCGGTACCGATTCCATGGCAATCTTGTTTCTTCCTGCCTGCACGATCGTCTCCAGGGTATATGTATACTCATTGGTCACATTCAGACGCATAGCCGCATCCCGGCTGTATGCACGAAATCCGCTGGGTGCGTCCGGAATATCCGTCTTAGATGCCACGCGCACCGTCCAGCTTCCCAGATGCTGCAGCTTTTTCTTTAATGGTGAGAAATGCTCTGTATCATCAATCGGTCTCTCTCCGATCACGATATCTGCCTTTTCCTCCAGGATCGGGCGGACCAGCTTCTCAATATCGTCACCATTATACTGGTTATCTGCATCTGTATTTACGATAATATCGGCTCCGTTCCTCAGGCACGCATCAATACCTGCCATAAATCCCTTCGCCAGACCCTTATTCTTCTTAAAATTCACTACATAATGGACGCCCCAGTTCTTCGCCACCTTCACCGTGTCGTCCTTACTGCCGTCATTGATGATCAGATATTCGATCTCATCAATACCATCGATATGCTTCGGCAGATCGTTTAACGCAATCTCCAGCGTCTCTGCCTCGTTATAACATGGAATCTGTATAATCAGCTTCATCTTCTTCTCCTATTATTCTCCGGAATCCTTTACAATGTTGTAATCTTATTTATCTTACTATCAATAATTTGCAAAGTCAACCGCATTTGGCTGGATAATCGTTACTGGTCACGGAGTGAACCGTAACGGATACTCTCCGTAAACTCCACCCCGTACTCCTTCATCATGTCCACATACCTCTCACCTTTGACATAGACACACTCATCCACATCCAGCACTGCAAACTGATACCCCTCTTTCAGAAACTTTTTATAATCCTGCTTTGAACAGAATACCACAGCCTCCTCCACAGATGCCTCCGGCTCACCGGGAATCATCCGATGACGGTTCAGCAGAAACTGGTAGGTATACAAAGGCTTCTGGGACTGGCCTGCCCGGTATCCCGTCACATAGATTTCTTCCGGAAGTTCATACCCGGCCTTCTCCATACCGCTGATCAGCTCATAGCCCGCCGATGCCTTTTCATTGTAACGTGAAATGTTTGATCCATCATAATATATGCCATTATAAACATACTGATAAACCAAAAGTCCCAGAAGAACCGCCATCAGAACAGATCTCTTTCCTTTGCACAGACAGAAAAACATCACCAGAAAGCTGATACCACTCACCAGCACGCCTGCCAGATAGACACGGCACCGCATGGGATCATCAAAGCTTCTGTGCAGCCCGAAAGGCCAGTACACCTCCGAGGCCACCATATTTTTTGAGATATGAGGCAGCACCACGCACAAAAACAGAAGCTGCATACCTGCAAACACGGCAAAGACGGCCGGCAGATATTTTTTCAGATACGTCCGGTAATGGTAAAGATATCCCATCCCCGCCAGGAAAAACGGTCCCATATAGGCACCATAATAGCGGAAATAGGTGAATGCCTTATACCCGTAGGCACCCGACTCATAGGGGGTCTCCGTCAGTGCCTCCTGCACACGGAACAGCCATGTAATGCTCTGTGCCAGGATCGTGGCGCCGATGCACATCATGAAAAAGGTTCCGCATACCAGCAGATACGGCTTGACCTGTAGCTGCTCCTGATTCTCTGTCACAGGCCTTTTCTTCTTCACAAAAATATCTTTCCCGTTGGTACAGATATAAATGACAAGCAGGGTAATGGCAATTGCTGCAAATCCTCCGGTAAAGATCACACTTGTATGTACCTGCCCGAGTACGGTGGAAAACCACCCCTGCCAGGATGTGGGGGAAAGGAGCAATTCTTTAGACAGATTCAGCTTTACTGCCGTATTTTTCAGCTCCACTCCCTCATGCCACAGCCAGAGAGTCGTCTTTGACCAGTAGATAAATCTTCCTGCCAGCCAATAGCCCGCCACACCGGAAAGAAGCGCCGGAAGCTTTGCCACCAGCCATTTCTTATACAGAAGGAAATACAGGATCACCAGCAGAACCAGAGCGATCCACAGCGTCTTTGCTCTGGTATGCAGCGTCAGGCTGTAGGATAAGAGCACCATCAGAACCACCGAGTATATGGCTTTTATGCGGTAATTCTGCTCTTCCTTACGGCTTTCCATAACCAGACGGCACAGAACCAGGGCCACCAGCCAGGAGACCAGTACCAGCATGTGCTCGTTGTAGACAAGCATTGCCCGGTTTACCATAAGAAAGGCTGCCGCCAGGGAAGCCAGGCACCGGAATCCCCTGTCCCGTATATTCAGATATTTTCTCATGATCTGGCACGCCACAGGTGCCACAAGGCTCTGCAGGACCGCACAGAAGACAAGGCATGCACGGTACAGGACCACAGGATCTTTGATCAGCTTAAAAAGCGGCGCCATCAGAATGGTCATTCCGCCTCCATAATAGTGGTTTCCAAATTCCGTTGCTTTCGTCCAGTCAAGCCCTGCCATATAAGCTCCCGCCGACATGGTTGACAGCTCATCCATAGGCGTCCGTACAGGATCTGCCACAGTAAAGATCAGGATCAGCCTGGGCAGCATGGCGGCCAGAAACAGAAGCATCAGTTCGATATCATATCTGGATTTTTGATTCTCTTTCAAAATAGTTCCTCCCTGTCAGCGCTTTAATATTTTCTTTAACAGCGGCTTGATCCTGCTGCGAAACGCATATTCCGCACAGGAACGGTTTCTTCCCCAGAAGCTTGCCGCCTTCGCGCCGATTCCGGGAGCTTTGCTCTTTTTCACACCGGCCAGGGCTTCGGAAAGCCATGTCCTTGAGAATTCCCTCTGCTCTTTCAGGATCTCATCCACCTTCGTATAATCAACAGAGGTAAGGAGTGCATCCTTTCGCAGAATCTCTCCCGCATCTGCCACATACCGGTCCGTCAATCCCAGCGTACCCAGAAGCGATTCAAATCTGGATGTGCCCCGCCCCGGATTTCCGATGGCGATAAATGGCTTATGAAAGAGGATCGCCATGCAGGTTCCGTGGAAGGAATCGGTAATGACAAAGTCACTGTTTTTAAAATAATACAGCCAGTCCTCCACCTGCAGATTTTCAATCGTATTGTCCAGATCCAGCCGTTTTTTATTGGCCTCAAATTTATTGTACCAGCCATCCAGCATATTCACCAGCTTCTTCCCCTGCTTCTTTGATACGTGGAGCAGCGCCTCTCTCTTCTCCGGTGTGGGATCGAGAATATAAGTGGCAATAAACGGTTCTTTTTCCTCCTTATCCGATCTTTCTGTCAGGTCCCCGAGCACATGCGGCTCACACATCAGCACCGGATCGAGCACATGCGTAGCCTCCATCCCGAAGGTTTTTCTGCAGATCTCCACTCCCTCTGCCTCCCGGACAGAAATGGCATCCATCCGCCGCATACAGCGGACAGCCTCCTTCGCATAGGCGCGCGGCGCCAGGAATTTTCCCGAGCCAAAAGAGGTGGCATAAGCGATCTTTTTCTTTGTATCATCTGCAAAATCAAGAAAATAACTGTGCCCGAAGATTTTCGTCACACCATAATTCCAGATCTGGTCAGATCCCAGTACGAAGGTATCGCACATCTGATTCAGCTCACTGATCTCTGATACGTGATACGATTTGCTGATCTGATAGTGTTCTTCGGCAAAACGGATGGAATGACGTCCTTTCATTCTGCCGTCATCCGGTTTCAGCCTTGGCTGATGAACCATCAGCACACGATATCCCATAGCTTCAATTGTCTGTTCCAGTGCATAATAGGTTGCAATACTCCCATAATTACAGCCAAACCACACACCCAGTATTCCCACATCATAATGTTCCATTTTCTTTCCTCTGTACAGCAGTTCTTCTGCATGGATCTGCTGCTCTCTTTTCTTGTATACAGCCAGTATAAGTCACTTAAGATATTTAAATTATCCTATACTGGTCAGTTACGTTTGCATTCTTTTTACGGTCATCCTCTCAGTTTCTTTGCCATGGTTATGACGGAGGACGGAAGCTTTCGCTTCAGCCACTGTTTTGCGGCTGCCTTCTTTGAAAATTTCTGTCCGCTTGCCAGTTCTACCGCCTTTTTAAAGGACTGCTTCCGGTTTTCCTCAAAAAACCGTTCTCTTCCCTCCGGTATCCTGATCTTACTGCGGAACCGGTTATGCTTCAGGGTGAATTCCAGAGGGACAGGTTCACAGAACTGCAGGCGGGGGCGTATGTTCTCCCAGGCTCTTTCTCCCTTTTCACTGTTGACCAGTACAAGAGAGATCCCCTTTGCGTCCGGAAATTCCGGATTGAATTTGTCTATATGCCAGAAATCTCCCAGTGTCAGATCACCCTGGCGGGGTGTCGGTGCAAAACTGCATTCGCCGCAGGAGCTTCGCAGCATAAGGGATGTGTGAAATGCCCTTTCATAGGCATCATTCTCCCGGTTTCCGACGATCCTTTTTCCATTTTTCAGAGTTGCGATGCAATGGTTACAGTTATGGCCGAACTCCTTGGTACGAAACTGGAAATCAGCCAGCTCTTTGCCATAGGTTTCTTTACGGTATTTCCGGAAAACTCCCGGTGAAGGTACCCCGTGGCACACCACATCGATCGTCAGAAGATTCTCATACTCCTTGTGGAGATATCCTTTCAGGCCTGCCACCTGGCAGGGTACACCGCTGAAAAAGACCTGATTTCCCGCATCCAGAAGCTTCTTAACCTCACGGTAGGAGGTTCCGATTCTGCTCTGGATATATTTGGAGCCGCGCATCTTCTCCAGTCCGGCCTTCTCATTGATGATTCTGTGCTCTGCCGAAAAGTCCTCATCCATCACCACTCCACAGACATATCCGCCATTTTCCAGAACCGCCTCTGCCAGCAGCGTAAAAATTCCTCCGGAGGAGCTTTTCATCCGGATCTCATCCGGTCCGTAGGCTGCATAGCAGGCAGGATCCTTCCTGTTCGGGTGCCCGGGTGTCAGTTCCGGACAGGCCCGGACACACTTTCCACAGTTGATACAGACCTCTTCTTTCACAGACGGATACAGGAATCCGTCTTCATTTTCTTTCATCTCTATGGCATTTACCGGACAGCTGTTAAAACATGCCGCACATCCGCAGCAGCGCGCATCCGGCAATATCCGAATATTCTTACATTCCACGGTCATTTCTCTTCTCCCGTCTTTATGTTACTTCTTCATCTCCGTTCCACTTCGGTCGGTGCAAAACGTGTGCCACTGGCAAACTGCAGCCGCCGGAGGCTTTATCTTGAAAAGAGATTGGACTCCCACCAATACAAGCTACTTCAATTCTTTCTTTACAAGTGCAAGAGCCGCCTCGATGGTCTTGTCCATATCATAGTATTTGTAGTTTCCAAGCCGTCCTCCGAAGATCACCTTCTCTTCCTGATCCGCCAGTTCCCGGTACCTCGCAAACAGACTGTTATTTTTCTCATCATTGATCGGATAATACGGTTCGATCCCCGGCTTCCACTCAGAGGAATACTCCTTTGAAATGATTGTGAACGGCTGTTTTCCAAATTCAAAATGCTTATGCTCGATAATTCTTGTATAAGGCACTTCCTTCGAAGTATAGTTTACCACGGCATTGCCCTGATAATTCTCCATCTCCAGCCTCTCCGTCTCAAAACGCACCGTGCGGTACTGAAGTGTTCCCAGCTGATAGCCATAGAATTCATCGATCATTCCGGTAAACAGTATCTTATCGGCAGGCTTCTCACACTCTTTGATCAGTTCGAAGTAATCGGTGTTCAGACGTACCTCGATCCCGTCAAGCATCTTCTCCACAATTCTGGTATACCCGCCCATGGGAATTCCCTGATAACGGTCATTAAAATAATTATTGTCATACATGAAACGGAACGGAAGCCTCCGGATGATAAATGCCGGGAGCTCCGTACAGGGACGTCCCCACTGTTTTTCTGTGTATTCCTTGATCAGCTTCTCATATACGTCTCTTCCGGCCAGTGAAAGAGCCTGCTCCTCCAGATTCTTCGGCTCCTCGATATGAAGCTCTGCCCGCTGCTCATCAATCTTTGCCTTTGCCTCTGCCGGTGTCTTCACCCCCCACATCTTACTGAAGGTATTCATATTGAACGGAAGGTTGTAGATCTCATCCTTATAGATCGCCATCGGGGAATTCACATAATTGTTAAATTCTGCAAACTGATTGATATAGTCCCACACTTCCTTATTGCTGGTATGGAAAATATGCGCCCCGTACCGGTGTACATGAATACCGTCCACATTTTCACAGTACACATTTCCGGCAATGTGATCTCTCTTATCAATGACAAGGCAGGTTTTTCCGGCCTTCTTTGCCTCATGGGCAAATACGGCACCGTAAAGTCCCGCTCCTACTACCAGATAATCATATTTCATAGTGGCCTCCTTTATCGTTTCCTTATTGTTATCTCTTTATTTTTCTGTATACCGCCCGCAGGATCCGGTAACACCACGCAACAAGATCGCGGAGCGGTCTTTTTTTCGGTATATATGCATTCCCTTTTTCTCCTGTCGGCAGCACCGGTGCTGTCAGTGCTTCGGACAGCCAGGCAAGAGAGCGCTCCTTCTCACGTTCCAGGATCCGTCTCACCCGCTCATAATCCACCGGTTCCAGAAGATCGGGCCGTTCCTGAATCTGATCCGGATCTGTAACGAACCGGTTGCGAAGCCCGAATACCTCACCCAGAGATTCAAACCTTGACTTTCCTCTCCCCTCATTTTCCATACAGACAAACGGCTTCTCGTTTATGATGGCAAAGCTTGCACCATGGCAGGAATCCGTGATCAGATAACTGCAATTTTCGATATAATACAGCCAGTCCTCCACCTGCATGTTTTCCACCACCGGAGACATGCCAAGCTTCTCTTTGTTTTCTTCAAAATGAGGCAGCGTTCCGTCCAGAAGAATGACCAGCGGAAGGCCCAGCTTCTTTGAAAGATACTGTGCCGCTGCCCTTTTTTCCGGATTCCCATCCAGGATATATGCCGCGATATATTCCCCTTTTACCAGAGGATGACGCTTCGCACGGGACTTTTCGGCCAGCTCCCTGTAGATCTGCTGATCAATGATAAACACCGGATCGAGTACGCGCTCCGCTTTCAGTCCAAACGTCCGGTTCACCACTCCGACGGCGTCCTTTTCTCTTACTGAAATGCGGTCAAATTTTTCCAGATATTTTTTCGTTTCTGCTATATCCTCCTCCGGTGCAAAATATCCCGGATGCCCAAAGGATGCTGCATAGGAAAGCCTGCGTTTCCCGTCATCAAGGAAATGAAAGAACATGGCACCATGATAATGCCTGCAGATTCCATAATTCCATACCTGATCCGATCCCATCACAAAAGTGTCTGCATATGCATTTAGCTCCCGCATTTCACGGAAGCCAAAAACAGGCGTAATCGCCTCATAATGTTCTTTTGCAAATCGTCTGCCATGGGAATGGAAGATCGGTGCGTCCGGCGGAAAACCGGGACGGTCAATGAAGGTAACCGAATATCCCATGTTCTTTATGGCACGGTAAAGGGCATAATAAGTCATAATACTGCCATAATTCCAGCTCCACCACAAGCCGAAAATCGCCACATCTTTTTTTTCAATCTTTTTCTCCAAAACACTGCTCCTTTACACATCATTTATCCTGCGGCAGGTACCCCTGAACAGTCCCTCAGATCTCCAGGTATTCTCTCCAGAAATCGAGACTGATCATATCGTGGAAACGGTCAGCATACGTTTTTTTCGCCGCCTCATACTCTTTATCAATCCGGCGCATGATCTTAAACAGGTCACGATAGCACTGCAGCATCCGCTTAAAGCTCCTCTTTGTGGATACGGAGTTGCCTGCCGCATCTGTCATGATTGCCTCAGAAAGGCGGAACATTTTATAAATATTATTGTAGGGCGGCACCACCGGAACCTTATCCTTTTTCGACGGCAGGATATAACCATTGATGAACAGAAGATGGATCAGCTTTTTCCACACCGGTATATAATCCGACTTGTCCGGTGTGATCAGCTTCTCCCAGTTATAATCCTCTTCTGTAATACCTTTGTAGCCGATATACTCTTCTTTGGGCTTTGCCTTATAGTTCAGCTCGCAGATCTCTGCGTGCAGGGCCACCGGCTCCTGCTGCATGAACCAGTCTGCACCCTTCAGGAAATCCTCCACGCCCCGGATATTCATATCCACATACTGATACCGGTATTTGGCAATATTGGAGCTTGCCCATTTCAGGAGCATCTTCTTCATTCGTTTTGCGCCGTATCCCGGACAGTGGATTGCATTTACGATACAGTGATTCCGGATATCATAGTATTCCATCGGCCCGGAAACCTTATTTTCAAATGCCTCGTGCCACACACCCACACCATTCAGATAGATGAATCCCTTTCCGGTCCTTAAACCATACTCCACATCGTCCCTGTGGATAAACAGCGGCAACGGCAGATTATCTTTACTGATCACTGACAGTGGAATACAGCAATACCACCATCCCGCATACTCCACCTTCTCGGATTCATCTTCATTGAGCAGCAGCACCTTCACGTCACGGAGATCCACCTTATGCTTCAATGCCTGGATACCTCCCTCATTCCACTGGGCGCCCTCCTCATACTGAAGATAAGGCTTATTCAGCTGAATGATGGATCCTGCCAGCGTATAATCTTTGTACTCTTCCTTTAGTACCGAAAGGAAGGTATAGGTCGTCTCCAGACTGCCCGGCTCGATCATGGCATCATCATCCATAAGAAGCACATGGCTGATATCGCGTTCCTTCGCACGGCTCATCGCCTCGATAATGCCCCTGGTAAAACCACCGACACCGCCGGCATTCTTGTTTGGTGTGATCTTCACAATCGTTCCATCTGCCACCGACGGATCCAGTGTCTTTGCATTATCTGATATATGCACATAGAGATGACGGTACAGCGGTGAATCCGGATTCTCCAGAATCTGCTCCTTTAAAAGCTTCAGGTTGCGGTAAACGTATTCTTCTCTCTTAAAGGTACAGATATCGACCATAAGATTTACCTTCATATCAGAAGGCATAAGATTCTCGGAAAGATATCTGCCACCGAAAAGCACACTGCCCTCCGCAAGGGACTGGCACCTGAAAAAGAGCATCCCCTCATCCCTGTTTTCGCCGAGATCAAGCAGGACACTTCCTCTTTCGGGCAGGGAAACCTCACGGCACTCCAGAAGCTCCGTCCGGATCTCATCACCTTCGAGATACTGATATACCAGTTCTACTGAAAACGCTCCCTGAAGCTCCAGAATGAGTTGTACCTTCTCAACAACCGTATATTTTTTCCATTTACCAGTCGAAAAACTGTTAAAATAAGTATCAAAATCTGCTCTTCCATCCAGGGCAAACCGCAGACTTCCATCTGCCTCTACCGATACCTTTTCATCTCTTCGATAATACAATGCTTCATCTGCTTCCGTACCGGAAGGCAGTAATATCCTTTTTAAATCCATATCTTCTCCTGTTTTCCAAACTTCCGGGCGATCCTGTCTTTCGCCGTTATGTGGTATCCTTCTGTTACTGAACACTCCGTGACCAGTAAGCTCCTTTTCCATTTACTCTGTGCTGTTTTCCATATTCTGATAAGCGTCACAGACCTCCTGAACCGGCCCGCTCATCACCGCCTCACCTTTATTCAGCCACAATGCATGGTCACAGAGATTCCTTACCTGTTCAATATTGTGTGACACAAAAAGCAATGTTGTTCCGCCGGAAAGCATCTCTTCCATTCTTTTGTTACATTTTCTCCGGAACAGGAAGTCACCGACAGCCAGAACCTCATCCACGATCAGAATATCCGGCTTTACCATCGTCGCCACAGAAAATCCCAGTCTCGCCTTCATGCCGGAAGAAAAGTTTTTGATCGGTGAATCCAGAAATTCACGGATCCCTGCAAAATCCACAATCTCATCGAAATGCTCGCGCATAAACTTTTCCGAGTGTCCCAGAACTGCCCCGTTCATGAAAATGTTTTCCCGTGCTGTCAGGTTTGCATCAAATCCGGCTCCAAGCTCGATCAGAGGTGCGATACCTCCATTTACGGTTATGGTACCCTTGTATGGCTTCATAATTCCGCTGATCGCCTTTAAAAGCGTAGACTTTCCGGAACCGTTTGTTCCGATCAATCCCCATGCCTCACCTTTTTTTACTTTCAGGGATACATCCCTGACTGCCAGAAATTCCTGAAATAACAGCTCCCGTTTAACCAGGTGAATGAAATACTCTTTCAGGTTATCCACACCTGTGGTCGCTTTATTAAACCGGATCGTCACATGATCCACATCTATGATATATTTGTTATCTTCCATTTTCCCACCTGTTTCCTAAATATAGAGAATAAATTTATCCTGATTCTTCTTAAATACAATAATACCGATCAAAAACATCACGACAGCGATCAGCCAGCCACCCCAGAATATACGGGGACCCGGAAAATGTCCGCTGTATACCATGTCACGGAACTGTGCCACATAGTAGTACATCGGGTTAAACCCTTTTACAAAAAACAGAATGTTCTTCGGCAGACGCTCGATCGGATAGAAAATAGGTGTCAGATACATCCATGCCGTGGTAACCGCCTTGTAGATATGCTGTACATCACGGAAGAACACATTCATGGATGCCAGAAGAAATCCAAGTCCGCAGCAGAACAGATACAGCTGGATCATGACCAGCGGCGTAAACAGGATGTAAGGTGTAATCGGCGCTTTCGTAAAAACAATGACAATGACAAGGGCCCCCAGTGAGAATACAAAATCCACCAGTGAACTTGTTACCTTTGCCAGTGTAAATATATATTTGGGGACGTAACATTTTTTCAGCAATGCTCCGTTTCCCACGATCGAGCGCATGGCCGCATTCGTGGACGTTGTCATAAATTCAAAAATCGTACGGCCTGTGATCAGATATACCGGAAAATTTTCAATGTTTCTGTCGAACATTGTAGAAAACACCAGTGTCATGATGATCATGATCAGCAATGGATTTAGAATACTCCACACATATCCCAGAACACTCCGGCGATATTTCAGTTTTACATCCCTCTTTACAAGCTGCTTCAGCAGATCTGAATACTGCAGAAACACATGAACACGTTCTTTCCAAATACTCATCTCTTTACCCTTTCTTTCATTTGAAATGACATCCATGCCACAAAATATGCCCGGTAACCGGTCTTTCTCAATAACAGTACCGCCCTGTTACGGACTGCACCGTAAATCTTTGGATATTTCTCATGGAGCTGTCTGTCAAACTGCTGCATTCTCTCTCTGATCTCTCTGTTGTATGGAAAGCTTAGAAAGATCTTAAATCTGCTGGCCGCCATCCTTCCGATCGTATTCTCCAGATAAACCATTACCCGGTCCGGTGCGCCTTCTTTCTGCTGCCCGTCATAAAAATCAAGCAGTCTATGAAAAACTCTTTCAAAATTCTCCTCATTTCTCTGCATGCTTTTCATATTCATACTCTGTCCGGGCAGACCGATGCGGTACATATAAACAAAAGCATCCAGGCAGGTGACGGTTCTGATCAGAGGAACCGGAAACAATACATATTCCATATCCACATAAAAGCAGTGCTCATCTATGGGAGGAATCTTCCCTTTCAGCATCTCTGTCCGCATGGTAACGGCATGCATCTTCATAAACAACTGATCGCTGATCTCTGAAAAGAGATACTCTTTTTCATAGATCACACCGGGAAACGGCTCTTTAAACTCCGCTCTTTTCTTTCCATCCCTGTCCGAAACCCAGTAATAATTGGTAAGTACCACATCAGAGTCTGCCTTCTCCAGACATCTGACCAGACGGATGAATGCATCGCGTTCTACCCAGTCATCTGCATCAACCACCTTGAAATACTTTCCTGATGCCTCTGCCAGCCCCCGGTTGATGGTAGAACCATGTCCGCCATTTTCCTTTGTAATGACGCGGAAACTCCCGGGATATCTCTGCTCATAGGCTTTTGCCAGCTGTTCTGACCGGTCTTTGGACCCGTCATTTACCACCAGGATCTCCAGCTTGTCCAGAACCTCCTGAATCACAAAAGAATCCAGGCAGTTCTCAATATATTTTTCAACATTGTAGGTGGGAACCACCACTGTAAGTATTTTATTCATGATCTCTCTTCATTCGCAGGATCCATTCCTTTACCACACACGGAAGGAACATCACTGCCTTTCCAACTTTATACGAGGTGGAATTTTCCACGTTTTCCAGTTCCCGCTGCAAACGCTCGATCTCCCAGTCCTTTTCAATCCCCACGCGATAGATCCGCTCCTCGTAAACGTATGCATGCCTGTCTTTCAGCAGGATCTGAACCAGCTCCCACTCTTTCGGTGTAAATACAGACGCCTCCAGCTCACCATTTTCATCCGCCTCCATAAATTCCCGCTGGAACCGTTCCATATAGATATCCTTATACTCTTCTCCTACCCGATAGAGCGAAGCCACATAATTATGATAGCGTCTGAAATGATAGATCGCCAGGTATCGTTCCTTAAATACCGGGTGGGTATCGAGAAACTCTCTGATGAAAGCATACTCATCATTCATGCAGAAAACCTTCTCCCTGCTGTGAACGGAGGAATTCGGGTTGTCCCTCCGGTTTCTGTAATACGGCCTTCCCACAAACCAGAGACGCTTCGTATAGCAGAAGGTCTGAAACCAGAATCCGTTGTCCTGAAAGGAAGCCCCCGGCGTCTCATTGTGACGGATATGATTCTCTATCAGAAAGCTTCTTTTGTAAATACCACTCCAGGTATTCATCACCGCTTTAAAGACATCCACGTCCTCTTTCGGATCCAGCACTCTGTCATACATGGAATCCTCCGGTGTCAGCCTGTTATAGGTAAACACCTGCTTTCCGTCTTTTCCCTCGACAAAACGATAGAAATCCGCTTTTACGATTTCCAGATCCTTTTTTCTGGCGATCTGATACAACTTCTCATACATATCCGTCTTTACATAATCATCCGGTTCTACGATTCCCACATACTCCCCGGTACAGGCATCCAGCCCGCGGTTCATGGCCTTTCCGTATCCCCCGTTTGGTCCGTCCAGAATCCGTACCCTTGCGTCCTTTGCGGCATATTTTTTCAGAATATCCAGTGAATGGTCCGTTGAACCGTCATTGACACAGACAAATTCCATATCCCGAAGAGTCTGGTTCACCAGACTCTCCATACATTCCTCCAGATATTGTTCCACATTATAAGTGGGTACGATCACTGATACCTTCGGCATGTTTTCCTCCTTTATCCTCCCTGGCCCTCTCGTCTGATCCACCTGAAACACCATATGGTATCGATGAGAATGCTTTTTAAGCTAGGACTTCACGAGTCTTTTTATTCTCCCCGGCAATGCCGTAAGAATCCTGCCGGCACGAAATGTCGGCGTGTTCTTTATCCCGGCAATCTCCTGCTGAAGCTCTTTTGCCTCATGTCTTGCCTTTCTTTCTTCTTCCGACAGTCTCCGGTTCTCCGTAAGAAGATATTCAACGCAGGTAAGCTCTTTCATTCTTAAAAGTCTGTCATACAGTTCCGTCTGCACATAATATTCCCGCTCATGCCTGAAAAAGCCGAACCTGTCACTGCATTCCCTGCAGAGCAGCCCATAGACCTTCTCATAAGCCGGACCCTCGATCGTGTCCAGATTCCAGAAGCAAAAGTGGAGTGCCCAGTTCAGAAATCCCCTTTCCAGTTCATGATATACTCCCATCCGCACCAGTTCATCCTGCAGGGCGGTGCATGCCTCATAGAAGCAATTCCAGGATCTTTCCCTTGTCACCGACAGAGAGCCTTTCACATGGATCCTGTGATGTACCAGAAGCTCTTTCATCGTACAGATGCTCCCGGCTTTCACAAAGGAGGAAAACACAAAATACAGATCATTGGATGTGCGAAGCTCCTGGAATCTCAGTCGTTCTCTCTCCACAAAACTTCTCAGATACAGCTTATCCCATGCCCAGCCCACAGCAAATGTAAAAATCTCATCAGGCATATCCCTCCAGCCAAAGGGATTTTTTCCGGGAAGCTGCCATTCCTTTATGGAATAATCCATGGGAATATAACACTCCCGCGTATCATCATACCGATTTCCCCTGAAGATCGTAATATCCGCCTGCTTCTCCTTCGCACACAAATACGCCTTTTCCAGCATATCCGCCTCATAAAAATCATCTGCATCCAGAAAGGAGAGATATTCTCCCTGTGCCAGCTCCATTCCTTCGTTTCTCGCTGACGCTGCACCTGCATTTTTACGGGTAAACACACGCACCCTGGAATCTTTCTTTTCATATTCACGGAGAATCCGGAGACTTCTGTCCGTAGAACCGTCGTCAATACAGATAATCTCGATTTCTTTCAGTGTCTGTCCCAGGATCCCATCCATACATTCAGCCAGATACCGTTCCACATTGTAGACAGGTATCACCACTGAAACTTTTATTTTTTTCGACATCGCATACTCCTTTACATTTCTCCGATATCGCAATTTCTGTAACTATTCAGAGCCCATTCGCAAGATCGCCTCTGCGAGGCTGTCCTTATGCCGCCCATTCTATCATAAAGCCGGGCAAAATGTCAAACTGAGCCGTTTTCATCTGTTACTGTTCACTCCGTTGCCAGTAACACGCTTCACGCCCTGTTAAACATGAAAAACAGCTGACAGCAGCTTCTTCACCTTCAATGGCAGATACAGCAGTGCTGCTCCGAGCCGGTATTCCCTGCATGCCAAAAGATCATGCTTCTGCTGACGGTACCCGATCATTCCATTTGCAAAATCCACCTTTTCCTTATGGTCCGTAATCAGGCAGCGATCTCTTTCATTTTTCAGATCCTGGATCCGGTAGCGGAGATAGTCCTGATAATTGCCTTCCCTCATCACCCGGTAAAACCCATACATCCTGCGGTTGCACATATGAAAATATGTTTCCTCCTGCCCGTCGATCGACAGATTTTTCAGCAGCTCCTCCTTCAATTTATCAAAGAGCGCTTCCTGCCCTGCGCTGTTCTCCTGAGAATTCAGATTTGCCATGCAGCCATCCAGTGCATGATTCACAAAGCTTTTCTTCACCTTGTCAAAGACTCCCTCTGCCTCCAGATACTCTTTCAATGCGTGGAATGCATAATAAAAATCAAGCGGAGCCTCCCGGTTCGTGGTCTGACAGCTTCCGCTGATTCCCACACGATAATAGACAAATTCCTCCTTCACCAGAGTCATCCTCTCCGCCTCCATAAGTGCCCGGCAGGTAAAGAGCAGATCATTTGTCCGTTTGATCTCCTGATATTTCAGCCCATGTTCACAGACAAAGGAACGAAGGAACATTTTATTCCATGGCCAGTTGTGAAAAGCGTCAAAAATGGATTCCGGCATATCCTTCCAGCAGAAGGGATCCTTATCCGGAAGAAATTCTTCCCTCATGGCCGCCGGCTCCGGTGTATCAAATCCCAGATCCTCATGGTAGCATATTGCCTGGCAGATACAGATATCGCTTCCTTTCTCCTCACTCTGGAGAAGCATCTTTTCCAGCATCTGCGGATGGAAGAAATCATCGGAATCCAGAAACATCAGATATTTTCCTTTTGCCTTCTCCATTCCCAGATTTCTGGCTGCACCGCCGCCGGCATTTTTCTGTTTCAACAGTACAAGGCGCTCATCCTCCAGGCTCATCCTTTCAATCATTTGTACAGATCCATCTGTGGAACCGTCATCTACACAGATCACCTCTATTTCCTGCAGCGTCTGTCCCAGAATGCTGTTTAGACACTGCTCGAGATATTTTTCGGTATTATACACCGGAACGATTACAGATACACTGATCTCCTTCATTGTGATAGCTCTCCTTTATCTTTCAGCCCGCAGATGTGCCCCCGCATACTTTGCCACACCGTGAAATGCATAGCGAAGGAAGCACCAGCAGGATTTAACGATTCCAAATCCCATATAGCGGTAGACCTTGAAGGTCATACCTGCAGACTTCAGCTTGCTGCCGGACTTTCCGCTGCTGCTGAGGCGGTATTTGAGCAAAGGCTCATTAACCGCACATGCCTTTTTATATTTCTGCAGAATCCTGAGCCACATGATATAATCCTCGTGACTGTCTTCATGACACATCGGAAACTCTCTGGCAGTCTCAGTCCGCAGGAGTACGGAGGAACAGTTGATGCAGTTTCCTCCCAGCATCTTACGATAGGTGATCTCCTCCGGAACAGGAATCACCCGTCCGGTCAGTTCTCCTGCCGGTGTCACCAGCTCCCTTGCGGTGGCACAGAGAACCGTTCCGGTTTCCTCAATACGTGCCAGCTGTTTTTTCAGTTTTCCCTTCTCCCACCAGTCATCCGAGTCAAGAAATGCCACATATGCCCCTCTTGCCAGTTCAACCCCGCGATTGCGTGATCCTGAAGCACCCAGATTTTCTTCATTTCTGAAATAACGAATGACGGAATTCCCCCGATATTCCGCCATCACCTGTGTCAGATCCTCTGTCCCGCCATTATCCAGCACCAGAATTTCCATGGAAACATCCTGCTCCAGTGCAGAATCAATCGCTCTTTTCAGCGTCCTGCTGCAGTTATATGCAGGAATCACCACAGAAACAAGAGGAGTCTTGCTGTCCATTATTTTTTTCTGTTTTTCTTTTCCTTTGTTGCCGCCGTTACCTGCCACTGTTCCACCCCTTCGGTATTCTCTTTCTGGAAAAGGATTTTAAATGTCAGAAATAACAGTTTAAGGTCCAGAAAGAAACTGTAGTTTTCAATATATGTCAAATCCAGCTTCAGCTTATCATAAGGTGTCGTATTATACTTTCCAAAAACCTGCGCATATCCGGTAAGCCCCGCTTTCATCTTGAGCCTGTAATCGAACTCCGGTATCTCCTTCTTATATTCCGCCGCAATTTCAGGCCGCTCAGGTCTGGGTCCCACCAGAGACATATCCCCCTTTAAGATGTTAAAGAGCTGCGGCAGTTCATCAAAATGGATATTTCTCAGCACCTTCCCCACCGGTGTCACACGGCTGTCATGCTTCATGGCAAGCCTTGCACCCGCTTTTTCGGAGTCCACCCGCATACTCCGGAATTTCAGCACATAAAAGATCCTTCCCCGCTCCGTCAGACGCTCCTGTTTATAGAATACGGGGCCTCCATCGTATCCTTTGATCAGTACAGCGATCACCAGCATAAACGGTGATGCCAGCAGGATGCCAATGAGCGAAACCACAACGTCGAACAGCCGCTTTACAAACCTCTGTTCCGCTGTCAGCCCGCGATTTCGAAACAGCAGCAATGTCGTATCGAACAAATGGATATTATCGGCACTCTGGATCATAATGTCCGAAAGTTTCGGGATACTGTAGCACCGGATATCTTTCTCAAAACAATATTTCAGAAATACATTTCTCTCATGAGAAGGCATATCTCCCAGAATAATGTTTTTATATTCGTTTATCTTTGCCCGGATCGCCTGCTCTCCCTTACTCAGATGGATCGTTTCGCAGATATGATACTTGTCCTCCCTGGAAGAGATTTTGTGGATCAGATCTGCAGGGTTCTGGTCCCCGTAGATCAGAAGCATCCGCCGGGGCGGATAGATCTTCGCATAGATCCAGCGCATAAACAGTACCCAGATCACCACAACCACAAGATTAAATATGGTCATCTGAAGCATCGGTGTCACATGCCTTCCAAATTTCCATCGTCCGATCAGGGAAAGCTGCAGATAGGTAATGCAGTTTACACAAATGACTGACAAAATCTGAGAAAACAGCACATCGAATACTCTCAGATATCCCACCTTGAATCCGCCGTATAATTTATAAAAGAAAAAAAGCATCAGAGCATACTGACCGATTACGACATAATTTCCTCTGTACCAGAACTTCTTTCCGATAACGCCTGAAGCAGCATAGTAATGAAACCATACATAGGCAAATACGCCCGTCTGCACAGCCATGATAAGCAGGGATGCAAAGAACATGATCATTCTCTTGTACTTTTCTCTACGTTCCATAGTCTCTCCTTTTCTTCCATTGTTACCGTAAAACTTATATAAACATCATTAATCTTACATCATTTTCGTAAAAATAACAAGACATAAGAAAACCTGCTATGGTTTCGACTTATTCCGTGACCGGCAGCGAATAATCACGATAGATGATATAAGTATTTACATTCCCTACCGGCTCATATCCCAGCATCTGTATATTTTCGTCCTGCCATTCATCGGCGGGATAGATCAGAAAATTACATTCCAGCTTTCTGGCATATTTTGCGATCTTTTCAAAATCAGGGGATGGAGCAAGCATCTCTTTTGCCAGACGTTTTCCCGCACGTGTCGTATTTCCCCGTCTTCCATATGCCAGACGGATCTTCGGATCGTACTGCCTGATAAATCCAACCAGCTCTTCCGGAGCTGCTGCCTTCATCCTTCCATCCTCCGGAGCATTCCCCTCTATGATATTACATACCCAGCAGACCTCCGGCGGAAGCTTCAGCAGATTCCCCGCCTTCTGAAAGGGTCCGTCCGTACCATAGACACAGTGACCGGACAGCACGATCAGAGCTGCAAGTACCGCCAGGGTGCCGGTTCGTGTCAGCCTGTTCTTCCGGCTGTGCCACAGCCTGGTACACACATAGGCGAGAATCACCGGAATCGGAAGCAGCCAGAACATCCTCCAGTATACCAGCTCACCAATGCAGTAATCCATGATGATCTTTGCCGTCACCGGACACAAATATAGAAATGCAAATACTCCCGTATAAGCCACAAAAAGCCGCCTTTTATCCTTTTCCTCCCGTGCCAGAAGCAGATACAGCAATGCCAGCAGAAACAGCGCAGGCTGCCAGCTCTCCCCAATATACCACCCGAACATTTTTATCGCCGACTTCAAAGCTCCTATCATCATTGCCTCCCAATCTCACATCACAAGGTAAACCACAGCACACAAGATACATGGCAGTGTGCAGATGACCGCACCTGCCAGAGATTTCCACTGTTTCTTTAGAACTCCATACAGGAATCCGAATATGCCGAGCATCACCGGTGCAAGCATGATTCCCATTGAGGATACGAGACAGCAGGAGGTCATGACGGCAAACAGGCCGATCCAGTCTCCTTTTCCTGTTTTCCCTGTAAAGACACGCATTCCGAAATAAAAAAGTGCCGGAAGCAGCACAGATGCAAGTACTGCTTTTCCCTGCCAGATACGAATCAGTAGAAAGGTTCCCTGGGTATAAACGGAATAGTACGAAAATGCATGGATCAGGGACAGAAAGCACAGAAACATTCCCGTAGACTTCACATCCCTGTCAAACAGTCTCATACCCAAAAGGCTATAGACAGCATAGGCAAGGACCACGAACACTGCCGGCAGAATCGAATGAGCAACCACTGCAGGACTCATGTTTACTGCTGCACTGTAAAATGCCAGCATCACAGGAAACGGTGATAAAACATACCGGGAAGGCAACGATCTGACAGGCTCCCCCGTATAGGCGCTGTACCTGAACATGGTGTCTGTCTCCAGCGTCGTGGTGGCTGTCCCTACATAAAAGGAATCATCCAGATCCGTGGACATCCCTGCCGTATAAATACCAATCTGAAGTGCGATCAACAGTCCCGCCGCCAGACAGGTCCATGACAGACAGCGAAGCTTCTTTCTTCTCCCCCAGGTAAGTGCCAGGATGCGCTTTCTCTCGCAGAATGCTGAAACGGCGGATAACAGCAGGATCACGGTGCCGTAGCCATATTTTAACACAGAAAAAGGCAGACGCAGAAAAATTGCAGGCAGTGCCATGACTTCAAATACAGCAAACATACCTGCATATCCACAGAATACTGTCAGCAGAAAGCTTTCTCTGTTTTCCTTCATTTTCCCGGTAAAAAAGAGTCCCATCGAGAATGGAACAACCAAAAACCACAGAAAGAGTCCCGTCAATTTTATCATCATCGTAACCTCTTTTCCGGACTTGTCCCGTTCTTATGCAGAACAAGTCCACTTTCTTCTGACCGGCTGTCTGAACAGTTACCTATCGGTTTATGCAGACGCCACTTTTATCGAATCTATACTTTACTCCGTCAATCTTTTTTGTCTTGTTCTGAAGTGCATACCCGTATTTTGTAAGATAATACCAGTTTCCTCCGAGCTCTACCCATCTCTTTTTTACCATCTCTCCAGTCTCCGGAGCAAAATAGTATTTTTTATTGTCGCAGGTTATGAAACCGATGCTTTTTCGTCCGTTCCGGTCCAGATAGTAGCTTTTGCCATCAACCTCGATCATCCCCTTTTGCATCTTGCCGGTGCTGTCAAAATAATAATAGTATTTTCCCAGCTTTGCCCAACCCAGACGCGCTGCGCCTGTCTGCTTTGCAAAATAGTACTTATTTCCTTTCCGCGTCTTCCATCCGGTATAAAGAACACCATTCTTGTCTGCATAGTAATAATTTCCGTCAAAGCCCTTCAGAAAGCCTTTTTTCATTACTCCTTTGCTGTTAAAGAAATAACGCCTGCCCCCTATGTTTACCGCTCCGGTCTGCATGATGCCATCAAGTTCAAAATAATACTTCTGTCCGGCAATCTCCTGCCATCCTGTCACACGATAGCCACCTTCGTTCAGATAGTACTGTACACCATTCAGATTCAGCCATCCGCCGGGCATTCTCTGTCCGCCCTCATCCACATAATACCATCCGCCGTCTTCCAGATTCCATCCGTCACTTTCTTTCTTCTGCAGACCATAGTATTTTACAATAGCAGCAGCATCTGCCGCAGCCATACTTCTGATTCTTTCATCACTGCCATAGTAATTCTTACAGTCGTCCGGATTGCTGACAAATCCATGTTCCACGATCATTCCCGGAAATCCCGCCAGAACACTGCGTCTTACAATACCATAATAGTCTGCCAGCTTTCCGTTAGGATAAGTATTTCCCGTCTCTGACAGTTTATAAACCAGATCTCTGTTTTTCATTCCCAGACTGCCAAGTTCCTCCAGGATCACCCGGGCAATCTTTGCTGTTTCTGTTGCCTGAGAAGGCCTGTAATTGCCCTTTGGAACCATTACCTCAGCCCCTGTAGCCGTTGTCCGGTTCTCCAGTGTGGAATTAATATGCTGGCTGATCAGCACCGTAGCACCTACAGCTGCCGCATAGTCAACTCTCTCCTCCAGAGACAATGCAACATCTGTACTTCTGGTAAGATAGACCTTGACTCCTTCATACTTATCAAGTTCCTCTTTTGTGTACATCGCAAGCTTTAATACAATTTCCTTCTCCCTGTATGTCACGCCATCCCAGGTTCTGTACGCGCCACTGTCAGATCCACCATGGCCCGGATCCAGCACGACCACGATCCCACTGCCGGTTTTCTTTAATGCATTTCCCTGTTCCATCATCAGCAGCTCTTCTGTTCCCGCAGCTGCCTCATATCCCGTTTCATCAGAAACAGTAACCGCATCTTCTCCATTCTGAAATGCCTGAAGGTCAATGTCATATTTCTGTCCCTCGTACCAGATCAGCAAGGATAAAAGCTGCTCCTTTGTGACTGTTGTACCTTCTATCGTAAAAGCGATAGATCCATCTGTCACTTCATCGGCAAAAACGGTTCTGATCTCTCCGTCCGCTTCCCATATCAGCTCTGCTCCTGTAAGGCTTTCGCCATCTGTCTGTACCGAAAAAAATGCAATCTGTTTTCCGGACTCATCCTTCCTTATCTCAATCGTTTCCAGCCCCGGAAGCTCTCCGGAAGCGTTTGCCTGTTTCCCGTAAAAAATCCAGCATATGCCTATCACCAGAAAAAGTGACAGCAAAATACCTGTCTGTTTCTTATTCATTCTTATAATCCCCTTTGTTCTTACTGTTGCCAATCTCCCTATACTCCACTAACATGACCTTTTGACCCTGTTATCCTAACATGAGTTGCCCGACAAATGAGCCTGACATCGATTTTTCCGTGCTTCGCACTCCCAAAATCGACGAAAACATTCGCAATCCGCTCATTTTTCTTTGAAAAATGGCTACTTGCTCATGTTTTGCGGGACCCATAGACATAAAAATACATGCAAGCATGTATTTTATGTCCATTTGTCCCTTGGCTCCTAACATTATAAATTGTATGGTTCCTTCTGTCAACGGAGACTTACTGCAGTTCTTTTGCGTGTTACTGGTTACAGAGTGAACAGTAACGTTCTTTTCAGTATTGAACTTGCCGACCTGAGAATGGTAACCAGTAGTAAGTTCTTAATTTTTCTTTAACCCTCTGTATTTATTTGCAATCACATTCCATTTGTAGTAGATTATAGAAGTACAGTTATCTGTTCCGGACAGCTGGCTTTTACAGAACAGCAGTTCCGGTTCTTACACAACACAATGATAAGTGAGGGGAAAAGATGAATTTCAAGAAACTGATTCCTCTGTGTTTCCTGGCACTGGGCCTGACTCTGACAGCTCCGATAGCAGTATCCGCTACCGGAACCTCTGAAACGGAACAGACAGAAGCACAGACAAACGGCTGGTCTTCGGATCATACTTTCTATCTGCTGGATGGTCAGAAAGTCACTGGTGTTCGGCAGCTTTCTGACGGCTATTTCTACTGTTTTGACACAAATGGAATCCTGATTACAGGGAAACAGGGGCCTGTCTCTGTCGATGAGCAGCTATATTTCATCAAACCGGACGGGACGCTGCTCAGAAATGCCTGGGGACGTGCAGACGATAAACATTATTATGCAGTTGATTCCGCAAAACTCTACACTGAGACGGCTGCATTTATCGGCGGTAAAACCTACTGCTTCAACGCAAAGGGCGAGAAGCTTACAGGAAGAATGGTGAAGGTTAACGGAAATACCTATCTTCTGTCAGCCTCCGGTGCAGCAAAGACAGGCCTGAAAAATTACAATGGCAAAAAATACTTTTTCAAATCGCCTCGAGGGGAAATGATTACCAACAGCACTGTAAAATACAATGGCAGGCTTTATTATACAGACCGGGACGGTTCTGTCGCAACCGGATTGTTTAAAGTCGGCAAAAAGACCTATTACGCTGACTCTAAGGGACGGTTGAAAACCGGCTGGCAGACCTACAACGGAAAGCGCTACTACTTCAGTCCGAAAACCGGCGCCATGCGTACCGGCTGGACAAATATTAATGGAAATTACTATTATTACACTTCCACCGGGAAAATAAAAACCGGCTGGTTCAAGGTCGGAAAGAACAAATACTACGCACTCACGTCCGGTGAACTGAAGGGTGCACGCGTTACAGGCTTCCAGCGGATAGGCGGAAAACGCTATCTGTTCAATGGAAGAGGTGTCCTGCTAACCGGATGGCAGACGAGAGGAAGCTATAAGTACTATATGGATTCCGACGGCGTCGTTTCTACCGGATGGAAAAAGATCAAAAACAAGTGGTATTTCTTCGAGAGCGCCGGTAATATGAAAACAGGCTGGCTGGTTCATAACGGAAACTTTTATTATATGTCACCAAAAACAGGTGCCATGACAACCGGAAACGCAAAAATTGGCGGAAAAGTTTACACCTTTTCCCCGAGCGGAATCTATACGCAGGGTTCACTTTATGGTTCCTGGGTCGTAAAGGTCAACAGAGCAGCAAATGTCGTTACCGTATATAAGGGCGATGTCCCGGTTAAAGCTTTCCTTTGCTCCACCGGATTAGACAATGCAACGCCTCTTGGTACCTTTTCCATTCGTGACAAGCTGTGGATGCATGAGCTCAACGGTCCTACCTGGGGTTATTTCTGCTCCCACATTACAGACAATATCCTCTTCCACTCGATTCCTGCACCTACCACAGACCGAACCCTGGTACCTTCTTACAAATTTAACGTACTTGGGCAGCAGGCTTCTCAGGGATGTATCCGTCTGGCGATGGGCGATGCAAAATGGCTGTATGACACGGTTCCGATTGGAACTCCTGTTATCGTTTATGATGATGCCACAAATCCCGGACCACTTGGAAAACCGGCAAATTATAAAATGAATGCAACACCTACCTACTATTATGATCCGACCGATCCGATTGCTTATCCAAGCTATTCCACATCAAAATAAAAAAAATAAAAGTGCTGCCTGTCGGCAGCTCTTTTATTTTTTTTTCGAACACCATTGTTCGCCGTAGGTTTTCCGTTGCTCCGCACTCATTTCTGACCATTCCAGAAAAGTCAGATCACTCAGCTCCATCTCCTGTCCACATTCTGTGCAGAAGACATCCTTTCTACGTGATGCGATCCGCACAGACTGACAGCAAGGGCACACATATACTAAAATCATCTTCAAACACCCTCTTGCCTACTCACCCAAGCCATCCTCAATGGCTGCAATAATGGTCTTTAACGCTTCTTCCTCATCTTCTCCCTCACAGGTAAATTCTACTTCATCCCCGCATTTCACACAGGCACTTAATACGCTCAATACGCTTTTCGCATTTGCATAAGTATCGTGAAACTGAAAATGCACGGAACACTTAAAGTTCATCGCTTCCTTACAAAGAAGTCCTGCCGGCCTTAAATGAAGTCCTGTCGGATTCTTGACAACAACTTTTTGTTTCACCATCTTGTAATTCCCCCTATCCTTCTGTTCCTGCTCAGTCAGGCTGAAGCTGTCCCTCACTTTCCGTAACCGGTTCGATTCTCGTTACATTGACAGCAATCACTGCCTGCGAGGTCAGTGTGTATCCCTCCGGAAGCAATACGTCCAGCGGAATCTGATAATTCCCCGGCTCCTGATATTCACTTTCCGACAGATCCAGTGTGACCTGTATCTCATCTGCGGTAATCGTTGTGATTCCCTCTGATTTCGGCTGAATTTCCAGAAGAATATTGTCTGCCGGGGTCAGCTTATAGCTCATATTTTCCATACGGCCTTTTACAATAATATCAGACACTGGAATCCGCACGGCTGTCGTCCCGATCTTCTCCATCTGAACAGTAACAACAATAATATCAGAAAGATCCCTTTCCAGCTTTAAGCTGTCTCCGTAATGCTTCTCCAGATACTCCCTGAGATTAATCTCTTCACTGAACGTTTCTGCAGCCCCGTCCACTGATATCTGCCCGGTAATCGCCAGCCTGTTTCCAAGCTCCTGCAAGGTAGCCCTGCCTCCGGCCAGACTGATGGTCTCTGGTGCAGTGATAATTTTTGCGATACGATAACCGTAAGACGGTTCACCACTGACTTCCACATCAGGTATGATGCCGCTTTTCACTTTCCAGATTTCCACATTGACGTCCACCTTGTCCTGTTCAAATACTTTTCCATCCAGAGTCTTTATTGTCAGCCTCTCCATCTGACTTTCCTTAAATTCCTCTTCATTCTTATCGATAATTGTAATTGGTGCAGTAACCGTATGATTCTTCCTCAGACCATTTACATCAACGTTAACGACTACCTTTCCAATCTTCTTCATATCTGATTCCGGTCCTGCTATGGCAATTGACTCTCCATCCGCCACTTCCATATTTCCTACCTGATATCCGGATGCCGGTGTTCCTTCCTCCTTCACAGACAGAACGAAGGTCGCATCTTTGACATCCTCCAGTTCAACCTTCAGAGAACGAAGATCGCACCACATATCTTTCATTGTAAGCGAAGGTACTGTGCTGCAGGTAATCTCCAGAGGAATCGTATTCAGATTCTCTACGATATTTTCAAAATCGGCCGTAACTGTAAAACTCTCCGTAGAAAGCTTATCGATCACCGACCGGCGTGCCCTTACAAAAACAGTAACCCTGTCTATCTCCTGCCCGGTCCTGCTGTCTTCTCTCGGCTTATAGACTTTTTTTACCTTTTCCATAAAAACATCCGCATTTTTTACTGTGATAGGAACATTCCTAAAAGTTTCTGTCCTGATTGGGTCATCCCCGTTTACCACCATAAGCCAGATCAGAAATGCCACGACCATTGCCATAAGCTTAAGCCCGAGATTGCTAAATATCTTTTTCTTCATTCTTTGCCCTGCCTTTCCAGAGCCTGAACTTCTTCGCGTCCACCGTTTTATTCTGAAAAACGATCAGCCTCTTTTTCAGTTCTTCACCGCTCACTCCTCTGGTAAGCTCTCCCCGGTAAGCATAAGAAATCTGCCCCGTCTCTTCCGATACAATGATTGTCAGCGAATCACTGGCTTCACTGACACCCACACCTGCACGATGTCTTGTTCCCAGCTCTTTACTGAGCACCATATTGTCAGACAGCGGCAGATAACAGGTCGCTGATACGATGCGGTTCTCTCTTACAAGCACTGCTCCATCATGCAGTGGTGTATTGTGCTCGAAAATATTGATCAGAAGCTGACTCGTAAGCAAAGCATCTACAGCAATCCCTGTTCTCTCATATTCTGCCAGATTCTCATTCTGTTCCAGAACAATCAGCGCACCTGTCTTTGCTTTCCCCATTTCCACAGATGCCTTAACCAGTTCATTGATCGTCTTGTCACTCATGCGCTCACTGACATTTTTTGATGTATCAAAGGGCATAATGTTGGCAAGCACCTGCTTTTCCCCCAGCTGCTCCATCGCCCTGCGAAGTTCCGGCTGGAAGATGACAACAGCAGCCATAAGTGCCAGGTCTGCTCCCTTTGTCACCAGGAACTTTATCGTATCCATCTGCAGAACATATGCGATCAGTACAAAAAAGCCCAGCATCAGAATACCCTTTAACAATGTCCATGCCCTTGTTTCCCGAATCCAGAGCATTACCTTATAAACGAGATATGACAGAATAGCAATTTCAACAATATCTGTCAAACGGACCGACAGCGTAGGCAGCGTCATCCACGGAAGATAATATGCAAAGAAATTTTTAATCGTCCCCACGCTCTTCACGCCCTTTCTTTATCTTTGGAATCGCCTTAACATAATAATAGTAGTCCCCATCCTCAAACTGAACATTCATCGTCCGGGAATAATCCACATGAAACAGAAAAAACTTTACGCCAAAAGCGATCATCACAGAAAAAGCAGTCCCGATTATAAGTCCGGGAATGTCCCCTGCATGACCAAGCAGCAGACTTCCCATGAGAATCACGCTCAGAAAGGTCAGGGTACCGGCGCCAATCGCTATCGTCCATGCATGCTTTACTGCCATCCTGCGAATCAGATATACAACCAGAAGTACCGCAATCATGGTAATCAGCATCAACACCAGCTTCTCCTCTTTCAGTACACTTTCAAGAATATGCTTCACATTCTCCACCAGAGCCTTTGACTCTTCAGCCGCTGAAGCATTTTCCGCAGAGGCAGACATGTCTGCCACCCCTGTTACTGCACGGAGTGTATAGAAGGAAACCGTGCCAAAACAGATCGCTGCCGCAGCAACCGGACCTGAAATCAGGCCGAACACAAGAGGAATCATACACGGCATACCCAGTGCCAGGGCCAGCATCGTCACCACGAGTACATAACCTGTCTGCGGAACTGTTCCAAAATACAGCAAAAGTACTATAATGAGAATACCTCCTCCCACGATCAGAGCCGGAAGGGAAAGTCCGTAAAGATGCCCCAGAATCAATGCTGTCGAGGCCAGTACGATGGCATTTACCGGAAGGAAGGAACAGAAAAGAGCCAGGATCAGCACAATGAAAATGCTGTCCAGTTTCTCTAAAAATCCCATTTTCCCATTAATCATCAGAAAGGATGCTATCGCTAACAGAAATTTCCATATTGAGATCATATATGTATCGTACTTTGCATAAAGCTGCCGTATGGCCTCCCTAAAGCTTAACAGTGCTGTCATGGTCAATACCTCCCTGCTTTCTTCTATCTCTCCTCCTGCTCTCCGGCTCTTCCCTGTCATATTCCACGATCAGACGCTCCAGCATATTTCTGTAAGTCTGAAGCTTTTTCTCTGCCCGATAGAACCTCACGGTACAGATCACATAGGTCAACAGCAGGAACAGTGCCAGAATCACACCATAGGACATCAGTATTCTCATTCCTATCCCTCTGATATCCATCGTATTCAGCTTCTTCATAAGAAAGTCCATATGACTGCACGCCCAGAGTGCAGCCCCTATGAAATATGCTACGGTGACACGAATGCAGTTTTTTAAAAGATGAACCCCGATATAGTCACTGCGGTAATACGTTCCGGCATTGAGCAGAAATTCCTGATTTTTCTGTTCAAAATCTGCCAGCTTCGTCATCAGTATGACTCTTTTTTCTTTCATTGCGCCCCTGTCCTCCTGTTCAGATTTAAAGTACTGTTCACTCCATGACAGTAACACGCTTCTCTTCACTCACATAAACACCCCGGTTCGGGTGACCTGTGAATCGTACCAGTGTACTGACAGATTCATTTTCAAGCGAATGACGCAGAATGCTTTTTCATCGACAAGACTAGTATCAGTATAACACAGAAAACCTTTTCAGAAAAGGGTTAACTGTCATCCCGCCCGATACACAGACTGATAAAATAAACCTCCTCCGCTCCCGCCTTCAGAAGCTCTCCTGCTATCTCATCAACCGTACTTCCTGTTGTATAAATATCGTCCACCAGGATAATTTTCTTTAATTCTACATCATAATGACTGATTTTAAAAGCCCCTTTCAGATTATTTTGCCGTTCTCTGTACAGAAGCTCCTTCTGGGGTCTGGTTGCCCGGATCCTTTGTACAAGATCTGTTCGTACAGGAATAGCAAGAGCTCTGCCTATATGCCCGGCAAGAAGCGCCGCCTGATTAAATCCTCTTTTTCTCAGTCTGGAACGATGGAGCGGAACCGGAACCAGCACGTCTGCTTTCCATGCCATCACTGCTTCTCCAAGCACACCGGCCATATAGGGACCGTAAAAATCGATATATTCTCTTTTGTTGTGAAATTTCATCTGATAAATGGACTCTTTAATCTTTCCACTATAGGGAAGTGCTGCCATCCCGCGAACGTATAAGTGCTTCCGCTCCCTGCAGTCCTGACAGTATTCCTCCTCTGGTGTTCTGACCGGTTTCCCGCATTTTTTACACCTGGGCTCCCCGATTGGATCCAATTCTTTTCTGCAGGCCGGGCAGATCAGCTCCCCCCGTTTCCTGACGACCTCATGACACAACGGACAATGTCTGGGATATAGGATCCCTGCAAGTTCTTTCAATATCTGATTCATACGAATACCTGTGCTCTCTCCCGGAGTACTGGTACATAACATGCCTGTTTCTTTCTGTCCCTTAGTCTGGATTCCCGGTTCTACTGTCAGGCAAACGAACAGAATCCGGGCCGCTGCTCTTTGCCCTTTTCGGAATAACACTGCACGGATGTTCCAGAATGTGTTCCTTCAGAGATGTATAGCGTTTCTGCTCAAAAGTGTTGTCTATCATCTGATAAAATGTCCTCTCATCACCTACCAGTGTCACGCAGGATTTTGCCCGTGTTACCGCAGTATAAAGCAGATTCCTGTTCATCAGCATCCTCGGACCGGGAAGCAGAGGGATCACAACCGCCGGATACTCGCTCCCCTGGGACTTATGGATGGTAACGGCATAGGCTAGCTCCAGTTCATCCAGCTGTCCGAAAGAATACTCCACAAATCTTTCTTCATCAAATTCTATTGTCATAAGCTCTGCATATGTATTGATCTCCCTGATGATACCCATATCTCCATTAAAGATTCCTGTTCCCTTTTCCACAGCGATACCGTATTTTCCTCTGATCTCCCACTGGGTCTGATAGTTATTCCTGATCTGCATGACCTTGTCACCCTCCCGGAAACGGCCATTTCCGTATTCCTTCTCCTTCTTTTCCGGGGACGGAGGATTTAAGTATTCCTGAAGAATGTTATTCAGGCGTTCGACTCCTAAAAGTCCCTTCCTCATGGGTGTCAGCACCTGTATCTCGCTCTGGTCAGCGTGCACATATTTCGGCATCTTCTGCTGTACCAGCGTGATGACAATACTGATGATCACATTTGCATCCTGTCTCTTCAGAAAGAAAAAGTCTCTGCTCTTATTATCCAGAACCACGTGCTCTCCCTTATTGATCTTATGAGCATTCACAATAATATCACTCTCGGATGCCTGACGGAAGATCTTTGTCAGCCTGACCACCGGAAAGCTGTCGGAATCAATAATATCTTTCAGCACGCTGCCGGGTCCTACAGACGGCAGCTGGTTCACATCACCGGCCATGATCAGTCTGGTTCCCACAGGCAGGGCCAGTAAAAGTGCATGGATCAGAAAGATATCCACCATCGACATCTCATCAATAATGATCACATCCTCCTCCAGCGGATTTTCGGCATTTCTCTCGAACTGTCCCCTGCTCTCCCCCTCCGTATTTCCGCTTACCTCCAGAAGCCTGTGGATCGTCTGTGCCTCGTAGCCTGTAGCCTCCGTCATTCTCTTCGCTGCACGTCCTGTAGGCGCAGCCAGACGGAGCGTCAACCCTTCGGATTCAAAATAATCAATCAATGCATTGATCGTTGTCGTCTTTCCGGTTCCCGGCCCTCCTGTAATTACAAGGATCCCGTGCCCCGCTGCTTCTACCACGGCCGCTTTCTGCCTCTCATCCAGTACGATCTTCCTCTCTTTCTCAATGCTCTCAACCTTTTTCAGAACTGCTGTCTCAGACACTTCACAGGAGATATTCAGATCATGCAGCATCTTCGCCGTATTCAGCTCCAGATAATATGCCGTAGTGCTGTATACACAGACATTTCCTTCCATCTCTTTGAGTATCAGCTTTCGATCCACCGCAAGGTCCATGAGATGCTTTTCAACACATTCCCTGCTCACCCCCAGCAGTTCCACGGTTCGCTCCATCAGTAGATTCTCAGGAAGATAGATATGGCCTTCTCCGGACGCCTGCTGCAGCATATAGAGAATCCCGCTTCGGATACGGAAATCGGAATCCGTGTGAATGCCCGCCCTGCATGCGATCTCGTCTGCCATCCGAAACCCGATTCCGCTGATGTCCTCCGCCATCCGGTAAGGATTCTCCCTTATCACCTGATAAAGCCGGGGGCCGTAGGTATTATAAATCTTTACCGCAAGACTGTTTGATATTCCATATTGCTGCAGAAAGATCATGGCCTTTCGCATGTCACGCTTTTCTTCAATCTGCTCTGCAATCTCTCTCGCCTTTCGCTCACTGATACCCTTAACCTCCGCCAGTCGTTCAGGCTCCTCTTCCATGATCCGGAAGGTATCCGCTTTGAATTTCTTTACGATCCTGGCTGCAAGTGCCATACCGACTCCTTTAATCGCACCTGATCCAAGGTATCGTTCAATAGAAACCACATCCTCCGGTGTCCTGATCTCATAAGATGTCACCTGAAACTGTCTGCCGTAGGTTCCGTGCTCCCGATACTGTCCTGACGCTTCGATTGCATCTCCTTCGCTGATAAAATGCATATTTCCCACACAGGTAACTTCCTCTTCCTCACAAATGAGCACCAGAACTGTATATCCATTTTCACTGTTCCTGTAAATGATATGATCCACATATCCCTGTATTTTCTCCATGCTTCCTCCCGCATCCATTTCTTAATCAGGCAGCATCCATTTCTTGATCAGACATCCGGCTCCGCCTTCGCAGGCTGTAAAGCTGACACTGCGAAGCATACATGATGCATCGTACCGTCACAAAAGGAGCTGCTTTTGTCACAGCTCCTTTTGTATCAATCCTCCAGCTTTCCATTCCCGGCTGTCAGTTCTACAAATCGCCCTGTTCCGATGGCAACCGCTGTCATCGGATCTTCTGCCGTTATGGTGTTGATCCCGGTCTTTTCTTCAATCAATTCCTCCAGACCGTTCAGCAAAGCGCCTCCCCCTGTCAGGACGATTCCACGGTCTACTACATCCGCCGCCAGCTCAGGGGGTGTGCGCTCCAGAACGCTGTGCACCGCCTCAATGATCTGCGTAGTCGCTTCTTTCAGTGCATCTCTCGTTTCTTCGGATGTCACCCTGACCGTCTTGGGAAGTCCGGTCACCAGATCTCTTCCCCTGACCTCCATCACCTTCTGCTCCGGTTTTTCAATCGCCGTTCCGATGTTGATCTTTATATCCTCCGCAGTCCTCTCGCCGATCAGCAGATTATGCTTTTTCCGCACATAACGTATGATTGCTTCATCAAAATCATCTCCCGCAACCTTAATGGACGTGCTGACCACGATACCATCCAGGGAGATGACAGCCACATCGCAGGTTCCTCCTCCGATATCCACGATCATATTCCCGCACGGTCTTGAAATGTCTATCCCCGCGCCGATGGCTGCCGCCAGGGGCTCTTCGATAATCGTTACCTCCCTTGCGCCTGCCTGATAGGTGGCATCTTCCACCGCCTTTTTTTCTACCTCCGTCACGCTGCTCGGTACACAGACACTGATACGAGGCTTTCGAAAGGACAGTCGTCCGATCGCTTTCTGAATAAAATACTTAAGCATCTGCTCAGTTACCGTATAGTCAGAAATAACCCCCTTCCTCAGCGGCCGGATCGCCACCACATTTCCCGGTGTTCTCCCCAGCATCAGCCTGGCCTCTTCTCCGATCGCCTTGATTTTATTTGTATCTCTATCAAAAGCCACAACAGAGGGCTCCTTCAAAACCACACCTTTTCCTCTGACGTAAACCAGTATACTGGCCGTTCCCAGATCAATTCCAATATCTGTTGAAGTCATGCGAATACTCTGCAACTGTGTGTTTCATACACAGCTGCCATACTCCTTTCTCTATTCTTGAGCCTGCGAAAAGAGGGATGTGCCCGATATTCCTACAGGGTTCTTTCCCGGAGGGTTTTGTGCCGCGGGAAATTCAGGGGAATTTCCTGCAGCATAAAAATCCGCAGTTCATATGTTCTTTATTATATACAACCATCCGGCAATTGAAAAGGGTTTTCGTAGATTTTTTCAAACTGACTGTTATACAGATTTTCATAAAATCCCTTCTGTGCCAGCAATTCTTCATGTGTTCCCTGTTCAATAATATCGCCATCCTTCATGACAAGGATCAGATCCGCATCCCGGATCGTTGAAAGTCTGTGCGCGATCACAAAACTCGTTCTTCCTTTCATAAGATGATCCATGGCCTTCTGAATACGGATCTCTGTCCTCGTGTCCACAGACGAAGTCGCCTCGTCAAGAATCAGGATCCTGTTGTCTGCCAGGATCGCTCTGGCAATCGTCAGCAGCTGTTTCTGTCCCTGTGAAATATTGCTGGTTTCTTCATTCAGCACCATCTGGTAGCCTCCCGGCTGTGCCATAATAAAACGATGGGCATGTGCAGCCTTCGCCGCTGCGATCACCTCTTCATCCGTTGCATCCAGACGGCCGTAGCGGATATTTTCCATAATCGTACCATGGAACAGCCAGGTATCCTGCAATACCATGCCGAACATCTCACGGAGCTCACTCCTGTTAAACTCTTTCAGCTCATGTCCGTCGATTCTGATACTGCCTTGATTCACATCATAGAAACGCATCAGCAGCTTTACCATCGTCGTCTTTCCTGCGCCGGTAGGCCCTACGATCGCTACTTTCTGCCCCTGCTTCACATCTGCCGAAAAATCATGAATGATGAGCCTATCCGGACGATAACCGAAGGCTACATGATCAAAGGAAACATTTCCATCGATCTTGCGAATGTCCGCCGGTTCCTCTGCTCTCTGTTCTTCTTCCTCTTCCTCAAGGAACTCAAATACACGCTCTGAGGCTGCCGCAGAAGACTGCAGCATATTTGTCACCTGTGCGATCTGCTGGATCGGCTGCGTGAAGTTCCGGATATACTGGAAGAAGGACTGGATATCTCCGACCTCGATCGCTCCCTTTATGGTCAGAAAACCGCCCAGAATCGCCACCATCACATATCCAAGGTTACCCACAAACTGCATGACAGGCATCATGATTCCTGAAAAGAACTGAGATTTCCATCCGGATTCATAAAGCTTATCATTCGTCTCCTCAAAGACTCTTACCACATCTTCCTCTTTATTAAATACCTTTACAACATTATGTCCGCTGTATACCTCTTCCACCTGTCCGTTGACCTCACCCAGAAACTTCTGCTGATCCTTGAAATACTTCTGGGAATGCTTCATCACTGTTCCGATAATCCCCATAGAAACCGGAAGAATAAGTAAAGCTGCCAGTGTCATCCATACATTGATCGAAAGCATCATGATCAGCACACCGATCAGTGTCGTTGTTGATGTGATCAGCTGTGTCAGACTCTGATTCAGGCTCTGCTGCAGTGTATCAATATCATTGGTAACACGCGAAAGCACTTCTCCATGTGTTCTGCTCTCATAATAATTCAAAGGGATCCTGTTGATCTTTTTTGAAATATCACGCCGCAGACGATAGGTCACATCATTGGAAATACCAGTCATAATAAATCCCTGTATAAAGCTGAAAACAGCACTGCAGGCATAAAGCCCCATCGTCCACAGCAGGATCACCCCGATTTTCCCAAAGTCAATTCCGCCGCTGCCGTTAATCTTTGCCACCAGGCCATTAAAAAGCTCTGTCGTCGCTTTACCCAGAATCTTTGGCCCTACAATATTAAACACCGTGCTGCCCACTGCAAAAAGAAACACTCCTGTCAGGCGAATCTTATATCTGCTCATATACCGGATCAGTTTCGCCATCGTCCCTTTAAAATCCCTGGCCTTTTCACCGGCCATCATGTGTCCGCCTCCATGTCCTCTCATAGGACCTGCCGGCCTACTGTTTTTTTCATTGCTCATTGGCTAATTCCTCCTCTGACAACTGAGACATGGCAATCTGTCTGTAAACATCACAGTCTTTCAAAAGCTCTCTGTGGGTTCCTTCTCCTGCCACCCTGCCCTCATCCAGAACGATAATCTTGTCTGCATGAAGAATCGTACTGATACGCTGGGCAACGATCAATGTAGTGGCATCCTTCGTCTCCTGCTTCAGGGCACGCCGCAGCACCACATCCGTTTTATAATCAAGTGCGGAAAAGCTGTCATCAAAAATATAGATCTCCGGCTCTTTGGCAACCGCTCTTGCAATCGAAAGTCTCTGCTTCTGTCCCCCCGAAACATTCGTGCCGCCCTGAGCGATCGGTGAATCAACACCCTCATCCTTCTCACTGATGAACTCCCACGCCTGTGCAATTTCTGCCGCACGTCTTACCTGTTCCTGCGTGGCATCTTCCTTACCATAGCGGATATTTGAATCGATGGTTCCCGAAAAAAGAACTCCTTTCTGTGGAACATACCCGATCCTTCCTCTTAATTCCTTTAATCCCATCTCACGGACATCTACACCATCCACGCGGATCACGCCCTCTGTCACATCAAACAGTCTGGGAATCAGGTTCACCAGCGTACTCTTTCCACTTCCGGTACTTCCGATAAATGCCACTGTCTGACCTTTTTGGGCAGTAAAGGAAATATCATTCAGAACCTTTTCCACAGCTCCCGGATATGCGAAGCTGACATGTTCAAATGCTATGCTGCCTTTCACCTTATCATCCGGAAGGACAGCCTCCTCCGGCTCATGAATGGAAACCTCTGTCTCAAGGACCTCATTGATACGTCTCGCTGATACATTTGCTCTCGGAATCATGATGGACATCATCGTGATCATCAGGAAGGACATGATGATCTGCATCGCATACTGAATAAAGGCCATCATATTTCCCACCTGCATATTGCCCGCATCCACTGCATGGGAACTGCTGTATACGATCAGCACGGTAATCCCATTCATGATCAGCATCATAACCGGCATCATAAAGGTCATGACACGATTGACGAACAGGTTTGTCTTTGTCAGCTCACGGTTTGCATCTTCAAAACGGTCCTCCTCATGTTTTTCCGTACTGAACGCCCGAATGACCATGATTCCTGTCAGTGTCTCCCTGGTCACCAGATTCAGCCTGTCGATCAGCTTCTGCAGCAGGGTGAATCTCGGCATCGCCACCTTAAATAAAACCGCAACCACAAGCATGATCAGTACAACAGCCAGCGCCAGTATCCAGGTCATGGAAGCGTCCGTCTGAAAGACCCTGATCACTCCCCCCACACCGAGAATCGGTGCATAGAGAACGATTCGAAAGATCATCGTAGCCAGCATCTGTATCTGCTGAATATCGTTGGTACTCCTGGTAATCAGAGATGCTGTTGAAAAATGATTCAGCTCCTCTCCCGAAAAAGAGAGGACCTTCCGGTATACCTGATTTCTCAGATTTCGTCCCATATAGGCCGCCACACGACAGGAGAGAAAGGTGACTGCCACCGCAGCCATCATAACCAGGAGTGCCATTCCCAGCATACGCAATCCGGCTTTTTTGATATAATCCGTCTGTATCTTCTCCAGATTCTTTCCCATCTGTGCATACTCCTCCTGCACATAGGAAACAGCCGTCTGGCTAATGATGGAATCCGGCATCTCCCCGAACTTTTTCAACTGTTCTGCAAACATCTGCCGCCTCTGTTCATCCGGAATCTGTGCAAGCACCTGGAAAATATCAGCCTGCTCTGGCAGTCCCATCTTTGCTTTCAGTGCTGCTGTCTCTTCACTCTCCTGTGCGATTCCGGCTGTCATCAGCATGGGAATACCAAAGATGCCATTCAGCTCCTCCCGCTTTTCCGCAGAGATTCTGTCAAGCACATAAATTCCGTCTTTCAGTGTGTAGCTTTCCTCCACTTCTGCCCGCTCCTCATCACTCATAAAAAGAAACAGCTTCTTCATGGATTCCTCCCGGATCTCTTCCGGTACTCCATCCTCCACACCTTTTTGCTGGATTCCCACATTGACGATCTTTGATGTGTAATCAGGAAGTGCCAGATCGCAGGATGCCTGCAGAAACAGCAGTACAATAATCAGCACGATATAGTACCACTTTTCCTTTACATAGCGAAACATTTTCAGCATTTCTATATCTCCTCCATTTTCCTTAACCATTCAGAACCGCCCAATATCAAAATGAAATATCAGACCTTAGCAAGTAAACTTGCACGGTCTGCTTTTTCATTTTGCTGCTGTCTTTTTTTCAGAACAGCAGGCCGCAGACCCGTCTGCTTCGCAGACTATTCGCTGCTCACGCAGCTCCTGTCTGTGGCTGTTGGGCGTTCCGCCCAATATCAAAATGAAATATCAGACCTTAGCAAGTAAACTTGCACGGTCTGCTTTTTCATTTTGCTGCTGT
>UQCM01000004.1 GCA_900539525.1 uncultured Blautia sp.
AATGCAGTAGTGGTTGAAACAAGAATCCCCCTGCTTTAGCTGTGGGGAGTGTCAAGAAGAAAAACTAGCAAGGATCCAAAAGTTCCGTCCGATAGATGACACTTTTTTCGAAGTCCTTGCTGAAGACAAAGAAGTCTGCGAAGAAATTCTACAGGTCATCCTTGAGGATCCGGAGCTTACCGTGCTTAGTGTACAGACACAGAAAAGCATAAAAAACCTATATGGGCGTTCGGTCCGTCTGGATGCCGTATGCAGGCTTGGCTCTGGAGAAACTGTAAACATTGAGGTACAGCGTTCGGATAATGACAACCATCTGAAAAGGGTGAGATATAACGCTGCCTGTATCACAGCCAGTGTTACAAACCCAGGAGATAATTTTAAGCAGGTGCCTACTGTTTATGCCGTTTACATCTCTGAATTTGATCCTTTTGGACTGGGGTTCACAACCTACCATATAGACAATACTATAAGGGAAACAAAGACAGTTGTAGATGACGGATTCCACCGTATTTTCGTCAACACACTGGTGGATGACGGCACTGACCGGGCAAAACTGATGAAGTGCTTCCTTCAGACGGAAGTAAATGATCCTAAATTTCCCAGGATTTCAGAGCGGGTACATTTTTTGAAACATTCGGAAGGAGGAATTGAACAGATGTGTGCGATTATGGAAGATTATGCTAAGGAATATGCTAAAGAGTACGCTAAAGAGTACGCTAAAGAGTATGCTAAAGAGTCGGACAAGAAAACAGCTAAACAATTTTTTGAGAATGGAGCGGGCTTTGAACTCGTGAAAGCAAGTCTTACTACCATTTCCGAAGAGGAGCTGCGTGAGATTTACAACTCTGTGAATATCAGCAACTCATGACAGATTGAGATTTCAGGCCGGGGATTCCCGGCCTGTTTTATACAAAAAAACAGTTGACAAGTTACAATCAAAAACGTCACCTATATTTTCCTCACTCCCAGCACCTGTCCGCCTGCCGGATAGACCGGGGCGCCATAGATGTCGGAGGCCCAGCCTGCAAACTCTGCTTCGGGGTCATAGTACAATCCGTCGATCCGCACATAAGCGTGACGGGTCAGGCCGTCTGCGGCTCCGTCACGTGTTCCATGGATGCGCCCGCGGACCACATAGGGCTCATAACCGATGACCTTGGCCATCACCGCAAATCCGCACGCAAAGTTGTAACAGTTTCCGCCCCGTCTGTTATAGATTTCCAGGGCGTAATCATACTCCCAGCCGTCATATACGGAGAAGTTTCTCCAGGTGACATAGCTGAAATGACTGCGGCTGCACATATAAGCATAGGCTGTACGAAGCTTCTGGCTCTTACTCATGCTGTCATTTGTGATCGTCTTCAGGAGCCCTGCCGCCCTTTTGACGGCTGCCGCCTCCGCCTTATCGGCATGCGTCAGCTTCGCATAGCCATTCTTATCGATCTTCTGCCCATTGATGGTACGCTTCACTGCCATCTGGCCGGTTTTCAGATAAAAATACGCCTTTTTCTTCCCGATGATCTGCCATCCGATCTGCATGGTTCCGTCATCAGCAAAATAATACTTCTTTCCGTCAATCTCCGTCAGACCTTTCGCGCCGCATCCCTCACTGTCGAAGTAATATTTCTTTCCCTCAAGATTTACCCAGCCGACTGCCGCTTTTCCATTTGACCGGAAATAATACCTCTTTCCCCGGATAACCTTCATGGTCTTCCTTACCATTCTTCCTCTGCTGTCAAAGAAGTAGCGGCTGTTTCCTATCTTTATTATCCTGCTCTTTACTTTTTCACCGTTCTCATCATAGTAATAACGGTATCCCTTTCCTGTCACCCAGGTATTGGCCGCTGCCTCCGCCCGGACAGGAAAAGTAAGCAGGCTCATCAAAAGCAGCAGTCCTGCTGCCATGATCGTTTTTCTCTTTCCGTATTTCTTCATTTTAATATTCTTCAATGGCCGTACTTCCATCCGAATAAGTGATCTCATAATATCCATGCCCGCTTCCGTCGCAGTCATCATATGCCTGGCGGCTTACCTCATATTTACCGCCGCCGGAGGGCTGGGACTGCTGTGCCGCAGCTGCGGCGGCAGCTGCATCCGCTTCGGCCTTTGCTCTTGCTGCCTCCTCGGACTTCTTTGCCTGCTCCGCCTCTTCTTTGGACTCGCTTAAGTACTCTTTTACCACATAACCCTCTTTGTCCCCAAGGGTTACTTTGCACCACTTCTCATCCTCCTCATATACAGTTACTTCATCCCCGAGGTATGCCACTGCCACCGCCTCAGAGGAAGCATCTGCCGCCTGTCGGATATACACATCACTGAGTACATACATCGTCCTTGGTTCTGCAGCAGCCTGTTTCTCTGTCTCGTCGGGTGCCGCTGTTTCGGTCTCAGCTGCTGTCTCACGCATGCTTTCACTCTCCGTCTCAGCCGCACGTTCCTGCTCCGTCGCTGCTTCTGTTTCTGCCACAGACTCTGTCTGTTTTGCTGTTTCCTTTCCTGTACTGCTTCCACATGCCGTTGCCATGCATGCTGCGATTGTCAGAGCACAGATCATCATCATTTGTCTTTTTTTCAATTTCTTCTCCTCCTCTTCCCACCGGTTCAGATGTTCACATCCACATGGTATTGTTTTTTCTTTTCTATTTTGTCATTTTTCCATCTACCTTCGATGTTTTCACGGAATACGATTTTATTCCGATTCGTTTTTATTCCTACTACTTTTCACATCATTTTTTACATTGACTTGTATACACATAAGTCTATATCCATAACAGCTTGTATCCACATCAGCCTGTATTCACACCAGCCTGTATCCACACCAGCCTGTATCCACATCAGCCTGTATCCATACCAGTCTGTATCCACACCAGCCTGTATTTACATCACACAACCACCAATTTCATACCACGTATCGCCCTTCTGAATGAGAATATCGATCTCTTCCCCGCCATCCTTCCACGCATCAGATGCCAGATACAGTACAAATCCGCCATCCCTACTCTCATCCTCCACAGTCACTGTGGCTGGGAAGGCTTCGTAGACATTGCCGTTCACACGTACACCGATGCAGGAATCATTCTCCAGATATGCCTCATCCACGGCTCCGGACAGCTTCACATATGCGCCCTGCTGCTCCGCCCTGAGCCCGGATACTTTGGCCGCCTCCCGGATGATCTCACCCTCCGGAAGCATCAGGCTGCCTTCCATCTGCGGCGGATTCTCTGCCATCTCCGGCAGGAACCTTTCTGCCCGCTCCACGATCACCGTATCCGCCCCATGAGCTGCCAGATCCGTCATCTGATAGGGAATTCCTCTTGAAAACCAGGCATCCCCGTACTGATTGGCCAGAAACGGAAGCAGTGCATTTCCAAAGGAATCCCGGTACATGACAAGGCTCCCGCCGGCACCCGGATTTACCGTTGTGATCCTGGGGTCGAATGTACTCTCCACCTCTCCCACATAAGCAAACCGGTCCAGACCGTCATAATAGATCTCTTCTTCCGGCGTGACTGCCAGCGGATACAGCATCGCATCCAGATCGCCTGTAAAATCCGTCCTCACTTCATAAGGCGCCTCCGTAAGCGTCAGGTGCTCTTTTCCCAGCGCATTCAGCAGAGTGTCAGCCGCCAGGGCTGCGCCCTTATTGTTCCAGTGGGAGTCTCTCTTATGATAGAGTACCTCCTCCTGCTCCGAGAGGACACGGTACAGATCCACATACTGCACCCCTTCCTTCTCAAGCCAGGAACGGATCCGTGTCAGATTCTTCTTATCCGACACCTTTCTGCTGTCATAGTACGGCATATGCTCTCCGTACAGGCTGTTCTTGTTCGGGGCGATCGTGAACACAAATTTCGCTCCCTGCCTCTCCACATATTCCTGCATCATAGCCAGCGAATGAGCTACATTAAACAATGCCCGCTCACTCATCTGTCCGGTTCCCAGATAGTCATTCAGGGAATCCCTGTAGTACAGCCATCCGTCGCTTCCCCGGATCACGCCGTCTGCCGCCGACACCCCGAAGATGTTTCCCCGGATCAGCGCATTTGCCGTCACCAGCTCCTGGCGGAAGCCGAAATGATCCTGAAAATACGCACCTGCATCTGACAGAAAATACAGATTCCATCCATCCTCATTCTTCAGTACAGGCGCCTTGGCCAGCGTCCGGTTCTCAGAAGCCGCTTCCCGCCCCGGCACAGCCATTCCGATGAGCGGAAGCAGACAGAGTACGAAAAAGAACCCCGTATAAAGGAAATATTTTTTCTTCATTCTGCTTCCCTCCTAAAACCTGAAATAGATAAACGGATTGTAAGTGCCGCCTGCCAGACTCAGCAGACAGAGGACAAGCCCTGCCATGCTGCACACCGTGGCAGCAGTTTCATATCCTCTGCGCCCCCTCCACCTTTCACATACCGGGAAGGAGGCCACACATGCTGCGGCAAAGGACACAAGATACAGGGGCGTGAGCTGCTGCAGGCAAAGACTTAAGGAACCGTTATCCACAGAAAATCCTGTGAACATGCTCTTTATCCACAAAAATCCCTGCTTCATGGTGTCGGCCCGGAAAAAGACAAATCCGATACACACGACCAGCAGGGTGTAGATATGCATACCTGCCTGTTTGATCCTGCCGCCTTTTTTTCTCAGCCAGGGGACAAATTCCTCCAGCATCAGGAAGCATCCGTGATAGATGCCCCAGAAAAGAAAGGTCACATTCGCCCCGTGCCAGATTCCTGTACATAAGAAGACAATAAATTTATTGATACATGTCCGTACCCTGCCCTTCCGGTTGCCTCCCAGGGGAATGTACAGATATTCCAGAAACCAGCCTGACAGGGAAATATGCCATCTTCTCCAGAATTCCCGGATGCTGTCAGAGCTGTAGGGATAGCGGAAATTTTCCTTAAAATGAAATCCGAACATCCACCCCAGCCCGATGGCCATATCGCTGTAACCGCTGAAGTCGAAATAGATCTGGAACAGGTAGGATACCGCCCCCAGCCAGGCTGCCGCCGCACCCAGACTGCCGGCATCCGATGCAAAGAGGGCATCGGCCGCCACTGCCATCACATTGGCGATCAGCACCTTCTTTGACAGTCCCGCGATAAACCGGCGGATGCCTTTCGCCACGCCTTCCGCCGTCTGGCTGCGATTCTCGATCTCAGCCTCGATATCGTGATACTTCACGATCGGTCCGGCGATCAGCTGCGGGAAGAAGGATATGTAAAGCAGCACTTTCCCAAAATTTTTCTGTGCCGAATTCACTCCCCGGTAGACATCGATCACATAGGACATGGCCTGAAAGGTAAAAAAGGAAATTCCGATGGGGAGACGGATCTGCGGTACCGGCAATGCCGTCCCCAGCAGGCCATTTACAGTCTCCGTCAGGAAGCCCGCATACTTAAACACTGCAAGCAGTCCCACGTTCATAAGAACCGCACAGGCCAGCAGCAGCTTCTTTTTCTCTGCAAAGCGCTCCATCCCCAGTGCCCAGAGATAATTCAAAAGTGCAGAGGCCGCCAGCAGAAGCACATACACCGGTTCACCATATGCATAGAAGATCAGGCTGGCCACCAGAAGCATGGCATTCTTTGCCCGGATTCCCGGCAGGAGCAGATGTCCGAAAAATACGATTGGCAAAAAGATACATAAAAATACAAGGGAACTAAATACCATCACTCACCTCACTGTATCTTAATAGCACATCCATACGATTTCTTTTTCCCCGTACCGGAAGGTATAAACGGTAAAGGTGCCGTAGTTCCAGATGCCGTCCTCCCCGGACTGCCCCTCCCAGGTCATGCAGCTCGGGCTGTAATCTCTGGAAGAAGGTTCTCCGATGATACCAAGCAGCCCGGCGACATCCTCCGCCTGTCTGCTATACTGCTTTAAGAGCTCTGTCTTTGCCGTATCCAGCTTTCCGTCTGCTCCAAAGCTGTACATCTGACCGTCAATCACGCGGATGCCGGTATAAGCGGCTCCGTCTTTCCCCAGATAATACTTCTTTTTATACCAGCCGTTTTTCTGCATCTGCCCTTTGGCGTTAAAACAGTAGATTTTATTCTTAATCTGCTTCACACCTGTACTGGCCACACCGTTTTTTCCGAAATAATACCGGTATTTTTTCCCTCCGGTCTTTACATTCACCCATTTATTCCGTACTTTCTTTCCCTTTGCATAGTAAACATACTTCTTCCCGGTCTTTACCAGGCCTTTCTTCTGGGCAGCCTGTACCACCGGTGCTTCTGTCATCACCGCAGCAGGCATCTGCAGACACAGCCCCAGTGCCAGGGCTGCAAGACATCCTCTGATCTTATTCATGTTTCTCTTCCTTTCCTCTTTCTCGTTTGTTACCTTCTCTGGTGTGGATTATACCGTCACTCTCTTGCCCGTCTTATAAGTTTTCTTCATGCTTTTGATGCTCTTCATGAAGTATTTTCCTTTGCTGCCTGCAGCAAATTTGTCCATATTGGCATCACATACATACCATGTCTTACCAACCTTTACCTCACACCAGGCATGTGGCTGCCATCTGGAGGCGTTAAATCCATTGGTCGTTCCGATGCAGATCCTCACCGGCAGTCCTGTCGCCTTTTTCGCGAGACATGCGTAAAGAGCCGCATAGTGATAGCAGCTTCCGTTCTTTTTCCTGATCATCTCTGCAGCATAGGTCTTTTCCCATCCCTTCGTGCTCTGGAATCCCACTGCTCTGGCATATCCATAGTTCTTTTCTACATACTGGAACAGCTTCTTCAGCTGCTTCTTCTGATCTGTTTCTTTTTTTACGACCTTCTTTACGATCTTTTCCGCAGATTTCTCCAGGCTGCTTCCTGCCGCCTGTGCCGTCACTGCCGGAGCGGTAACATTTCCGCATACAACTGCTGCCGCCAGGATCCCGGCCATTGTCTGTCTTATCTTTCTCTGTTTCATAGGTCCTCCTTTTGTACTTTTCACGTATTCGATTCAAAAATTCCGTACATACTATGTTCTCTTTTTAAATTCTGTGTAACTGTTCAGAGTCCATTCGCAAAATCGCCTCTGCGAGGCTTTCCTTTTGCTCATGTATGGCTCTCGCCATACTTGCATTGCTGTGGATAAGTGATTTATGACACGCCTGGAAATGAGTAAGAAACGGGGCAGAACCCCCTCGGATTCCACAGGAAGATTGCTCACGAAAGACAACCCGGAGTTAAAAGGCAATCTGCTCCTGTAAGAATCTTATTCGAATGATATCCATAACAAGCACAAAAACAGACCAGCGGCATTTTTGCCGCACAGTCTGTTTTACTTTTCTTTTACTCGATCGTTTCTGTGTCTCCCGAACTCTCTCCCAGAGTGATCCATTTCAGATAGGCATTCATGAACAGGTCGATGTTTCCATCCATGACGCTGTCCACATTTCCTGACTCTGCCCCTGTCCTGTGATCCTTTACCATCGTATAGGGCTGCATGACATAGGAACGGATCTGGCTTCCCCAGCCGATCTCCTTGATCTCGCCGCGGATGCCGGATACCTTTTCGGCATTTTCCTGCTGCTTTAAGAGATACAGCTTTGCCTTCAGCATCTGCATGGCCTTATCCTTATTCTGGAACTGTGAACGCTCATTCTGACACTGTACCACGATATTTGTCGGAAGATGTGTGATACGGATCGCCGATGAGGTCTTGTTAATGTGCTGGCCGCCTGCTCCGCTGGAACGGTAGGTATCGATCCTCAGATCCTCATCTCTGATCTCGATGTCCAGATCCTCCTCGATATCGGGCATGACATCACAGGAAACGAAGGATGTCTGCCGTTTTCCCGCTGCATTGAACGGCGAGATGCGCACCAGACGGTGAACGCCCTTTTCTGATTTCAGATAGCCGTAAGCATTCTCTCCGTTCACCTGGAAGGTCACAGACTTGATTCCGGCTTCTTCACCATCCAGATAGTCCAGAACCTCCAGAGAATAACCTTTCTTGTCTGCCCAGCGGCTGTACATACGGTAAAGCATCCCTGCCCAGTCACAGGACTCTGTGCCTCCCGCCCCCGCATGAAGGGTCACGATGGCATTATCCCTGTCATACTCTCCGGAGAGGAGTGTTTTGATACGGATATTTTCGTAGGTACTGATAAAGGTATCCAGTGTCTCCTGGATTTCCGGTATCAGTGAGGCATCATTTTCTTCCTTTGCCATTTCGATCAGCGTCTCGATCTCCTCAAACTGCTCCTTTAACGCATGATACGTCTCAATATCATCCTTTAAGTCCTTTAATGTCTTCATCGCCTCCTGGGACTCCTCCGGTCTGTCCCAGAAATCCGGCTCTTCCATCTTTCTTTCTAATTCCTGGATCCGTTTTTCCTTATTGGCCAGGTCAAAGTGAATCCCTCACTTCCACTAATGGTTTTTCATATGTGTTCAGTGTATATCTGAACTGGTCTAATTCTACCATAGCTTCACCTTCTTTCTATTTCTGTATAAAATGGCTTCGCGGGATCCGGTCCGAGAAGCCATGCTGTCTTATTTTTGTTACTATTCACACGTCAGCCAGTTCGAGGTGTTTTCTGTGAGTGTAACGAAGCGAAAGGTAACTTATTTTTTTCTGCCGCAGCACTGTTTATACTTTTTACCGCTGCCGCATGGACACGGATCATTCGGATATACCTTCATCTCCGCTCTCTTCTTTGGCTCCTTCGGGCCGGAATCATCCTTATTCGTTCCGGTTACCTTCGCTACTTCTTCTCTCTCGACCTTCTGCTCGATCCTGATGTGGTAAAGCAGACGGAGCGTATCCTCCTGGATACCTGCCGACATGGCATCGAACATCTCGTAGCCGCTCATCTTGTATTCTACCAGCGGATCTCTCTGACCATATGCCTGCAGTCCGATTCCCTGACGGAGCTGATCCATATCGTCGATATGATCCATCCATTTCCGGTCGATCACCTTCAGCAGGATCACACGCTCCATCTCACGAAGCTGCTCTGCCTCCGGGAACTCTGCTTCCTTCGCTTCATAGAGCTTCACAGCCTGCTCCTTTAAGGACTGCTTCAGCTCATTCTTCTTCATGCGCTCTTTCACCGTGATCTTCAGCGGAATGATCGGCACCAGAAGAGAATCCAGCTCGACAAGGTTCCACTCCTCCGTGCTCTGATCATCGGAGATACACATATCCACGGTATTGTCCACCGTGTCTGTGATCATCTTCAGGATGGAGTCACGCATGCTCTCACCATCCAGCACACGCCGTCTTTCTTTATAAATAATCTCACGCTGCTCGTTGTTTACCTGGTCATACTCCAGCAGGTTCTTACGAATACCGTAATTGTTGCTCTCAATCTTCTTCTGGGCATTTTCAATCGCTTTGGAAAGCATCTTATGCTCGATCTGTTCATTCTCCGCAACACCCAGGGATTTGAATACACCCATCAGACGCTCAGAACCGAACAGACGCATCAGGTCGTCCTCCAGAGAAATGTAGAATCTGGATTCACCCGGATCTCCCTGTCGTCCGGAACGACCGCGGAGCTGATTGTCAATACGTCTGGATTCATGGCGCTCGGTACCGATGATCTTCAGTCCGCCCACGGCCCTGGACTCTTCATCCAGCTTGATATCGGTACCACGTCCCGCCATATTGGTGGCAATGGTAACGGCTCCGTGACGTCCTGCCTCGGCTACGATCTCCGCCTCCAGCTCATGGAACTTGGCATTCAGCACCTTATGCGGAATGCCCTGGCGCTTCAGCATGCCGCTGAGCAGCTCGGAGGTCTCGATGGTGATCGTACCTACCAGAACCGGCTGTCCCTTGTCATGTGCTTCCTTGATCGACTCAACGACTGCATGGAACTTTTCTTTCTTTGTCATGTACACGGCATCATCCAGATCCTTACGCGCGATCGGCTTGTTGGTCGGAATCTCGATAACATCCATTCCGTAGATGTCACGGAACTCCTTCTCCTCTGTGAGTGCCGTACCGGTCATACCGGATTTCTTTGTATATTTATTGAAGAAGTTCTGGAAGGTGATGGTAGCCAGTGTCTTGCTCTCTCTCTTTACCTTCACATGCTCCTTCGCCTCGATCGCCTGGTGGAGTCCGTCGGAATATCTTCTTCCCGGCATGATACGTCCCGTAAATTCATCGACGATCAGTACCTGGTCATCCTTTACCACATAGTCCTGATCCCTGTGCATCAGGCTGTGTGCACGCAGAGCCAGGTTCATATTGTGCTGGATCTCCAGATTGTCAGGATCTGCCAGATTCTCGATCTGGAAGAACTTCTCTACTTTCTTGATTCCCTGCTCCGTCAGGTTTACGACCTTGTCCTTTTCATTGACTACATAATCTCCGGTCTCGGTGATTTCTTCGCCCATGATCGCAGACATCTTCGTAACCTCACCGCTGGCTTCTCCCCGCTCCAACTGTCTTGCAAGAATATCGCAGACCTCATAAAGCTTTGTAGACTTTCCGCTCTGTCCGGAAATGATCAGAGGAGTACGCGCTTCATCGATCAGTACCGAGTCCACCTCATCGATGATGGCATAATGCAGCTCTCTCTGCACCAGCTGCTCCTTGTAGATTACCATGTTGTCTCTCAGGTAATCAAAGCCCAGCTCGTTATTCGTTACATAAGTAATATCACATGCATACTGTGCCCGGCGTTCATCATTGTCCATCGGATTTAAAACACATCCCACAGTCAGACCGAGGAATTCATGTACTTTTCCCATCCACTGGGCATCACGGTGTGCCAGATAGTCATTGACGGTAACGATATGAACACCTTTGCCCTCAAGAGCATTCAGATAAGCCGGAAGCGTAGATACCAGGGTCTTACCTTCTCCTGTCTTCATCTCGGCAATACGTCCCTGATGAAGAATGATACCTCCGATCAGCTGCACCTGATAGTGCTCCATGTTCAGCACACGCTTCGCCGCCTCACGCACCGTAGCAAATGCCTCTGGCAGAAGATCGTCGAGTGTCTCCCCCTCTGCCAGTCTTTTCTTATATTCTCTTGTCTTGTCTCTGAGCTCTTCATCAGACAAAGCCTGCATCGTCGGTCTCAGGCTTTCAATCTTTTTCACGAGAGGCATGATCAGCTTTACCTCACGCTCGCTGTGAGTACCGAATACTTTTTGAATCAGATTCATGTTCTTTCTCCTATCATCTCATCTGTTTCCGGCGGGTTTCATCCGTTGCGGATCTATATGCCGCGATTTATTATGTACTTTTCACGGCAAACTACCTTGTATTCTATCACTTTCCGGTAAAAGAAACAATAAATTTTTTATGAATAAGCTATGAACTTGATTTCTTGGCGTTTTCTTTGCGCCAAAAAGGCTGCGAACAAAACGCTGCCGCACAGCCATTCATAAAGCGGTGCGGCAGCTTCCCTATCATTCATCCCTTACAGAACGATCAGAACTCCGGCTCGATCAGTCCGTAGGTATTTCCTTTTCTCTTATAAACAACATTTACCTCTCCGGTCTCCGCATTGCTGAATACGAAGAAGTTATGTCCGAGAAGCTCCATCTGTACACAGGCATCTTCCGGGAACATAGGCTTCATTCCAAAGTGCTTGGTGCGGATGATTTTCACATCCTCCTCTTCCGGAACCTCTTTTTCAATATATTCTTTCTTAAAGTTTCCACCATTCTGATGTTTCTCGATAATCTTGTTCTTATATTTGCGAAGCTGTCTCTCAATGACTTCCTCTACCAGGTCGATCGATACATACATATCATTGCTGACCTGCTCGGAGCGGATAATATTTCCCTTGACCGGAATCGTCACTTCGATCTTCTGTCTTTCTTTTTCCACACTCAGGGTTACATGAATCTCTGTTTCAGGAGTAAAGTACCTTTCCAGCTTTCCAAGCTTGTCCATCACTGCATTCTTTAAGCCTTCCGTAACCTCGATGTTCTTTCCACTAATCGTAAAACGCATGCTGCCCAACTCCTTTTCCTTAAATTTACGGCACCTGGAATGCTGTTCGCTGCTGTTCACTTTTCTCCTTTCATAAAAAGGAACTCTAAGCTTCTGATCCAGTGAAGAGCAACGCTATTTCTGCCTTCCTGTGCTATACAGACATTATACCATATTTTGTATGATTTACAACAAAATATTCATAAATTATCTGTTAATTTGATGCCAGGGTCAAAAGGGAGCGCGGAAAACTGTTCACTCCGTGACCAGTAACACCGTAATCATTCACCGCAGGCTCTCAGCACCTCCCGGTAGGGCATACTGCCTCCAAAAAGGTCGAGCGCGCTGCCGATGGTCACATCCACCGCTCCTTTTCCGAGGATCCGCAGCTTTTCCAGATCCTCAAAGCTCCCCACGCCTCCTGCGTAGGTGACGGGCAAGCCCTGCCAGTTTCCCAGCATTTTTACCAGATTTTCCTCGATTCCCCGTGCCTTCCCCTCCACGTCTACGGCATGGATCAGAAATTCATCACAGAAGGAAGCGAGCTCATCCATCGTTTTCTCATTTAAGGCGACCTGCGTAAACTTCTGCCAGCGGTCCGTTACGATCCAGTACTCATCTCCCCTTCTGCGGCAGCTCAGATCAAGAACCAGGCGTTCTCTTCCCACCGCACTTTTCATTTTCTCCAGATTCCTGTAGTTCAGGATACCGTCAGAAAAGACAAAGCTCGTGACGATCACGTGGGAAGCGCCCGCCTCCAGATACTCAGAAGCATTTCCGTCATGGATGCCTCCTCCCACCTGCATACCGCCCGGATAAGCTCTCAGAGCTGCCACAGCCTGTGCTCTCGTCGCTTCATAGTAAGGAGATGTGGCAGGATTCAGCAGGATAATGTGTCCTCCCCGTATCCCGTCCCGTCTGTAAAAATCCGCATAATATGGCGCATCCTGTACGGACACAAAATTTTCCGCCGCCGTGTCTCCCTGATCCGCCAGCGTTCCCCCCACGATCTGCTTCACTTTTCCGTTATGTATATCAATGCATGGTCGAAATCTCATCTTTCCTCTTCCTCCAAAATCATTTTCTGATCCATTACACATCTGACAGCTGTTCAGCGCCGGGCATACACTCCGCAGCTGGCACATCAGGCGCAGCATGACATACACTCCGCAGCTGGTACATCAGGCGCAGCATGACACACACCTCGCAGCAGGTATATCTGAACATTTCTGTACAGTTATCGTTTTTCTGATTATACAGGATATCCGTGTAAAATAGCAACCCGGGCAGAATTTTTTTCCACGGCTAATATGATGGCATATCACAGGCATGCGAAACAACAACCCGGGCAGAAATTTTTCTGTCCGGGCATACATGTTGCGGTAACTATTCAGAGTCCATTCGCAAAATCGCCTCTTCGAGGCTTTCCTTTTATTTTGCTCTGTTTGTCTCTGTTGCACTGTTTGTATCATTGGTGCCATTTGCATTGTTTCTTCTGTTTGTATTGTTATCCGTATTGTTTCCGTCCAGGTCATCTGCGATATCATTTACACCATTGCGGATATCATCGCCGATTTCATCTACGACACCTTCTCCGTTTCTCGTTCCTGTGGTTGCATCATTGACCCTGTTGGTGTCGCCGGTTGTCTCTGTGGCAGGGTTTGTTTCTGTCGTATTTTCCGTGGTGCGGTTTGTTTCCGTCGTGGTGGTGTTTTCCGTGGTTCTGCCTGTCTCTGTTGCCTTGTTATTCTCGGTAGCTTTGTTCGTCTCTGTTGCCTGTGTGTTCTCTGTCGTCTGTGTAGTGTTTCGATTTGTTCCGCAGGCTGCAAGCCCCATGACGCAAAGAGTCAGTGTCATACATAAAACAACTTTTTTCAACTGTTTCATAAATATTCTCCTTTTCAAAAATGTTTTCTTCCCTAATATGCCCTTCTTTTTCAATGTTATTCGTAATAGTAATTTACTGGTTACTGTCAGGCTCCGTCACGAAAGGAAATGCGCTTTCGGAAGATTCTTCGCGCAAGCTGTTTTCCATTAAATGGAATCAAAGGATAAAGATAGCTCTTTCCGGATATGGTCCGGTTCGTTCCAATAGACAGCAAAGTGATGAGGATTCCTGCAAGGAATCCATACCAGTCAAAAGCGGCTGTCAGAATCAGTAAAAGAATACGCATGAATTTCAGGGCATATCCCAGTTCATAGCTTGACTGCGTATAGTTGGCAATTGCCACAAATGCCATATAAAGCATCGTCTCTGAATTAAACCACCCGGAATTCACAGCAAATTCTCCCAGCACCAGGGCAGCGATCACACTCAGTGGCGTGGTAAGCATATTCGGGGTATTGATCGCCGCCAGCTTAAGTCCGTCGATTCCGATCTCCAGGATCAGCAGCTGATAAACCAGAGGGATATTTACATCACCTTCTATTTTGATAAAGTCAAATGCCGGTGGAATCCACTGAGGATTCTGCATCAGCAGGATCCACAGCGGTGTCAGCACCAGTGTCAGGACACCGATAAACAGACGGGTAAGCCTCAGATAGGTTCCTGTTACCGGTGGAAAATAGAAATCATCTGCCTCTTCGGTAATATCAAAAATAGATACCGGGAGAATAACAGCTGCCGGAGAATTATCCACCAGCACAGCAATCTTTCCTTCCAGGACACTCGCTGCCGCCGCATCCGGCCGTTCGGAATATTTTACCTTTGGGAAGGGATTGTACCATTTTCTGCGGTACAGGCACTCTACCAGACTTTCCTGGTTCATCGTCAGTGCATCAACCTTCAGATTCCGGATCCTGGAGCGGATATCCTCCAGAAATTTCCGGTCCACCCGGTCATCCATATAGCAGAGTACAATGTCTGTTCTGGAACTGCTCCCCGCCTGCTGCATTTCCATCACAAGTGACGGGTTTCGGATGCGTCTCCGGATCAGTGCCGTGTTAAATACCACCGTCTCTACGAATCCATCCTTGGATCCCCGGAGGACCTTATCCTTTTCCGGCTCTGCCACGCTTCGCATCGGATACGTCCTGCAGTCGATCGCAAAACATTTATCATATCCGTCAATAAACAGGCAAAGCACACCGGAAAGGATATTGGTTTCAATTTCCGACCGGTCTGAAAGCAGTTCCACCTCCACATAGGGCATGGCATCCCTGGAAAGCCCGCTGCTGTCCTCCGGCAGATCCTCCGGTGTAACAGAATAGAAAAATTCCATCAGCTTTTCCATAATGTCATCCTTAATAAATCCGTCAATAAAATAGAAACATGCCTGACGGTCAGCCACCACCGTTGTCCGGCAAATGATATCAAAACTCTTACGAATTCCCAGTTTCTCATGAAAGTATTCCATATTTCCCGCCAGATCTGTTGTAATTTTCTGCTTCATACTGCTCTCCTTTACACAGAATTCTCCTGTATATTCTTTCCTGTCTTTTGCTTATTTATGCAATATCTGTCTGCCAGATCTCCCTTTTCTTTACCATCCAGGTGCGCTCTTGCGTACTTGCTGCGAGGTTTGCATCATGCTTTGCATGACATAGCACTTTTATGTTTCATTTTGTTGCATTTCAAGTTTCGTCACATCATCCTTGCTATAATCGGAACATAACTGTTCAGGACACCGGCAGAACAAATTCATCTGTTTTCATGCACTCATGAAGCGGATATTCTCCGGGACCTGGCACTGTACAAACAGCAAAGCGTTGATTCCGTTCAGTAAAAGGGAATCTGCAGGAGGTACCGTAATGGGATACACGGGGCTTGGAAAACGCCTGAAAGAATTGCGAGAAAATCATCAGTATACACAGCGATATGTCAGTTATAAAGTGAATATTGAGCGGCCTTCCTATTCCAATTATGAGCTCGGAAAACGCACTCCTCCGCTGGAATTGATCATTCAGCTGGCAGATTTTTATCACGTCTCTCTCGATTACCTGCTTCGAAGTCCTGATTCTTCACCCGGACAAAACGGTGAGAAGATCAGAATCAAATCTCCTGATAAGAATGAGCAATATCTTCTCACACTATTCCGCCTCCTTTCCGAAAAAGAAAAACGTGACGTTCTGAAATACCTGGAAAAAAAGTCCGGAAAATCAGATTCTAAACACAGAGAAACAGAGCAGTTATCCCGATCATAGGATATCCGCTCTGTTTCTTTTCTGTCAGATAACAGCTGTGTATCTGTCAGTCAATCTTTTACTTTGTGATTTTTACCGTCTTGCTCTGTCCCTTCTTAGCCAGAAGTTTCTTATAGGCTTTGAGCTTTGCAGCCGGAACCTTAATGACTGCTTTCTTGCTGATACCTTTGAAAGCACTCTTTCCAACCTTCTTAAGAGATGTACTCTTAATGCGGACAGATGTCAGCTTCTTACATCCGCTGAATGCTTTACCGTCAATCTGTTTTAAGCTCTTGCTGTTTACCGTTACCTTCTTCAGACTCGTACAATTTGCAAACGCATTTGCTCCGATGACTGTCACATTCTTGCCGATCGTCACACTTCTGAGCTTCTTATGATTCTTAAATGCGGAGGCTGCGATGGAGGTAACCTTATAGTTCTTTCCTTCGATGTTCACCTGATCCGGAATCTTAACTGATGTAAGCTTATTATTCGTAGTATTCACTGCTTCCACCGTCTGTCCGGAAACGCTGGTCACTTTATAGTTTACCTTGTTTTTCTCATAAACCTTTCCCGGAATCGGTGCCGGCGTATTATTGCCCGGCTGTTCAGGCTGCGGAGTCGGCTTAGATGGATCCTTATCTGACGGTTTCTGATTGCCCGGATCCTGATTGCCCGGATCCTGATTGCCCGGATCCTGATTACCTGGATCCTGATTGCCCGGATCCTGATTGCCTGGATCCTGATTCGTCGGATCTGCCGGCTTCAGTGCTCTCACAGCTGCATCCAGATCCATCTTTACCTTTTCGATATCCGATGCCTTCAGATTTCCCTGCGTAAGTGCTGCATTCGCTGCTGCCAGTGCCGTCACATAGGCCTGATAGCTGTCCTCTGTATATGCAGATGCATCTTTGATACTTCCTGCCAGACCGCTGATCAGCTCACGCAGTGCTTCTTTCTGCGCATCTGCTGCTGCATCCAGATCTTTCAGGGCTTTCACAGCTGCTTCCAGATCTGTCTTTGCCTTTTCGATATCCGCTGCTTCCGGATCAGCTTTACTCAATACTTCCTGCGCTGCTTCCAGTGCTGCCACATAGGCCTGATAAAGTTCTGCCGGGTATGCAGATGCATCCTTGATGCTTCCCTCTAACCCATCAATGAAATCCTGCAGACTATTCTTCGATTCATCCTTCTCTTTCAGGCCCCTCACTGCTGCTTCCAGGTCTGCCTTTGCCTTTTCGATATCTGCTGCCTTCAGATTTCCCTGCGTAAGTGCTGCATTCGCTGCTGCCAGTGCCGCCACATAGGCCTGATAGCTGTCTTCCGTATATGCAGATGCATCCTTGATATCCAGCCCGTTTATCAGCTCCTGCAGCTTCTCTTTGGCTGCATCCAGATCCTTCAGCGGTTTTGCCGCCGTATCCAGATTTTCCAGTGCGTTCTGCAGAGGTGTCGCTTTCGGCTGGCTTCCCTTCAGGATCATCTCTGCTGCTGCCAGTGCCTGTGCATAGGCCTGATAGCTGTCCTCCGGATATGCGGATGCTTCTTTAATACTGCTCTTCAGGGTCTGGATCATTCCCTGCAGCTGTGCGATCTGTTCCTCTGTAGCAGCCGCCGGCTCCAGGATCTCTCTGTCTGTGGTTCCATAGATGTCCCACTCACGGATCCCTACTGCGTGCCCTGCCGCATTTGCATTCATGCTGCGGAAGAACAGACGGATATAGCGTTTCACAGCCGGTTTCTCAAGTGTGATCGTATTTAGCAGATCACGTGTATCGCCATTTTCATTGGTGAGCGTTGCCAGTGTCTCCCATGCCTGTCCATCCTCTGACTGCTGAACGTCATAATCGGTCGCATAAGTCTTCAGATAGAAGCTTACTGTCATCCGGCTGACAGACACGTTCCTGCCTTCACCCATATCTGCCTGGATCCAGGAGGTCGTGGTCGCTGCTCCGCCCTTGATGGCATTTCCTTCCCAGCGGGTATTCGTGTCATCATCCACCGCATATTCAACCTTCTGCAGACCGGAACCGGATTCTGTCACTGTACAGATGCTCTTCAGGTTCTGCTCCTGCGGAGTCGTTGTGATGATCTCATACAATACCGGTGTCGTTCCTGACGGCCAGGTAACTTTAAAGGAAAGTACATCCTTCGATACATCCAGTCCAAACTGTCTGCTGGCCATATCCAGTTCTCCCAGAGAAACCGTCTCGATCTTCTCTCCGTCATATACCTGTGCAGTTACTCTTGCATTCGTGATGGCAGCACCATCCTGCAGGAAAATAACGGAATCGATCTTTGTATTCTCTGTCAGCTTATATTCAATATATGCAGTACCATCCGATACCTCTTCTGCTGCAAACACAGTGGAAATACTTCCGTCAATGATCTTTTCCAGATCACCTGTGACATTACCTGTGATCGCATGGTTCACCTTTTCTGCTGTCCTGTTAATATCAATGTTACAGAGCTGCAGAGCTTCCTGTGCATCTGCGGTGATAAGAAGCTTCAGATAACGGACTTCTTTGCCATTCAGATTCTTTGTAATGCGATAGAAGATATTGTCACGGACAGCATCGCCGCCTTTATTCGTTACCGTTGCGATATCTTCCCATGTGTTCTGATCCACGGAAACCTGAATCTTCGCATTCTGGAAAGGCTTGTCATCTGTCGTTGTGATCTGCAGATCATGGATGGCAGTCGTCACACCCAGATCTACCAGGATATAATCATCCTTACTCTGCGCATCTGTCGTCTGTACCGTCGTCGAGGTGTCACCATCAAACAGGTCTCTCCAGGAGCCCTGCAGACCTGAAAATCCGGAAACACTGAGTGACGGACGCATCTGTGCCTCAGCCACGGTTGCTTCAAACTTGCTTAATGTGATCGACTGTGTACTTTCTGTCCGGTTGACCAGACGCACATAGCGAGCCAGCTCTCCATTCAGCTGAGCCGGTACGGTCTGCCATACTGCTCCATTTTCAGAATACTCCAGTGTCAGAGCGTCTGTTCCTGATCCCTGGCAGACAACAGATGTAAGCTGTGCCAGTTCCTCCAGCTTGATACCTGCATATTCTCCAGGTGCCAGTGAAACATCACCGGCAAGTGTCAGTGCATAGGTCTTATCCTCCACAGATACACTTCCCGTCTGCTCCGTTGTACTTCCGATTGCTTCATATGCCGGAATCTCTTCCCAGTCTGCGGAAACCTCACGGACAAAGGTCCAGAAATTATTCTTATGGCTTCCGTTATAAGTTCCTCCAAGCTGCGTAAGGCGCACGCGCACATAGCGTGCCTTAACATTTAACGCTTTTTCAATCTTATGGATGGAACCCTCTTCCGTGTAATCCTCTACATTTGTCCATGTATTTCCATCTTCTGAATATTCCAGACTGAAAAAGTGGAAAATATCATGATGCGTATCATCCTTGCCCTGTACAAACGTTACATTTTTCACCAGAACAGGAGTTCCAAAATCAATACCAAAATAATCATTCAGTTTCTGATCTGTCTGAAAGCTTCCATAGGTAGACAGATTACCGTCCATGGCTTTTGTGCTCTCCGCTCCTGCCTCAACGGCATTTCCGCCAAACATCCCATAAAATACCGGATTCGGCTCTGCAGAACCGGATCCCATGTACGGAGCCAGCATATCTTTTGCCACTGCTACTGCTCTCTTAACAAACGGAACCAGATACTTGCTTCCGGCCTTTGCCTTATTGTTTGATCCCTGATAGGTGGGGTAGGTGTCCTGGGTGTCCATCGCCTTGCCTGCGATACTGAACGCATCCCAGCCGCCCATAACATCACCTTTCTCGAGTGCGATCAGTGCTTCCAGAACCTTTCTGCCTGCTGTTGCCACATCATTCAGTGATTTCAGCCATGGATCCAGCTCTGCCACCAGCTCTGTATTTGCGCAGCTGCCACGGAATTCCGTAACTGCATCCGTCATATGCTTAAATTCTGTCATAAGAGCAGTTACATCTGCATCCCCTTCCAGTGTTGCCCCGCTGTTGATTGCTTCGGTGACCTTATCAAGTGTATCCTTCAGATATTCTGACTCCGGGAAACCTGCCGGCACACGTCCCGATCCCGGACAGTTTGACACATTCCTGGCAATGGTCAGATATGCGTCGTATACCTCCGGCTGCAGATATTTAAAGGCTTCCTCCCATATGGTATTTGCCTTCTCCAGATAGTTGTTGTTATTCCAGAACAGGCAGCCAAGCTGGTACAGCCCCACCTTGTTTGCCTCGGTAAACCGGGATGGATTCGATACCGCACCTGCAAGACCGGTTACTCCATCTCTCGCATAGTGTGTGATGTTTCCGAGATATACGCCTGATGGTCCATGCTCATTTACCGGATAGTTCAGCCAGAATACCGGTTCATGGTTCGTCTTCTCTCTCAGGAAATTCACGGTATCCTGGGTGATCGGTGAGTTTACATCGTCACCTGTCCAGAAAAGGTCGATGGAATCATTTAATCCCTTTAACACTTCAAGCTCTGCACCATTACCGCTCCAGGCTCTGTTGTACCCCTGCATACAGTAGGTCAGGTTCTCACACTTCTTCGGTACAAGGAACTCATTGTCCAGCTTATTGAGGAAGCGCACAACCTCGGAGTGGCTTCCCGCACCGAAGTCATCATTCAGAATTGCAAATTTCCGCACTCCGGCATCATAAAGCTGCTGGAATTTTGCTACCAGCTTTGTAAAGTTCTGCTCAAATGCTGCATTATAATCGTCCGAGCCAACCGTCATATCTTTCAACCTGTTAAAGAAATAGGAAATATGTACAGACCAGCCATACTGTACCTTTGTCTCCTTCCCTACTTCTACCAGCTCTGCAATTTTTGCAATATCTTCTGCCGGATACAATACATCATTTTTATGATAACTGTCCGTTTTCGAAGCATAAATATAGGTATTCATCTTCACATCTCTGGCAAACCGCATCAGGCTCTCACGTCCTTCATAGTTCCATCCGCCATAGAAGCCTTCGATAAATCCTCTCGTCTTCATCACTGCATAGTCTTCAATCTGGGCATTCAGAAATTTCTCTCCGTTAAAAGAGGAGAACATCATCTGAAGCGTGGCCAGACCGTAATAAACCGCATCCGTATCCTTACCCAGGATCATGATGGTGCCATCCTTGGCACTTACTACATAAGAATCTGTTTTCGTAAACAGTTCAGAATCTGAAAGCTGCACGTGGCTGTCTGCCCAGGTATCTACCACACCATTACTTCCATCGATTCCCAGAAGGATCTGCTGACTCTCTGCTACCGTCTGGCTTTCCTTCTCCGTTCTGCCGTAATCCTCCAGGATCTCAGACAGAAAATCCTCTGTATACTGATCGATCCCCGGCTCTGCTACGACCTGGACATCCGTTCCAAGTTCAAAGCTTCCTGCCGTGTACGCTGTGTGCTGCGGTACCGGATAGATCGCATATGCATCCTGGGTCGAAGCATATCCATCCTGCAGCACTTCCTCTGCATTTGCCGGCTTTTCAAATGCAGCTGCCGGCAGAATACTTGAAGCAAGCAGACTGACCGACAGCAAAATGCCGATGAATTGTTTTTTTCTTTTCATAAAAACCTCCTTTGTGTAAAATCTTATATTTTATCTTATCATTTTTTTAGAAATTTTGCACTATGAGTTTTTGTCTTTTTGAGTAAAATTAGTTACTTTTCAGTTACTATTCATACGTCAGACAGTTCGACGTGTTTTTTGCGAGTGCAGTGAAGCGGAAGCTACGTAAAAACCCGGGAGTAACCGCATCCCCTCTCTGATGGAACATAACAGGATCCCTGTGCATATAGTAATGATGGTTACCGCTTAGAAAACTGTTTTATGGAAGGTATTTCTCCTGTATGATTTCTCAAACTTTTGATTTTTCTGTCATCGGCGGCGATATGCGTCAGGTGTATATTGCCCGGAAGCTTCTCGATGCGGGATACCGGGTCTGCTGTTTCTCCCTGTGCAATTCTTCAGACGCTGACGCTTCTGAACACAGCCATACATCCTTTCACGTATCTGAGACCCTGATGGATGCCGTCCGCCTGTCCCATACCGTCATTGCACCAGTCCCTCTGTCCATAGACGGAAGCAGTCTGAACACAAAAACAGGCAGTATTTCACTGGATGATCTTGCTGACTGTCTGCGAAGCGGCCAATGCCTCTTCGCCGGATGTATTCCCGGGGCATTTTCATCTGCTCTTTCCCGGAAAAACATCAGCGTCATGGACTTTATGAACAGCGAAGAGCTCGCCCTGTATAATTCCATTGCCACTGCCGAAGGTGCTGTTGCAGAAGCCATCTGCCAGAGTCCGCGAAACCTTCATGGCAGCCGCTGCCTGATCCTTGGATATGGAAAATGCGCAAAAACACTTGCATCCCTGCTGAAAGGACTTCACTGTCAGGTCCATGTATGTGCAAGAAACAGGGTACAGCAGGCCGAGGCGGCTATTTTCTCGGATGGTGTATATGATCTGCATCAGTTAAAGCAGGCACTGAAGGAATCTGACTTTATTTTCAATACGGTTCCCGCCCTGCTGCTGGACCGGGAAATGCTAAGCCTTGTCAGACCGTACGCCTGCATCCTTGACCTGGCATCCGCCCCCGGAGGTACCGATTTCGCCGAAGCGCAAAGGCTCGGGCTTTCTGCCCGCCTGATGCCCGGACTGCCGGGGCGTTATGCTCCGGAATCCTCCGCTGAGGCTATCGTCGATCTGATTATTCATGAAGAAAACGCAATAAGGAGGGAATCTTTATGTCATTAAAAGGAAAAAAAATCGGTGTTGCATTCACCGGCTCTTTCTGCACCTGGGAGCTGGCATTTACGGGACTTCGCAGTCTGTCGGATGAAGGTGCTGAAATACAGACCATCTTTTCCGATGCCTCTCAATCTATCGACAGCCGTTTCGGTCGTGCCGATGCGTTTCTGGAGGAGGCTGCACGCATTACCGGAAAACCGCCCATACGGACCATCGCCCAGGCGGAACCCATCGGTCCCGGAAGCCTTCTGGATATTCTGGTCATCCTTCCCTGTACCGGAAACACTCTGGCAAAGCTTGCAAACGGAATCACGGACTCTCCGGTACTGATGGCAGCCAAGGCACACCTGAGAAATGAAAAGCCTCTTGTTCTTTCGATTTCTACGAATGATGCACTTGGTATGAATATGAAGAACATCGGACTGCTTCTCAATGCAAAGCACATTTTTTTCGTGCCTTTTGGGCAGGATAATCCTGTGAAAAAACCAAATTCCATGACAGCGCACACAGAATTTCTGATTCCATCCATTGAATCTGCTCTTGAAGGACGCCAGTTCCAGCCTGTCATCTGCTGAATACCTTCCGCCCGGCGGAAGTCTTACTATTTTTACAACCGTTTACAAAGAAAGGAGAAATCTGCATGTGCGGAATCGCAGGATTTTGCAATCCCTTTATCTCATATGAAAAAGAAAGAACACGCTGGCTGCCTGTTCTGGAAGAAATGAACCGCTCTTTGAAGCACCGCGGCCCGGATGATGAAGGAACTTATCTCAGACAGGGCTGTGCGCTGGCGCATGTCCGACTGAAAATCATTGACCTGGTGACAGGTCATCAGCCCATGACCTGCCAGACACCCGAAGGGGAATGTACCATTGTCTATAACGGGGAGATCTACAATATGCCCGAGTTAAAGGCGGAACTTCGAATGGAGGGCGTCAGCTTCCAGACATCCAGCGACACAGAGGTGATCCTGCAGGGCTATCTGAATCATGGCGCAGATTATGTCCGAAAGCTGAACGGTATCTTCGCTTTCGCCATCTGGGACTCCCGCACGGAAGAACTGTTTCTCTTCCGTGACCGGCTGGGCGTGAAGCCGCTCTTCTACACACTGGCGGACCATACCCTTGTATTTTCCTCGGAAATCAAGGGCCTGTTTGCCTATCCCGGCATAACACCTGCCATCGACCGGGACGGTCTGTGTGAGATCTTCGCGCTCGGTCCGGCAAAGACCTACGGCAAAGGTGTATTTCGTGGGGTCCTGGAGGTTCTTCCCGGTTACTTCCTGTGTCTGAACCGTGAGGGACTTCATTCCCATGCCTACTGGACACTAAAGAGCCGCCCTCATACGGACAGCTTTGAGGAAACCGTTGCCCATACCTCCTGGCTGATCCGGGATTCTGTGAAAAAGCAGATGCTCTCCGATATTCCCATCAGCACCTTTCTCTCCGGTGGTGTGGACAGCAGTCTCGTCACTGCCATCTGCGCCAGGGAGCTGCATCGCCAGGGAAAGAAGCTGAATACCTTTTCTTTTGACTTTCATGATAACAGTAAATATTTTCGCTCAAATTCGTTCCAGCCGGGTGAGGATCGTCCGTGGGTGGAAAAAATGGTGGACTGGTCCGGAACGAACCATCATTTTCTGGAATGCAGCAATGAGGATCAGTATGCATATCTGTTCAGGGCGGTCGATGCCCGCGACCTTCCCTGTATGGCTGATATTGAGTCATCCATGCTTTATTTCTGTACCTGCGTCAAGCCTTACAACACGGTGACCCTAACCGGGGAATGTGCGGATGAGATTTTTGGCGGATATCCCTGGTTTCATTCAAAAGAAGCTTTTGACAGCAGGCTTTTCCCCTGGACTCCCGGTATGGAGCCCCGGAAGGTCCTGCTTTCTGATGAGCTTCTTCACGAGCTTCCGCTGGAGGAATATGCGCTGGCTGCCTGTGAGCGTACGATTCGGGAAACGCCTGTACTTGCGGAAGATTCTGCACAGGAGAAGCGGCGCAGGGAGATTTCCTATCTGAATCTGCGATGGTTCATGGCTACACTTTTAGACCGCATGGACCGTACCAGTATGTATGCCTCCCTGGAGGCCCGTGTTCCTCTGGCTGACCATCGCATCGTAGAATATCTGTGGAATGTTCCATGGGAAATGAAAAGTCATGGGGGAATTGTGAAGTCGCTGCTGCGGCATGCAGGCGCGGACTTTCTGCCGGAAGAGATCCTCTGGCGGCGCAAGAGTCCTTATCCGAAGACTTATGATCCGGCTTATGAGAGGATGCTGGGTGAACGGCTGAAGGAAGTGATCTCGGATCCTCACGCACCTGTGCGCAGGCTTCTGGATGTACGGAAGGTGCAGGCGTTTGTTGACAGCCCTTCTGATTATGGAAAGCCCTGGTACGGGCAGCTGATGGCGGGGCCGCAGATGATGGCGTATATGCTTCAGATCAATTACTGGCTGGAGAAATACGGGGTGCAGATCTGTATGTAAAGATTTGGATTTCGCAGGACGCGGGTGAGGCGGCTTCTGTTACACGCAAACCTGGGGCAACGCTCCGGTGAACTAACTTCAACATAGGAAACGCTCTTTAAGCGTTTCCTATGTTGTCGCGGTGGTCGTCGAGTGGACATGTGAACATGTCCGTTCGACTCGTCACTCGCGCAAACTCCGACTAAGACGCTCAGGAAAGCCTTCGCGCCTAAGTCTGCGTAGGAAGTGGATTTCACCTGCGCTAAAAGCGCCCCTGAAATGGTTTGCTTAGTAACAGAAGCCGCCTCACCCGCTGTGTATTAAAGACATTTAAGTACGCCTTGGCATACTTGCTGTAATGAGCCTTTTATCTGCTGTCTAATACTGAACAGCAGATATGAGTTGCCCGACAAATGAGCCTTTCCATTTGTCCCCTGGCTCATGCTTATTTTAGATATCATACATTTTAGCAGCTGTAAACGACATCGATTACTCCATCAATTTCCCGCACGCTCTGCATGCAGAGCTGCAGTCCCGGATGGGAACGGTCAAACAGGGGGATTCCGCCGCCTAATACGACCGGCATGATGTTCAGGTGGATCTCATCGATCAGACCGGTGTCCATCAGCTGGTTTGCCAGATTGGCGCCGCCGCAGATCCAGATGCCGCCGCCCTCCATTTCTTTTAGCTCCTGCATAAATTTTTCCGGCCGTTTCTGGATAAATGCGATGCCCCGCTTATCATCCATTTCATGATGTGTAAATATATAGCTCTTTAGATTCTGATAGGGCCACTCTTCCGGTGAGAGTTCTGTGGTGATCTGCTGATAGGTATTCATTCCCATCACAACGGTATCTATCCCGGCAATAAATTCATTATATCCGTAATCTTCTCCATTTCCTGAATTTTCTCCTGTCAGTCTGTCAACTTTTCCATTCTGATCTGCGATGTATCCATCCAGGCTTACCGCAATATATAAAGTCACTTTTCTGCTCATAGATTTCATCTCCATTCTCCGCTCCGGATGTCCCGGAGCATTTACATTGCTGTTGATCCCCTTTACAGGGCGGTGAACGGTTTCCGCTGCCTGCGCAGCTCGTAACAGTGTACTACAAAACACAGGATTTCTCAATAGAAAAATGATAAGATGCCAGGGTCAAAAGGTCATGATTTTCATGCTTGCATGAAAAATCATGACTCCTTGACCCGCTAAACATGAGAAAGTAGCCATTTTTCGAAGAAAAATGAGCGGATTTCGAATGTTTTTCGGATTTTGGGAGCGCGATGCGCGGAAAAATCCGAAGGCATCATATTTTTCATCGGGAGGCATATATTTTCTTAACGGAAAGGGGGACAAGTGCATGACAAACCAAACGCCCATACGGTCAGACAACAGGCGTGGACAAAATCTGCTGGAGGAGGCAAAGCAGGCCACGCCAATCGGTACTTTTTTTGAGCAGCTGAAGGATCCTCTGATCTACACGCTTCTGGCGGCTGCTGTGATTTCTACTCTGTTAGGTGAGATCGGTGATACGACGATTATTCTTGTAGTTATATTTGTAAATGCTGTGATCGGTGTGATCCAGGAGGGAAAGGCAAGACGTGCCCTGGAGGCACTGAAGGAACTGACGAGTCCTACTGCGCTCGTTGATCTGGATGGTGTCCCCACAGAGATTCCGGCAAGGGACCTGATCGTCGGAGATAAGGTATATCTGGAAGCGGGGCGGCAGGTGCCTGCGGACCTTCTGCTGACCTCTGTGACGGATCTGAAGATTGAGGAGTCCGCACTGACCGGTGAATCACTGCCTGTGGAAAAAGATCTTCGGTCTGAAAATAAGGCATTTATGTCTACGAATGTCACTTACGGAAAAGGGGAGGGCACGGTGACGGCCATCGGCATGGATACGGAAATCGGAAAGATCGCCAGACTTATCAGTGAAGCGCCATCTCAGATGACACCTCTTCAGAAGCGGCTGGGAGATCTGGGAAAGCTCTTAAGCATCGTCTCTGTTTTTCTGTGTATGATGCTCTTTTTCATTGCCCTTCTTCAAAAAAGAGATGTGATGGAGATGCTTATTACGGCAATCTCGCTGGCTGTGGCTGCCGTACCGGAAGGACTTCCGGCCGTGGTCACCATGGTTCTGGCTCTGAGCGTTTCCCGCATGGTAAAAGTAAACACCATCGTGAAGCGGCTGCCAAGTGTCGAGACCCTTGGTTCGGTCAGTGTTGTCTGTTCGGATAAGACGGGTACGCTTACGCAGAATAAAATGTCTGTCAGTCTGTGCTATACCAACGGAGAGCTTCTGGAGGTCTCTGCTCTGAACTCCTCTTCGAATGAGCATTTTCTGAACGGATTTCTGCTTTGCAACGATGCGGTCGCCTCTGAGAAAACACGGCTTGGGGATCCCACGGAGCTGGCTCTTCTGGATATGGGCAGCCTCTGCCATCTGTCCGTGGAACCGTTAAAGCAACGCCTTCCCCGTATACGGGAGATTCCTTTCAGCTCCGAGCGCAAGATGATGACGACGCTCCACAAAAACGGTTCTTCCACCGTCTCCTATACAAAAGGGTCACCCGATGATATCCTGGCAGGATGCAGTCAGATTCTGCTGGGCGGGAAGATCCGTCCCCTGACGGCCGGACACCGCACGGATATCCGCCGCATGCTGGACAAGCTGTCCTCACGGGCTCTGCGTGTTCTGGCTCTCGCCATGCGGACCGGGGATCAGACACCGCAGGAGAAGGACATGATTTTTCTGGGGCTGGCAGGCATGAAGGATCCTGTCCGTCCGGAAGCGGCACAGGCTGTACATGAATTCAAACGGGCCGGTGTACGCACCGTGATGATCACCGGTGACCGGATCGATACCGCCCTGGCTATTGCGAGGGAGCTGGGGATTGCTTCTGAAAAGCATGAATGCATGACGGGAAAGGAGCTGGAGAAGCTGTCAGCTCCCGAGCTGGCTGCCGCTGCCGCACGCACAAATGTCTATGCCCATGTCTCTCCGGAGCACAAGATGCGGATCGTGGAAGCCCTGAAATCCTCCGGGAAGATCGTTGCCATGACAGGAGACGGTGTGAATGACGCTCCCTCCCTGAAGACCGCCGATGTGGGCATTGCCATGGGAATTACCGGAACCGATGTTGCCAAAAATGCAGCCGATCTGGTACTGACGGATGATAATTTCGCCACGATTGCAAAGGCCATTGCCGCAGGAAGAGGCATTTATGAAAACATCAGGAAATCCGTGCTTTTTCTGCTTTCTTCTAATTTTGGCGAGATCATTACCATGCTTTTTGCCATCCTGCTGGGGCTGGCATCCCCGCTGAAGCCTTCCCACATCCTCTGGATCAACCTGATCACGGATTCTCTTCCGGCTCTGGCACTGGGAATCGACTGCAGCCGCCGTACCCGCTTTATGGACCGGCCGCCCCGTCCGAAAAATGAAAGCCTCTTTGCAGAGGGAGGTCTTTCCTGTACTCTCCTGTACGGCTGCCTGATCGCCTTTATCAGCATGACGGCATTTCTGCAGCTCCCCGTCAGTATCCTGCTGGCAGAACATCAGAAGATCACTCTTGGCTCTCTGCAGCTCCTTCTAAGAGACAGTGATCTGCTGGCCCGGTCACAGACCTATGCCTTTACCGTACTGGGAATTACCCAGCTCTTTCACGCCATCGGCATGAGAGATGTAACGACCTCCTTTTTCCGGATGGATCACCTGTCCAACAAGCTGATGGTCACTGCCTTTTTTGCCGGTATCGGACTGCAGCTTCTGGTGACGGAGATTCCTTACTTTATTCAGGTATTCGGAACCAGCCATCTTACCCTGCCCGAATGGGGACAGATGATTCTCCTGGCTTCCATGCCGCTTCTGGTTCATGAGCTGCTGATCCTGCTTGGCAAAGCTCTGGCTCATACGGAATCCCCGACTGCCGGACCGGGAACCAGTCCTGCTGTTTCTGAATAAGAAAACGGGCATGCAAAAAATCCCCCGGTGGTTCTGCCGGGGGATGAAACATTCTGAATGGTTCCAGACGTTGAACTTTTATTCCATATTGATTCCTTTTTCTTCCTCCTTGATCTCCCAGTGGATTAAAAAGGTGAGGGCCGCACGCAGGACGATGATTCCTGCCACAATGCTGATCTCTTTCCATTCACGCACCACAACCGTACGCAGCACCTCGCTGCCCAGCTTGAACTCCAGTCCCATGGCCAGACCCTTTGCCAGTGCGATCCTTGTGTCAGGGCATCGGCTCAGATATTTATAAAAGCCTACGATCCCCGACCAGATAATGATCCCTACGCCGATAAACTCAAATAAAAGAATGGCGGCATTTGCAATATTCTCAAGCATTATTTCCAGAAACTCCATGTCTTTTCTCCTTTATCTGATGTTGGTAACTGTTCAGAGCCTAGCAGAGCAGTTTTACGAATGGCTCTGAACAATCGCTGATTTTGTACTCTTCGTTCACAACGGTTCCTGTATCGTAACTGCTGCAAACCCGGATTTATCCGCACCGCTTTCTTTTCATTTCCGGGGTGCCTTTTGTAATTCATAGTAAAACGCATATTGCTGGAGGATTCCTGCAAATCCCTGATACCGTTCAAAAGGAAAACCATCCGGATAGTGGTTTTCCAGCATATCTTTGATATGGGTATCCACCGGGAAGGCGTCCACGTGATGCAGCGCAAACAGGCAGATACACTCCGCTACCTTGATTCCCACACCGCACAGCTTCATAAGCTCTGCTCTTGCTGCCTCATAATCCATCTGCCCGATCATTTCCAGGGAAACCCGCCCGTCTGCAATCATGCACGCTGTATTCCGGATATACTTTGCACGGTAGCCCAGACCGCAGGATCCAAGTTCTTCCTGACTGCAGCCAGCCAGGGCCTCCGGGGTGGGGAAGGTATGATACTCTATCCCTTCCGGTGTGGTCCTCTTCTCGCCAAAGTGGAGACAAAGAGCTTCCACACACTTCCGGATCCGTGGAATATTGTTCTGCTGAGAAATGATAAAGCTGATGATCACCTCCCACAGCTCCTGACGCAGGATTCTCATACCTGCCCCACATTGTACTGCCGCATTCAGATAGGCGTCCGCCTCGTCCACCAACTCCACGATCGCCCCATAATCCGTATCCAGATCAAAATACTCCCTCCAGCGGGATGCAAATTCCTCCTCTGTACAGGAAAAGGAAACATTATTACCCTCCTGCGTGATCTCCAGATATTCCCCATATGCCACCAGGCGGTAACGATTTCCATCAACAGGATGCATACGGAAGCACTGTCCTGAATTGCATATTTTATGTATGTCAAAGTCCCTGATCTTCTTTCGTATCATCTGTGCTTTCCTCTCTAATCTGAAACTGTTCAGAGGCATGCAGATTTATAAATCATTACCGTGGTAAGTCTGCGGATGGATTTGAACAGTTACTATGATGCTATACAGGTAACTATATCATCCGGCCTGCTCATTTTCAACAGGCAGATTTTGCTATCCGGTTACTGTTCACTCCGTGCGCTACTATCTGCTCCGCGACCGGTGATACACTTTGCGATGCACAGACAGGATACTTACAGAATCCTGTTTCTCTTGACACCCGTGTTACAATAAATATGAGTTGCCCGACAAATGAGCCTTACGTCGATTTTTCCGTGCTTCGCACTCTCAAAATCGACGAAAACAATTGTTTTGCACCATCAGATTGATATGTAACGTAACGATTCATTTATCACGCAATGCCAAAAGGAGGTTCCCGATGACACCTAACGACGATACCCCAAAATGTGATTATATTCATGCACACCCTGAAATCATTGATGCCGTTACAAACCAGATGCCGGATGAAGAACTTCTCTATGACCTGGCGGAGCTTTTCAAGGTCTTCGGCGATTCCACCAGGATCAAGATCCTGTATGTCCTGCTGGAAAGCGAAATGTGCGTCTGCGATATCGCACAGCTGCTGAATATGACCCAGAGTGCCATATCTCATCAGCTCCGCATCCTGAAACAGAGCCGTCTGGTGAAATTCCGCCGGGAGGGAAAGACCATCTTCTACTCCCTGCAGGACGACCATGTGTGCAGTATCTTAAGCCAGGGACTGGAACATCTGGAGGAATAGCTCCTCCTGATGTCTCACCTGACACCAGTATCCCGCATTCTATCTGTTTCGTGCTCTGTGCGCTTGAAACAGTGGATACTTATCTGTTTTATATACTTTTCAGCCATGTCTGTGCCAGTGTGATCCAGGACTGGCTTTCCGGGCAGACGGTTTCTCTTCTCTGGTTGTCCGTCAGTTCCGTAGCAAGAGAAAGTCCATGGATTCCTTTCTCATAAAGGTGGAACTCCACCGGGATCTTATGGCGCATCAGCGCCTGAACCCACAACAGGGAATTTTCCGCCGGAACGCTCTTATCCTCAAAGGTATGCCAGATGAAGGTCTTTGGCACCTGCTCTCCCACCTGTTTCTCGAGAGACATTCTGTCAAGCATGTCACCATCATCCTCTTCCCCCAGCAGGTTTCGGAAGCTTCCCTCATGCCAGTACTTCGGATCCGAGGTGATGACCGGATAACACAGCAACAGTGCGTTGGGGCGAAGCTTTTCTGTCTCGCAGCCGATGGCGTCTGCCAGAAACGGCTCGTTCCAGAACACACCGAAACTGGCAGCCAGATGGCCTCCTGCTGAAAATCCCATCACTGCGATCTTCTCCGGATTGATATGCCACTCTTTTGCATGCTCCCTCAGCAGGGATACTGCTCTTGCCACCTCTGTCAATGCCGTCGGATACTTCGCCGGTGCCACAGAATAGCGCAGTACCGCCGCATGGAAACCCATATCCATGATTTTCAGGGCGATCGCCTCTGCCTCTCTGTCTGATGTTGCATAATAGGCACCGCCCGGACAGATCAGGACCACCGGCCGGTCACCGATCGGAATATCCTCCGAGTATTCCCAAAAATATGTGCACATTCTGGCGTACTTTTCTGAACCCTTCTCCTGTATTGGTACAATCTCATGGATCATGTCATATCTCCTCCTGCCTTTGTCACCACTTTCCATTGGTATGAATGGTTCGATTTGATGTTTCATCTCATTATACCAGTCTTTATGTTGACCCACAACGAATAAAAAATTTTTTCGTCGACATATTTCTACATCCCATAATAAACGAAACGGGGAAGCTTTTGCCTCCCCATAGTCTCAATTCTCAATTATATGTAAGATTTCTCTCCTTTATCTTTCAATAACGTCCTGAGCTTCACGAGCTCCTCTTTCAAGTTTGCATATAAAATCTCCGCCACACCGGTTCTTGTATGTACTTAAAAAAGGTATACCGTATTCTTCTACGATATACCTTTCCTCTTTTTCACGATCCGACGCTGATCCCATCATCCGGCAAACATGGCTTCCTCAAAGTACACACTGTGATCGGAATGGGTTTCCGCATCTTTGAACCAGCCTTTCTTTCCTTCTGCATTTCTGATCTGGAACCAGAGATTTCCTCTTTTTCTTGTGAGCCGCAGCGGTTTTACACGGTCACCCGGCTGAATACGAAAGCTTACTTTACTGCCGCCTGCTTTTGTGTATGCAGAAAAGCTTTCCTTTGCTGTCCATTCTTTTTTCAGATACTCATACGGGAATTTCAGTGCATAGGAAGAGCCGCTCTGTACCATTCGGCTTCCTGCCAGCTTGTAGGTGACATCCACGCATACGATTCCGGTTGACTTTCCCGTCTCCGACCATCGCACAGTCAGACTGTTATCGCCGACACGCTGAAGGATCCCTCTGGCCCAGCCGGAAAACAGCTTCTGTGTTTTATCCTCACTGTTGTTTCGGGACAGCTCTGTCAGATCTGCGATCTGCCTGAGTTTTTTATTTCTGTATTCCATGATCCGTATGGAAGTGATGTAGTCGTTATCGGAAATTCCTTCCATGTAAAGCAGTGTCTTTTTTGTTCCCACACGACAGAGATATACATTCCAGTAGTATTCACCGATGCCTCTTACAGTCTTCTCTTTTTTTCCGTCCAGATAGATATTCACTTCCTCCAGATAGTCGCCCGGTTCCTTTCCTTCCACGCAGACAAACTTCAGCGTATGCTTTTTCTTTCCTGTCAGCGTAGTCTGGTAGGTCTTTCCCTCCGTGAGCTTCTGAAAACGCGGTGCTGCCTGCGCCTCTGTCTTACTGTACAGGAATCCCGCACACAGCACGATCAGACATACGATCTGTTTCCATAATCTGTATTTTCCTTCTCTCATGTAAATCCCTCCCTGTCATTTATTACAGACGAATCCGGGCCCGTTTACAAAATGTTCTCTCCTGATTCCCCTTTTTGCGAACGGGCTCTGAACCGTTAGTTAACTTGTTACCCATATACGCAGGCACCTCTGAACAGTAACCTGCCCTGAAACGTTTTCATATATCTATTTCAGTGCGTCTGCCAGCAGTGCAAACTGCTCCAGTGTCAGTGCTTCCCCTCTGACGCTGGGAGAGACACCAAGGGAAGCGATCGCTTCTGCGATCTGTTCCTTTGAAGCAGTGATTTCAGGAGAATTGTTCAGGCCGTTCTGCAGTGTTTTCCTGCGCTGGTTGAAGGATGCCCGGATGATCCGGAACATCAGTGCCTCATCCTTTACGGAAACCTTCGGCTGTGAATACCTGGTCAGACGGATCACCGCACTGCCCACATTCGGTCTCGGCATGAAACAGTTTGGCGGAACATTCGCCACGATGTATGGTTCGGCGTAATACTGGACGGCCAGTGAGAGTGCTCCGTAATCCTTGGTTCCCGGAAGCGCCTGCATCCTCTGTGCCACCTCTTTTTGCACCATGACTGTGATACTGTCGACGGGCACATGGCTCTCGAACAGTCCCATGATGATCGGAGTCGTGATATAATAAGGGAGATTTGCCACCACCTTGATCGGCTTTCCACCGTTCTGCTCTTCTGCAAGCTTTCTGATATCCACCTTCAGAACATCTTCGTTGATCACAGTCACATTATCATATTCTGCCAGCGTTTCATTCAGAATGGGGATCAGCGCCCTGTCGATCTCCACGGCGGTAACCTTTCCGGCTGCTTCTGCCAGATACTGGGTCATGGTTCCGATACCGGGCCCGATCTCCAGTACAAAGTCATCCTTCCCGATCTTGGCTGCTGCGATGATCTTATCCAGTACATGTCCGTCGATCAGAAAATTCTGCCCGAATTTCTTCTGAAACGCAAACTCGTATTTCTGGATGATTTCTATGGTTTTCCGGGGATTTGATAATTTTTCCATTCTTACCTCAATCTTTGTAACTATTCAGATTCCATTCGCAAAATTGCCTCTGCGAGGCTTTCCTTTTTATATCCTGTTATGTTCGCCGGCAAATGCATCATCGTTGTTCATCCATCCCACTGCTTTGCCGGATCAGCAAATCCATCGCTGCTGTCTTCCTCTTATCTGAAAGTCCATAGAATGTCAATGCATTCTCCCAGGTCACCTGCTCTGCTTTCTCCCTGGATACTCCTTTGAGCTGTGCGATCATCTCCAGTACATAGGAGATCATCGGTGAGGAATTCCTCTTCCCGCGAAACGGCACCGGCGCCAGATACGGGCAGTCCGTCTCCACCAGGATCCGGTCCAGAGGCACATACTCTACCACCTCTTTCAGTATTCTGGCATTTTTAAAGGTCACGACACCTCCGACGCCCAGATAATATCCCAGGTTCAGATAATCCCGTGCCATTTCCCTGGAACCGGAGTAGCAGTGGATCACACCCCCGGTGCTTCCCGCATGCTCCGCCTTCATGATGTCAAAGGTATCCTTTGCCGCTTCCCGGCTGTGGATAATGACCGGAAGATCCACCTCTTTCGCCAGCGCCAGCTGACGGATAAACCATTCCTTCTGCTGCTCTCTGGGGTTCTTGTCCCAGTAATAATCAAGGCCGATCTCGCCAACCGCCACGATCTTCTCTCTGCCGCACAGCTTTCGCAGTTCCTCCATGACCTGATCGTTTAACTGATCCACATGATCGGGATGGATCCCCACCGCTCCATAGACAAAGGGATACGTTTCTGCCAGAGCCGCCGTATCCCGGACGCCCCGCAGGCTGGCTCCCACATTTACGATAGCCCCCACGCCTGCGGCCTGCATTCCTCCAAGCAGTTCCTCTCTGTCCCCGTCAAATGCCTCATCATCGTAATGGGCATGGCTGTCAAATATCATAGGACCTCCTAGCAGATCTCTGCGCCTGACGGCATCTTCTTCTCCGGTACCATCAGGGACAGTTCCCCGTTCTCATCCTCTGCACAGAGCAGCATTCCCTCGGAGAGAACACCTGCCAGCTTCGCCGGCTTTAAGTTCACCAGTACCATGACCTTCTTGCCTACCATCTCCTCGGCACTGTAGTGGGATTTGATACCGGATACGATCTGTTTTACCTGGCTTCCGATCTTCACCTGGGAGCAGAGCAGCTTTCTGGATTTCTTCACTTCCTCACAGGCAATGATCTCACCTACCTGGAACTGCAGCTTCCCGAAATCCTCAAACGTGATCTCCTCTTTCGGCTCGATATCGATCACCGGCTCTTCCGGCTTCTCCTCTTCCTGCGGCTTATGCAGCTCCTCCACCTTTGCCAGGACTTCTTTTACATCCTGGCGTGCAAAGAGGATCTCCGGCTGATCGGTTATCTTGCTGCCGGACACATAGTGGCCCCAGGTTTCCATGTCGGAAAGGCTTCTCTTTTCTGCATGGAGCTGTGCCAGGATCTTCTCTGAGGTCTCAGGCATAAAGGATTCCAGAAGTGCGGCACCGATGGAAATTCCCTCTACCAGATTGTAGAGAACGGTCGCCAGACGGTCTTTCTTTGTCTCATCCTTCGCCAGTGCCCACGGCATCGTCTCGTCGATATATTTGTTGCAGCGTTTAAACAGGGTGAAGATCTCTGTAATGGCATCGGCTACACGCAGATCATCCATTTTGGCAGCTACCTTCTTCGGTGTCTCCAGCGCCACCGCTTTGAGATCCTCATCCACCGGCTCCGTGATACCCTGATCTGCCACCACACCGCCGAAGTATTTATTGGACATGGAAATGGTACGGTTGACCAGATTTCCCAGTGTGTTGGCCAGGTCAGAGTTCATTCGCTCTACCATCAGCTCCCAGGAGATCACACCGTCATTTTCAAACGGCATCTCATGGAGCACGAAGTAACGCACCGCATCCACACCAAAGAAATCCACCAGCTCATCCGCGTAAAGCACATTTCCTTTGGACTTGCTCATCTTGCCGTCGCCCTGCAGCAGCCACGGATGTCCGAATACCTGCTTCGGCAGCGGAAGATCCAGTGCCATCAGGAAGATCGGCCAGTAGATCGTATGGAAGCGGATGATGTCCTTGCCGATCAGATGCAGATCCGCGGGCCAGTTTTTGTTAAACAGCTCTGTGCTGTTTCCGTCACAGTCATAGCCGATACCGGTGATGTAGTTGGTCAGCGCATCCAGCCATACATAGGTGACATGCTTCGGATCAAAGTCAACCGGAATCCCCCAGGTAAAGGAGGTTCTGGATACGCACAGATCCTGCAGTCCCGGGAGCAGGAAGTTGTTCATCATCTCATTCTTCCTGGAAACCGGCTGGATAAACTCCGGATGGGTATTGATATGCTCGATCAGGCGGTCTGCATATTTGCTCATTTTGAAGAAATATGCCTCTTCCTTCGCAGGCTGTACCTCTCTGCCGCAGTCCGGACATTTTCCGTCCACCAGCTGAGATTCCGTAAAGAAGGACTCGCAGGGTGTACAGTACATTCCCTCATAATAGCCCTTATAGATGTCTCCCTGATCATACAGCTTCTTGAAGATCTTCTGCACCTGCTTCTCGTGATCCACATCGGTCGTGCGGATGAACTTGTCATAGGAGGTGTTCATCAGATCCCAGATCCTTTTGATGTCGCCTGCTACATTGTCGACAAATTCCTTCGGGGAAATGCCGGCTTCCGCCGCTTTCAGCTCGATCTTCTGTCCGTGCTCATCGGTTCCTGTCTGGAAAAAGACATCATATCCCTGCTGTCTCTTAAATCTCGCAATGCTGTCCGCCAGCACGATCTCATAGGTATTTCCAATATGCGGCTTGCCCGATGTATAGGCAATCGCCGTAGTCATATAAAACTTTTTGTTGTCCATGTTTCGTCCTTCCTTTATCTCACGGAACAGCCACCCGTTTCTCAGTGACTGCCGCCTTTATTTCTGCTCTTCCACTTCGATCTTTCTGATCTTTTTCGTGCGGATCTCCTCGCAGATCTCATTGATAAATACATCCAGGGATTTCTGTCCCTCATCGCCCAGATAACGGCTTCTGACGGAAACGACTCCCTCCTCTTCTTCCTTAGCGCCGACAACCAGCATATACGGTACACGCTCCAGACGTGCCTCGCGGATCTTGTAGCCCATCTTCTCGGAACGCTGATCCACGGAGCAGCGGATGCCGTTCTCCTTTAACTTCGCCTCCACCTGGGCTGCATAGGCGTGGAATTTCTCAGAGATCGGGATCACGCGGACCTGTTCCGGACACAGCCAGGTCGGGAAAAGTCCTGCATACTTCTCGATCAGCCATGCAAGCGTTCTCTCATAGCATCCCATAGAGGTACGGTGAATGATGTACGGACGCTTCTTCTCTCCGTTCTCATCAATAAAATACATATCAAACTGCTCTGCCAGCAGGGCATCCCACTGGATTGTGATCATCGTATCTTCTTTTCCGTAGACATTCTTCGCATTGATATCTACCTTCGGTCCGTAGAAGGCTGCCTCACCCACATCCTCGGTAAACGGGATATTCAGCTCCTGCAGCATGGTACGGATATGGCCCTCGGTCTCTTCCCATACCTCCGGCTCACCGATATACTTCTCTCTGTTCTCCGGATCCCATTTGGACAGATGATAAGTCACATCCTCCTCGACGCCAAGAACCTGCAGGCAGTACTGTGCCAGTGCGATACAGTCCTTAAATTCCTTAACCATCTGATCCGGGCGCACGATCAGGTGTCCCTCGGAGATGGTGAACTGACGCACACGGGTCAGACCATGCATCTCACCGGAGTCCTCGTTCCGGAACAGGGTGGATGTCTCGCCATAGCGAAGCGGCAGGTCACGGTAGCTGTGCTGCTCTGCCTTGTATACATAATACTGGAACGGACAGGTCATCGGACGCAGCGCAAATACTTCCTTGTCCTTCTCCTCATCTCCCAGTACGAACATACCGTCCTTGTAGTGATCCCAGTGACCGGAAATCTTGTAAAGATCGCTCTTTGCCATCAGCGGAGTCTTTGTCCTGACATAACCTCTCTTTGCTTCCTCATCCTCGATCCAGCGCTGCAGCTCCTGCAGCATGATCACACCGTTTGGCATCAGCAGCGGAAGTCCCTGGCCGATCACATCTACCGTCGTAAAGATCTTCATCTCACGACCCAGCTTGTTGTGGTCACGCTTCTTTGCCTCCTCCATCTGTTCCAGATGCGCCTTCAGCTCCTCCTTGGAAGCGTAAGCCGTTCCATAGATACGGGTGAGCATGTGATTCTTCTCGCTTCCTCTCCAGTATGCGCCTGAGGAAGAGAGCAGCTTAAAGGCCTTTACACCCTTGGTGCTCATCAGATGCGGTCCTGCACACAGATCGGTCCAGTCGCCCTGGGAATAGAAGGAAATCTCCGCATCCTCTGGAAGATCCTCGATCAGTTCTACTTTATATGGTTCATTTTTTTCCTTAAAATATGCGATTGCCTCTTCTCTGGACTTTGTGAAGCGCTCGATCTTTGCACCCTTCTTGATGATCTTCTTCATCTCTTTTTCAAGCTCGTCCAGATCCTCTCTGGAGAACGGTGCACATTCAAAATCATAATAAAAACCGGTATCGATCGACGGTCCGATGGCTACCTTCGCATCCGGACGCAGCTTCTGCACAGCCTCTGCCAGAACATGGGAAGCCGTATGGCGAAGCGCTGCCAGCCCCTTCTCATCCTTTGCGGTGAGAATATTTACCTCACAGTCGCCATCTACAACTGTACGCAGATCCACGACCTCTCCGTTTACCTCACCTGCACAGGCTGCACGTGCCAGTCCCTCGCTGATATCATATGCAATGTCGATCACAGATTTTGCTTCTGCGTATTCTTTCTTTGATCCGTCTTTTAATGTAATGATCATTTTCATTCTCCTTATCTATACTTTTAACCGGGTCAGAAACCTTTCCTGCATTTCTGCCCTGTTGCAGCTTTATGGCTCAGCAGACAGACAGATCGGGCTGCCCTCTGCTTTATTTTCTAAATTATATCCCTAAATCCCATCATCCGCAACAAATTTTTGGTGATGCCAGGGTCAAAAGGTCGTGATTTTCATGCTTGCATGAAAAATCACGACATTGGGACCCGCTAAACATGAGAAAGTAGCCATTTTTCGAAGAAAAATGAGCGGATTTCGAATGTTTTTCGGATTTTGGGAGCGCGGGAGCGCGGAAAAATCCGAAGGCATCAAGGGGTCAAATACTTTTGACCCCAACATTAACTGAAATCTTCACTCCCGTATTCAAACACATATCTCTCGTACGCATTGATCACATGTGTATCGCCGTATTTATCGTAGCGTTTGCACCGTCCATAGTTCAGATGCATATGCCCGTGAATGAAGTACTTCGGCCTGTATTTGTCCAGAAGCTTCAGAAATACGCGGAATCCCTGGTGCGGCAGATCTCTTCCGTCATTCAGCTGATAGGCCGGAGCATGCGTAAGGAGGATATCAAACCCTCTCTTACGAAACAGTGAAAACCACAGACGGTGCACCCGGCGGTTCATCTCACTGTCCGTGTACTGATGATTTCCCGGCCGGTAACGCATGGAGCCCCCCAGCCCCAGGATCCGTATTCCTTCATATTCATAGATCTGATCTTCAATGCAGATGCAGCCCTCCGGCGGCTTTTTTTCATATTTATCATCATGGTTTCCATGAACATACAGAACCGGCGCTTTGGCAAGGGTGACCAGAAAGGATAAATATTCAGGATCCAGATCCCCCGCTGAAAGGATCAGATCGATCCCCTTCAGCTTTTCCCGGTCAAAATAGTCCCACAGATATTTTGACTCTTCATCAGCAATTACAAGAATTTTCATAAGCAGATACCCTCTCCCAGTATGTTACAGTCCCTGCAGGGCTACGACAGGCTTTGCACTCTCTACAAGCTCCTCCACATCCGGAATGGAGCCGATGACATTTTCCGCAAGCCAGTCCATTGTGATGATCTCCTCGGGAGTGAGTACTCTGTCCGTTTCCTTCTGAACAAGTCCCTTCTGCGAGTACAGGACTCCAGAGAAGGGATTGAAATCGCCTCTGCATATCGTTTCCTTCAGCAGATCCACCAGACGCTCCGTACCGATAGGAAGATGATGGGAACAGATGACATCTACGATCCCTGCAGACATTCCCCACCAGTAGTTCAGTCCTTTCGTCACCTCTGAGGCATCATCGTATTTCCATGAGCCGTCCATAATATTCCAGATCATCTGCTCATAGAATTTTCCCCAGTGCCATACCGGCATGGCCAGATTCCACGGACGTTCCCTGTCCGCCTGATAGAGCCCGAACTCTCTGTTCGGACTGCCCGGAACAATATTATCCTGCCCTGAAACATAGCGGATATGATTTTCTGTAAAGCTTTTCATCACATCATGCTCCTTCAGGGTAGACCACTCCAGATAGATCTTTGCCCTGGGATTGACCATCTTGGCACCCAGCGCAAAGGCATTGATATTTGCCATCATGCCGACAATCGGATAATTAGCCACATATCCGATCCTGCCGTTTTCAGACATGGCACCTGCGATCGCTCCCATCAGAAATTTCGGTTCATACATCCTTGCATAGTAAGTACGGATATACCTGTGTGAAGTGTTCAGCGAACAGTTCAGGATCTTCACCTCCGGATGATCGATCGCCGCCTTTAAGCTGGCCTTCAGAAGCAATGGAGATGTGGTAAAGATCAGATTGCTTCCTTCTGCAATGGCTGTTTCGAGCAGCTCATCTGCATTTTCTTCTGTAGCATTTTCGTAATATCCTGTACTGATCTGTTCCGGAAATCTCTGCTGCAGGTGCATCCGTCCCAGCTCATGGGCATAGGTCCATCCGGATGTTTTTGCTGTCTTCTCATGAATAAACATTACCTTCTGATTCTGTGTCCCGGTCGGGAGCAGACGTGCAAAGATATTTTTTTTGATTTCTTTCTCTTCCGGCGGATCCATCTGAAGCTCTACCGACTGATCGGTCCGCAGAAGCTGGAATTCATCCCAGGATTTCGCCAGCTTTTCATTCAGCTCTGCCGTGGTCATTTCCTTTACTGTCTGGTAATCATAAAGCTCAATAAAGGATAAAAATGCATCTCCGGGGAGCACATCCAGCTTTTTACCGCCCTTCGCCTCGTATGCAGCAGAAAAACGGGTATAAGCGGAGCTGAAATCCATCTTATCGTCATCCGTCCAGACTTCATCCGGCCGTTTTCCGATCAGATACTGCAGCTTTGCAAAGCTGCCCTCCTGGGAAAACCAGATATAGTTCACGCCCGACAGACTGTAAAAGTCCATAAACTCATAATAAATCTGTGTTTCTCTGTCATCGGAGCGGGGCGGCACGATCCGCGTCACGTTTCCAAGCACCGAGACGGCACCCAGATACTTCAGAACGCTGACCCTCTTATTTCCTTCTTCAATATAGAATCTATTCATAAATTCGTAAGCCTTGACAGGCTCCCGGATTCCTTCATCCATATGTGCTCTGTACAGATCCACCCATTTCATGGCAAATTCTGTGTTTTCTTTTAATAATGGATAAAAATTTTTACTGAAGGCAGAGCTTCTGCCGGCCGTCTTTGTGCCGACGATCAATTCTGCCGGAATCTGTACCAGTCCAAGAGGGATTCCGGCAGACGCGGATATATTTTTTTCCTTCAGAATATCGTCAAGAACTTCCGGACATCCTCCTTCCTTTTTCCCGTGACGATAGGCTTTTTCGTAAACTGCGAGTGCTTCATTTGCTGTTGTAACTGACATCGCCTTTCCTCCTCATATATATTTTTCCGTTTTCACAGATACAAAACTGATTTACGGATTGTTCCGCGCACAGCGCTCCCACAATCAAAACTATGCTTAGGACTCATCGAGTACCTAAGCATAGTTTACGAAAACCCAATATAAAATGCAACCTTCTTTTCTCTTTTACCTGTCAAAGAATTAACAGTGTTACTATTCACACGTCAGCCAATTCGAGATGTTTTCTGTGAGTGTAGCGAAGCGAAAGTCACGTAAAAACCCGAGAGTAGCAGCGCGATATGATGCAGAATGCATCATATCTGTGCATCGCGAAGCGTGTTACTGGTCACGGAGTGAACAGTAATTTAGCAGTCAATCACCCGCAGCTCTCCTGTGACGGAATCCATGACAAACCCCTGAATTCTTACATCCTTTGGCATCAGCGGATGCTTCTTCAGACTGCCGACCGTCGTTTTTACCGATTCCTCTACACTCTCAAATCCGCCCAGCCATTCTTCCAGGCGGATGCCGCTGTGACGGATGATGTCGATGTGCTCACTGGAAATTCCCCTCTTTTTCAGAGAATCAAGCAGCTCTCCTCCATCCATTCCCTGTACGCCGCAGTCTGTGTGGCCGATCACCATGACCTCCTCCACGCCCAGCTCCAGAATCGCCACCAGCAGACTCCTGACCACACTTCCGTATGGATGCGTAATGACGCCGCCGGCATTTTTGATGATCTTCGCATCTCCGTTTCTGATCCCCAGTGCGGCAGGAAGCAATTCCGTAAGCCGGGTATCCATACAGGTGAGGATCGCCAGCTTCTTGTCCGGATATTTGCTCGTCTGATACGGCTCATAGGATCTGTTCTCCACAAATTTCTTATTGTACTGTAAAATACTTTCAATCATGCTTCCACCCCTTTTTATCCTTTAGTAACAGTAAACTTGCACGGTCTGCTTTTTCATTTTGCTGCTGTTCTGAAGGGTTATTCACATTATAAAAAATTATGTGGTGAAATGCAAGTGATATGGTTACAGTCCTCTTTTTTTCAGGACGTGATGTTCAAGGGTGGTGAAGATGAGCCGGTCTACGAGCATGCCGACGAGGATGATGATCAGCATGACGGCTGTTACCTGATTGATATCTGCCATGTCTCTTCCTGCCATCAGTGTATACCCCAGGCCTACGTAGGCGGACATGACTTCACCCGACATGAGTGCCCTCCAGGCAAAGGACCAGGACTGCTTCAGTCCGGCAAGGACGCCGGGAAGGGCTGCCGGCCAGATCACATGCAGATAGAGCTGGCGCTTTCCGGCACCCATGGTCTGGGCAGCTTTGCGGTAGATCGGCGGAACGGTACGGATCGCATTTTCGATAGCCAGTGATACACTGAAGGTGGAACCGATCACGACAACAAACAGGATCGAGGCTTCCCCCAGGCCGAACCACAGGATGGCAAACGGCACCCAGCAGACACTTGGCAGGGACTGAATCCCGTTCAGCAGTGGTTTTAAGTTCCTGTTAAAATAGCCGGAGGCTGAGATCAGGATGCCGAGTGCTGTTCCCGTTACAAGAGAAATGGAAAAGCCAAGAAGTACCCGCCGCAGACTGCTGGCAGATGCCTTAAACAGTGTACCGTTTTGCAGCATCCGTACCAGACTGATAAGCACACCCCGGGGGCTGGGGAGTGCATAAGGCTTCCACCATCCGAACACTCCTGTTCCCAGGGTGTATATAATCTGCCACAGAAGGATCAGCAGCAATGCAAACAACAGACTATTGACTTTTTTCATGATCGTATTCTTCTTTTGCAAACTTCTCCACCTCTCTTTCCACGCAGGTTAATATGTTATGGCGCACCTTTATGAATTCCTCCGCATCATTTCTTCTGGGACGCGGCAGATCCACCTTGAAAATATCCTTGATGCATCCCGGATTGTCCGACAGAACCACGATGCGGTCTGCCAGGAACACGGCTTCCTCTACGCTGTGGGTAACGAACAGCACGGTCTTTCCCGTCTCTTCCCAGATCTTTTCCAGGTCATCGCGCAGCTTGTTGATGGTCTGCTTGTCCAGTGCCGAAAACGGCTCATCCATCAGAAGCATCGCTCCATCCAGGCACAGCGCCCGGGCCAGTGCCGTTCTCTGGCGCATACCTCCTGAGATCTCATGGATCCGGTAGTTCCTGAAGTCCCAGAGCTGCACCATCTTCAGGTAGTGTTCAGCCCTGCGGTTCTGCTCCTCCTTTGGAATTCCCATCATTTTCATGCCGAACTTCACATTTTCCATGACATTCAGCCAGGGATACAGTGCATGCTCCTGAAACATAACGACCCGGTCCGCTCCCGGAGCTGTTATTTTCTTTCCGTCCAGAAACAGTTCACCCTCTGTGGGCTGATCCAGACCTGCCACGATATTCAGCAGGGTGGATTTTCCGCATCCCGAAGGGCCCACGATACACACAAACTCTCCTTTTTCGATCGTCAGTGAGATATCCTTTAAGGTTTCCTTTCTGGAGCCTTCAAAGGTGCGGCTTACATGTCTGATTTCCAATGCCATAGGTTCCCCTCCTATTTCTGCAGCTTTTCGATCAGGGATGTGTCCACAAAGCCATCCCCCGGCAGTTTACTGATAAATCCCTGTTCGAACGCGATCTGCGCAAAGGCATCCAGGGCCTCTGTATTCAGTTCTGTCGTAACATTCGTTCTGGTGAAAGCATCAAGCACCGTATCCCGGTCATACTTGTTCCCTGCCAGTGACTCCAGTTCTGAGAGGATCGCATCTACGGAATCCTCCAGATTGCTGTTGACTTCGTCAGTAGCCTCTGTATGTGCTTTCAGGAATGTTTCTACCGCTTCCGGATTTTCCTGAAGAAACTCATTTCTCACAACGATAAGTGACACCGGATAATTTCCCTGATGAAAGATCTCCTGATAGTCCAGGAGCAGATCCACGTTATCCGAAGCCGTCAGGATCGTTCCCCACGGTTCCGGCACAAGTGCGGCATCCACAGCCCCCTGATCAAACATGTTCTGAAGATTGGAATTATCGACTGCCACAACTTCAACGGTTCCGCCTTCGGAAACCGGCGCCAGTCCGTTTTCTGAGAGCAGGTTCAGCAGACAGAGATGCTGTGTATTTCCGATCTGGGGAATCGCCACTTTTTTCCCTGCCAGGTCATCTACTTCGTCTATACCGGACTCCGCACCTCTGACCAGAACGGCTCCTGCGTCTGCCGCATTTGCGATCACTGTCAGTTCTCCGTCTGATTTCACATTTCCGTTGATTGCCGGAACCGGTCCGATATAACCGATATCGATTTCTCCTGCAAAGAGCGCCTCCACCTCAGAGGAGCCGGCTGTAAAGGTGGTCCAGGAGACATCCCAGGCATCCCCCAGTTCCTTCTCCAGTGTCTGTCTGTTTTTCATCAGCAGTGCCTGTGCGTGTGTAATGTTCGGAAAACACGCCATACGGAGCTGCCTGTTTTTTTCTTTTGTTGTGCCGCAGCCTGCGAGCAAAGTAACCGCGCCAAGAATTACACAAACGTTTGCAAGTATTTTCTTCATGGTTTTCCTCCTGTTCTTCTTGCATTTTCTGTTGTTATTCTTTATAATCATCTTATCATAGAATCAGAGATAACGCTTATTATATGGGATATTTCCCGGCTTTCTTCCTGATATCTCCGGAAGTTTTCAAAGCACCACCGTGAGATCTCTCTTTTCCCTGATGTTTACTAATGTAAATATTAAAGAGATTTTTATGAAAAATCAACCACTTTTAACACAAACGTTTTCACCTATTATACATGATCGGGAGGAATCCATATGTCACTGAAACGTATTGCCGAAATGACCGGCGTATCCATATCGACTGTTTCCAGAGTACTGAATAACCGGGAGTACAACTGTGCATCTGATGCTGTAAAGGATAAGATCTGGGCGGCTGCGAAAGAAATTCATTATGTTCCGAACCAGAGTGCCAGAAGGCTGCGGTCCGGAGAACAGGGGGAAGCACAGCAGCCGGTCTTCCGGCTTACTGTCCTGCTGGGAAGGTTCGACTCTCTGGAAAGAGATCCCTTTTTCAGTGAGCTGTTTCGAAGTGTGGAACAGGAAATCTTCGCAAACGGCTGTGTCATCGACTCCTTTCTTTCTTCTGAGGAGCTGTTAAGGCGCGAGGTTCCGAAAGAGGATGGATTTATTATTCTGGGAAAATGTTCCGAAAGCCTGCTGAACAAGGTAAAGAACGATACGAGAAATATTATCGCGATCGACCGGAATCCCACGGCTTTTGAGATCGATGAGGTGATCTGTGACGGGAAAGAGGCGGCAGCTGTGGCGATGGAATACCTGATCGATAAAGGGCATGAAAGAATCGGCTATATCGGGGACTGTTCCTATGAGACACGGTATGTGGGATATTGCGACACTCTGATCCGCCGGCGTCTTCCTATGGATCATTCTTCCGTCTATCCTACAGACCAGACAGAGGATGCGGGATATGAGGCCATGAAAAAGGTACTGTCAGACAGGAAGGTGCAGGCAGTTCTCTGTGCAAATGATGCCACTGCTCTGGGGGCTCTGCGTGCCTGCCGGGAAGTTCCGGGCGAACATGGCATTGATATTATTTCGATTGATAATATCCGGGCAGCGGAGGAGGTTTCTCCTCTTCTTACAACGGTAAATGTCCCGCAAAGGGATATGGGAAAGATGGCGGTGAAGATTCTGCTGGACCGGATCCGCCACGGGCATACGGAGACGATGCGGGTGGTATTTCCACCGCGGCTGATCCGGAGAGAGAGCTGCTGAAAGAAGGGAGAGCTCTTCCTTAAAAGAAGAGCCCTCCCTTTTTTTGTACCGGATTTCTCAGATAAACTGATTGGTTTTCTCGTCGTAGTAGTAATCGATGGCTTCCATCTGTTCTACCAGTTTCTTTCTGTTCATCCCACGGCAGGTGCAGAGCATCTCCAGGGAATCGTAGTAGTCACGGAGCTGGGTGTTTACATAGCTCAGTAAGATCATAGGGTCTTTCGGTATCATCTTATCCTCCTGCTTCGTAATGACAGTTACCATTATTTTCTCGCTGCAGTTAATCTTCCGTCAGATACGTCGATGAGGATGGTGTCTTCTGCCCCGATGTCACCGGAAAGGATCATTCTGGCTGCCAGTGTCTCAACATTTTTCTGAAGGAAGCGTTTTAATGGTCTTGCCCCATAGGTGGGGTCGTAGCCTCCTTCTATAATATAGTCTTTTGCAGCATCCGTCAACTCCAGGGTGATATCCTGATCTGCCAGCCGCCGGTTCAGGTCTGCCATCATCAGGGTGACAATATTTCCGATATTGTCTTTCGTCAGCGGCCGGAACATAATGATCTCATCCAGACGGTTCAGGAATTCCGGCCGGAAGTGATTTCTCAGGTCATTCATGACGAGTGCTTCGTTTGCCGGGTTGATTTCTCCGTTTTCCTGAATGCCCTCAAGCAGATAGGAGGAACCGATGTTTGATGTCATGATGAGGATCGTATTCTTGAAGTCTACCGTACGTCCCTGGGAGTCGGTGATCCTTCCGTCATCCAGTACCTGCAGCAGCACATTGAATACATCCGGATGTGCTTTTTCGATTTCATCAAAGAGTACAACGGAGTATGGCTTTCTGCGGACTGCTTCGGTCAGCTGACCTCCCTCTTCGTAGCCTACATATCCGGGAGGTGCTCCGATCAGACGGGATACGGAGTATTTCTCCATATATTCACTCATATCGATACGCACCATGTTCTGTTCGTCATCAAACAGACTGGCCGCAAGGGCTTTGGCAAGCTCCGTCTTTCCCACACCGGTCGGCCCCAGGAACAGGAAGGAGCCGATCGGCTTCGTCGGGTCTTTGATACCGGCTTTGGACCGGAGGATGGCCTCTGTCACCTTTGTCACTCCATCATCCTGACCGATGACCCTTCTGTGCAGTTCATCATCGAGATGAAGGATCTTGCTGCGCTCTCCTTCTGTAAGCTTTGCCACAGGGATCCCCGTCCAGCGGGAGATGATCCTGGCGATCTCCTCATCGGTGACACTCTCATGTACCAGGGAGAGATCCTGGCTCTTGATCTTATCCTCCTCCAGCGCCAGCTGCTGCTGAAGCTTCGGCAGTTCTCCATACTGCAGTTCTGCCGCCCGGTTCAGGTCATAGTTTCTCTGGGCTTTCTCGATTTCCTTATTCATGTTCTCGATCTGCTCGCGAAGGACGGAAAGATTCTCTACGGAACGCTTTTCATTATCCCACTGGGCTTTCTTTGTGTTGAACTCATCCCGCAGCTCTGCCAGTTCCTTCTGCAGGGCTGCCAGCCTGTCCTGACTCAGCTTATCCGTCTCCTTCTTCAGCGCCGCCTCCTCGATCTCCATCTGCATGGTACGTCTGCGCAGCTCGTCAAGTTCCGTCGGCATGGAGTCCAGCTCCGTCTTGATCAATGCACAGGCCTCATCCACCAGGTCGATGGCCTTATCCGGCAGGAAACGGTCGGTAATATAGCGGTGGGACAGAGTCGCTGCCGCTACCAGGGCGCCATCGGTGATCTTTACTCCGTGATAGACCTCATAGCGTTCCTTCAGTCCACGCAGGATGGAGATCGTATCCTCCACCGTCGGTTCATCCACCATGACCGGCTGGAAACGCCGCTCCAGGGCTGCGTCCTTTTCTATATACTGCCGGTACTCATCCAGTGTGGTGGCGCCGATACAGTGCAGCTCCCCTCGTGCCAGCATGGGTTTTAACATATTTCCGGCATCCATGGCACCTTCTGTCTTTCCGGCGCCTACGATCGTGTGAAGCTCATCAATGAAAAGAATGATCTCTCCCTCACTCTTTCGCACTTCTTCCAGAACGGCCTTGAGACGTTCCTCGAACTCGCCGCGGTATTTTGCACCCGCTACCAGAGCGCTCATATCCAGGGCGAAGATTTTCTTATTCTTCAGACCTTCCGGCACATCACCTCTTACGATACGCTGTGCCAGTCCCTCCACGGCTGCTGTTTTTCCTACCCCGGGCTCTCCGATCAGTACCGGATTGTTCTTTGTCTTACGGGACAGGATACGGATCACATTCCGGATCTCCGCGTCACGGCCGATTACCGGATCCAGCTTCTGGTTTTTCGCTTTTTCCACCAGATCCTGTCCATATTTGTTCAGGGTATCGTAGGTAGCCTCCGGATTGTCACTGGTGACTCTCTGATTTCCCCTCACGGTGGAAAGTGCCTGAAGGAACCTCTCTCTGGTGATTCCGTATTCCCGGAACAGCCCTGCGATTTCCCTGTTCGGATACCGCAGCAGCGCCAGAAACAGATGCTCCACCGAAACATACTCGTCTCCCATGGCTTTCGCCTCATCCTCTGCGCTCACCAGCACCTTGTTCAGATACTGCCCGACATAAATCTTTCCACCGGATACCTTCGGTCTCTTATTCAGAGCATTGTCCAGATTCTTTGCAAAATGCTCTGTATTGATCTCCATTTTCTCGATCAGCTTCAAAATCAGGCTGTCTTCCTGATTCAGCAGTGCATACAGCAGATGCTCCTGCTCAATCTCCTGATTTCCGTATTCATATGCCACCTTTTCAAGCTCATTGACTGCCTGTAAGGATTTCTGCGTAAATTTATTAATGTTCATAAAAGGACCTCCTCTCTGTGTCCACTGGACAATTGCCTGTTAGCATTTGTTCTACAACTACTATAACACAGAATGTAAAAATTGCAAGTACTTTTTTTCTTTTTCCATTTTTCCTTGTTACTGGTAACTGTTCTGTGCGGTATTTTCCAAATTTTTCTTGTAATTATGACGCTTTCGTAGTAAAATTTTGTCATTAGTATCATGATGCCAGGGTCAAAAGGTCATGATTTTCATGCTTGCATGAAAAATCATGACTTTGGAACCTCTGGCTCATATCATCGAAAGAAGGTGAAACAATGAGTACCTATTCCCTCTCTGGTGCAGAACATGAGATTATGGAATTTCTCTGGACGCAGAAGGAGCCTGTCGCTCTGCAGGCAGTGGTTGCGTACTGCACAGATGAAATCCACCATTCATGGAAGCAGCAGACGATCTACACCTTTTTGATCCGTCTGATGAAAAAGGGTGTGGTTACGGCAACAAAGCAGGGAAATAAACGTTTTTACTCTGCAGCCATGACAGCCGCAGAGCTTCGAAAAAAAGAGGCACATCAGCTGCTGACTGACTGCTTTGAAGGCTCTTTAAAAAATTTTCTGTGTGCCTTTACCGGCGGACAGTCCATAAGTACAGAAGAAAAAGAGATACTAAAGGAGTTTCTGAATGAATAATATTTTGCTGTTTATGAGCCTAAGCGGAAGTGTGGCACTGATCCTGTATTATCTTTTCAGGGCTCTGTTCGGAAGATATCTTTCTGCTGCCTTCCGTTATCTGCTCTTAAAGCTGTCCATGTGTTTTTTTCTGCTTCCTGTTCCGGTGCTCTCCGGAGATATCCGCGTATTGATCCGGAAAGTAATACCTGATTTTTATCTGGATTCAAAAACATGGGAGAAACGGATCTACGACCTGGACAGGATTATCTATGACACTCCTCATGGCTATCTATGGAGTGGGTTTTCCTGGGTATTTATTATTTTATTTTCTTCATGGCTCATAACAGTTATCTGTATCCTGTTGATCTATCGAAGAAATTACAGGAAACTTAAGATGATGACCGAACAGCTGTCAGAAACAGACGATCAGCTTTCTGATACCGTACAGAATCTGAAGTCGGAAATTCATATACATAAAAATATATCCACCTGTAAGTTAACCACGGAGTTACCTCCGTTCTGCTATGGATTTCTGAAACCCAGGATCGCGATTCCAGAAGGATATGATTCCGAGGCGGAGGAAATGTTTCTCAGGCATGAACTGCACCATATCAAATCCCGCGATTTTATTACGCGAATGCTGGGACTTCTCATCATCGCTGTCCATTTTTTCAACCCGCTGGCTTATCTGCTCTTTTACGAAATCGGAAGAGCGTGCGAACTTGCCTGTGATGAAAAAGTAATATCTGTTTACTCGGAAGAACAGAGAAAAAAATATGGCTGTCTGCTGCTGGATAACGTGATCACATCTCCGCTTCTGACCTTTGGCACCCCCTTTAGCGGAAACAACAAACATTCTATGAAAGAGAGGATTTCTATGATTAAACAACCAAAAAGACCAAAACATATGATCTTCATTATTTGTGCACTGTTTTCTTTTCTTTGCAGCACACTATCCGTAGCTGCCTATGAGCTTCCAAGAATTGAGGAAAACAGCCCCTCCGACCCGATCGAGGTACCAGACTGGTATATGTTCAGTACCGAAAGCCTTTTTTCAGATCCAAACGAGCAGTATTTTGAGCATGCAGACTGTTTCTTTATTGATGAGAATGGAAATGTCACTTTTGATACCGGACACTCGGCATCTCCTCAGAGTATCTGTTCACACACCTATGTGTCCGGCTACCTTTATCAGCACCTTGCAAAGCCGGGCGGAAGCTGTGTTTATTCCGTTTACTCCTGTAAAAAATGTTCCAAATGTGGAGCAACCAAGGATAAGACTCTAATCTCTACTACTACTTATACATCTTGTCCACACGGCTCCGTCTAGCCGGTCCGGCCGGTCTGACATCTGTCAGATGCGTGAGTGAGCATCCCCGGAGGTTTTAAAAAGCCGGCTGCACGGCAGTTTTCACTGCTATGCAGCCGGCTTTTCATCTTCTCGTTATCAGCATATCTGATGCGCAGATCTGTGAGAGCCCCGGTCATGTTAACCTGTGACCGATTGATCCCCGTGTATGACAACTTCTCTTCCAAAGTATTTCTCCGGAAACATGGTGTGATAAATCTCATCCAGCGCTCCCGGCACGAGGGCTTCTGTAAACTCATCTAAAACAGGAAGGATCATGATCCGGTACTCCACACCAAACAGACGGGAACGATGCTTCGTTAAAGTAATCCCGTTCTTCTCGTAAAAACGGATCCGCCTCTCCTGATTCCGGTGTTCCTCCTCTGTCCCGGCAAATGCGGGATTCTCTACCTCCAGCAGCAGCGCCCGACAGCCCCGCTCAGACAGCTTCTCTCCGAAAAGCTCAAGAAATCTGCTCCCTATGCCTTTTCCTCTCGCCTGTTCTGCCACAGCATAATAGTCCAGGAGCACATAGCCGCCTTTCGTTTCCACACAAAATGCATAAGCCATAAGAGTTTCATCCTCATACAGGCCACAGGCAAAATACACGCCATCCTCTATCATCTGCTCAATGCGTTCCCAGGGCTTGCGCTCTGCAGGAGGAAAATCCTCCTGCATCTGTGTCCGGTAGATCCCGGCCATCTCGCATCTATCTAATTCTCTGATCATAAGCCTGCCAGTATCTCATCCCTTCTGTCTGCGATACTGCTCTCGCGGATCTTCTTTCTAAGCGGCAGGATACATGCCGGAGATACGGACAGTTCATCAATGCCCATGGCAAGGAAGGTTTCTGTCAGTTCCATGTCTGCACCCAGTTCTCCGCAGATACCGATCCAGATGCCGTTCTTATGCGCATTGTCAGCAGCCATCTTGATCAGGCGAAGCAGCGCTTTGTGATGCGGATGATAGAATTTCTCCAGATTCGCATTCTGTCTGTCCACAGCCGTGGTGTACTGTGTCAGGTCATTGGTACCAACACTGAAGAAATCCACCTCTTTCGCCAGATCATCGCTGATGACTGCCGCTGCCGGCGTCTCGATCATGATTCCCAGCTGGATCTCTTTATTGTATGGGATTCCTTCAAAATCAAGCTCTTTCTTTACTTCCGCTACGATCTCCTTGATCTCCAGCACCTCTTCCAGGGCAATGATCATCGGGAACATGATCGCGATATTTCCATATGCAGACGCACGGAACAGTGCACGAAGCTGTGTTTTGAAAATATCCTTCTGGGTCAGACAGATACGGATCGCACGGTATCCCATCGCAGGGTTCTCCTCTTTCGGAAGATTGAAATAATCAATCTGCTTATCCGCACCGATATCCAGTGTACGGATGATGACCTGCTTGCCGGCCATGGTCTCTGCAACATATTTATAAACCTTGAACTGCTCCTCCTCTGTGGGGAAGTTGTCATTCTCCAGATAGAGGAACTCGCTCCGGAACAGACCGATTCCCGCTGCGTCATTCTGAAGCACGGCACCGATATCCGAGGCATTTCCTATATTTGCATAGAGCTTTACTTTCTGTCCGTCAAGGCTGATGTTCTCCTCGCCCTTGAGCTGCTGCAGAAGCTCCTGCTTTTCTCTGTACTCTCTCTGCTTTTCCTGATATTCCTTTAAAGTCTGCTCATCCGGATCGATAAACAGCTTTCCTGAAGCTCCGTCCACGATTCCCAGCTTTCCTTCGTATTCTTCACTGAGGCTCTCCCCCAGACCGATGATGGCAGGAATATTCATGGTACGTGCCAGGATCGCCGTATGAGAATTGGTGGATCCGCCCTGTGTCACAAAAGAAAGCACCATATCCTTGTCCAGCTGCACCGTTTCACTGGGAGCCAGATCATCGGATGCCAGAATGACCGGCTTGTCCGTCACCAGACCGCCTCCCTGACTTCCGGAAAGAATGGATACGACTCTCTCTGAAATATCCTTTACATCCGCTGCACGCTCTCTCATATAATCATCATCCATGGATGCAAACATCTGCGAGAAATTGTCTCCGGTGGTTCCCACTGCATACTCTGCATTGATCTCCTGTGTGGTAATCATATTGGTAATCGCTTCCACATAGTCCAGATCATCCAGCATCATCTGATGTACCTGGAAGATCATCGCATTCCCTTCCCCGACTTCCTGCACAGCCTTTTCATACAGCTCACCGAGCTGCTCGATCGCTTTTGCCTTCGCTTCCTCAAACCGTGCAATTTCCTTCTCCGGATCGTCAATCTTCCTGCGCTGGATCTGGCCGCCCGTTCTCTTATAAAAAGAAACCTCTCCGATGGCGATCCCGCCAAATACTCCCTTTCCCTGTAATGTAATCATAACATTCTCCTTTCCGCAATCCCGTATTTTGTTTCAATGCACTGCTGCCCTGAATGATTATCCTAAACGTTATTACTATTCTATCATATCACCACATATAATGCCACTGTAAATTTTTTGCAACTGTTCAGAGCCATGCAGATTTATAAAAATTTCCTATAAAATAAAAGCGGGATGCACGACTCTTCGCCATCCCGCTTTCATTTTCTGCTTCTTTATTCTGTATTCTTTATTCTGCACCTGTTTCGGACTCTGTTTCTGATTCTGCCTCACTTCCTGTCTCAGCCTCTGTATCTGCCACATCCGGATCCGTTACAACTGCATTTTCTTCTACCAGCTCCAGTGCCTTATCCAGCAGCAGGTTTGTCTCAACGACTTTTTTGCCGTACTGGTTCTCCAGTGCTTCGATATTCTCAAGCCCCATCATATCTACATATTTCTGTGCTCTTTCCTGATATTCTGTGTCATCCAGGGTAATCTCTTCTACCTCTGCGATCGCTTTTAAGAGCATCTCCTGACGCAGCCCCTGCCTTGCCATCTCTTCCATCTGTGCATAGAAGTCCTCTTCTGTTGTCTGAAGATTCTGTTCGATAAAGTCAGACAGCTCCATCTCCGACTGTGCTGCATACTGTGCATAATAGTCCACATACTGATCCTTCATAAATGCGACCAGATCCTCCGGATAATCATTGATGGTGGCATTATTGTAGACCTGAGTCATCAGATCATTGGTTTTCTGTGAATCTCTTGTAGACGCCTTCTGCTCCTGCAGAGTCTTGCGGACATTTTCACGATATGCGTCTACCGTCTTGTATTCCGAATCCGAAAGTTCTGCCGCCAGTTCATCTGTAAGCTCCGGTGCACGCTTTATAGAGTTGATCGTCACATGGAATACCACGTCCTGACCCGCCAGTTCTGTGCTTCCATAATTCTCCGGGAAGGTCAGATTCAGATCTACACTTTCTCCGACTTTCTTTCCGATCAGCCCTTCTTCAAATCCTTCAATAAAAGTACCGGAACCGATGGAAAGGTCATATCCTTTGTCCGTACCTCCGTCAAAAGCGACTCCGTCCTTTGTTCCCTCATAATCAATGTTTGCAATATCACCGTTTTCTACGGTTCCCTCTTCCAGCGTCTCCATCTTGTCACTCTGGGAAAGCGTGCTGGAAATCTCTGCATCGATCTCCTCATCTGTCACAGCTGTAGATGCAAGCGTCACCGGCAGACCCTTGTATTCTCCAAGAGTCACATAATCCAGTGCCTTATAATCCGGTCGTTTGGCTGCAGCCGTATCTGTCTGCGCACCGGTCTCTGCCTCAGAAGCCGCTTCTGTTGCCGCCTCTGTTCCTGCTCCTGTCTCTGTCGTCTTCGTGTTTCCGTTTGAACAGCCTGCTGCCATCATTGTGAGGCAAAGAAGTGCTGCCATCATAAATCTTCTCTTCATAATATCTGTCATCCTCTCTGTTTTAATAATTCGCGCCCGGTTTCCTTCCGGCTCCCGCACTTCGTGCGGCATCTCCAGACCTTCCGACAGGTCACATCGCCGGAACCGGAGTCGGGCGGGCGGGGTCGAATACCTGTGAGGCATCGAACAGGTCAGATACCATTTCCGGATTGTAGTACATCCGGTATCCGTCCAGATTTCTGCGTCCCTGTCTCATGTATCTGTCTCCGAACTGTACCCAGTACTGGGAAGAATCTACATTACAGTAGATATTGAAGCCCACGCTCTTTAAATAGTTGAACTTTTCATTGTCTGCCGTGTATGCCTGCCAGTCACCGATATCGGCACCAAAGGCAAAGATAATAATATCTGTGTCACCTACAATGGGCTTTACATAGCTCATCCATTTTTCCGTATCTGTCTGGATACGTGACAATTCTGCCTGGGTCACATTAATATGCCCCCAGGTGTGGCTTGCAAACTCCCATCCGTTTTCCTTCATGGCATTGGCCACCTTCGTAGCCTCTTCGATTTCCTTATTGTAGCTTTCCTCGTTGAAATCCGGATGCTCCTGGAAGAATTTCTCCTGGTACTCGTCCAGATTCTCCCTGGTCTTGTAGGCGATATCTGTCCGGTATCCAAGAACACCATTGTATCCCGTCAGTGCGATCGTTCCCTTTGCACCATGGTATGAAAAGTCCGGATGCTCCTCTACGAAGGTATCGATCAGCGGAACCATATCAAAATCGCCTATGCTGACAGATCCATCCTGCTCCCTGTACTCGTTCTTCACCTTTCCGTTCTCATCGATGATCAGCTTCGTAGCCATACCGTCACCATCCATATAGTGATAGTAGCTCACGTCATCCTGCGAAAGCACAAATGCCTTCTTTCCCGGCGGAAGCATGATCTTTCCTCTGGATACAGTGCCGTCCTCATTTACCGTACACATATCATGCAGACTCACCAGTACATAACCTTTTTCGTACATCGACTGTGTGACCTTGTTGAACTCGTCGATGGTCGTCATGACCTGGTTGTATCCTCCCTCTTTGGAATCACCATCAAATGCCAGGCTCGTATCTTTGATCAGCGTATGATAGAAAATATGTGTGACCTCTTCCAGCGGATACTCCACCAGTTCTGCCTTTGCAGCTTCCCATTCTGCCACCTTTGCAGCCATCTCCTGGCTTTCTGCAAATCCGCTGTCGCCCTTGAGCAGTTCAATCGCACCATCATAGTCATACATCGCTGCCAGACGTCCGGCTTCTTCCATCGTATCCGGCTGTGGCTCTGTCTGAGTTTCCGTTTCTGTCACAGCAGGCGATTCTGCTGTTTCCCCTCCGGAACCGTTCTCTGTCAGCGCTTCCGTGCTCTTCCCGTGATCCTGCGCCTTTTTCGTCCTGCCCGCATTTCCCTGTATCACCAGAACCAGAAGTACCGCGATCAGCAGGATCAGGGCGAAAATGACGATTCTGCATATCATTACCTGCCTTTTCCGCTTTGCCCTTCGCGCGGCGGCTCTTTCTGCTCTTTCTCGCTCCTCCATGACAAAATCCTCCCTTATCAATTTAATACACCAGTTTCAATTTTGTATTATATCATATTTAAAAACAAATTCCACATGTTTTTTGTCATTAAGAAAAAACTTATATTTTCTAAAGAATGATTGCACTTTTTGACAAAGAATGCTAGAATATGGAGGAACGAGATTATGCAGTATGCATCTTGCGTACATCGCGAAGCGTGTTGGCGGTTGCACAGTGAACCGTAACACAGCAGAACATTTAAACAGGAGGTACACTATGTCCACATTCGGAACTGTATTGCTCATTATCCTGGCAGTACTCATCGTATTATTAGCAGCCCTTTACTTCTTCGGGCGGAAGGCACAGAAAAAGCAGGCCATTCAGCAGGAGCAGATGGAAGCTGTCAAGCAGAACGTCACCATGCTGATTATTGATAAAAAGCGGATGAAGATCAAAGACGCCGGACTTCCGCAGATCGTAGTAGACCAGACACCGAGGCTGATGCGCGGCACCAAGCTCCCGATCGTGAAAGCGAAGGTTGGACCGAAGATCATGACACTGGTATGCGAGGCTTCGATTTTTGACAGCATCCCTGTAAAAAAAGAAGTAAAAGCTGTCGTAAGCGGTATCTACATAACAAGTGTACGGGGTATCCGCGGTCCGTTAGAGACAAAGCCGAAGAAACAGGGCTTTATCGCAAAGATGAAAGGAAAGCTTTCCAAAAAACAGTGACTATCTATATCATGAGAAAAAGCACATCTGTCATGACAGCAGATGTGCTCCTTTTTTTGACTGTATATTCATGCTGATCGTGCAGTCCGCCAGATGCTCATAATTCACTTCCAGTGCATAGTCCACTTTAACATCCATGCTGTTCTCTGTGGTACTCATCTCTATGCCGGTGGCAGATATTCCCACCAGAAGATTTCCAAATGGCGTGTTATAACAGGTAAGATTTTTCTTATTCTCTTCAAAAACGAGGTGTGCATTGGCGATTCCTTTTCTCGTTACCTCCATACTGTTTCCATTGATCTTGATCAGGTTGCTGACCGTTCCCTCAAAGCCTTCCATCACTTCCTCATATTTGATATAATGCTTTCCGTTTTTTTCAAAATAAGTTCCCGGAGCGATCACTTCCACGGGCTCTTCCGTTCCCTCTTCGGCAAACTGAAGTCCTTTGATCCGCAGTAAAACATCTTTTGTCATTCTCCTAATACTCCTCAATATTGATCTGTTTCGTCATCTCGATATCAAACGGAAGGATCGAGTTGGCAAACCGTCTGAATTTGTCCGCCAGATCGCTGACATAGAACCTGTAACGCTCCGCCTCGCTTCCTCTCCCTCCGGGATTTTCAAGATGCTCATGCTTTAACAGTTCCTTTAATTCCCTCGCTGTTTCATAAGCAGGATTTACCAGTGTCACACCTTCTCCCACGATCTCGCGCAGCGTGGATCGCAGCAGCGGATAATGGGTACAGCCCAGGATCAGTGTATCGATATCCTGGTCCATCAGTTCTTTCAGGTAGCGGGTGGCCACTTCCACTGTTACCGGATCCTTCAGCCATCCCTCTTCCACCAGCGGCACAAACAGGGGACACGCCTTTCCGATCACCTGAATGTCAGGGTTCTGTTCCTGAAGAAACTGTGTATAAATCCCCGAACTTACGGTAGCCTCTGTTCCAATGACACCGATCCTCCCGTTTCTGGTAGTGTTGCCGGCTACACGTGCCCCGGGCTTTACCACGCCAATGATCGGGATATCCAGTTCCTTTCTAATGTCCTCCAATGCATAGGCGCTGGCGGTATTGCACGCCACCACAATTGCCTTTACTTCCTGTGTTCTCAGAAATCGTATGATCTGCCTGGAATAGCGCAGGATGGTTTCCTTTGACTTGCTTCCATACGGAACTCTCGCCGTATCACCAAAATATACAATACGCTCATCCGGTATGTTTCTCATGATCTCCCGTGCTACGGTCAGTCCGCCGACACCTGAATCAAATACGCCAATGGGCGCTTCACATTTATTATCCATTTTTCTATCCTCAAACTTATGCAAAAGCTGCGGCCGGGATGCCGCAGACCTGTTGAATCACTGCAATATTCCCTGCTCTCAGTCAAAAATTTCCGGCCTGCCGTTTACCATTGCGAAGCAGACCTGTGTACATTCCTCAAAAACCGTACGTCCATTCGTACCCTCTGTAATGTCATCCTTCAGCTTTTCAAGCATCTCCTCCGGAACCAGCGTCTCTATTTTCACCTTATCAGTGTATTCAGAGTCTGTAATGATAAGTCCTTTCTGTCCCAGAAGATACTGGATTTTCCCGATTCCATTGTAGTCCGTTTCCATTTTCAGAAGGAAGCCCTGCTGCTTTTCGATGATCACACTGTTCTTCAGCCCCTCCTGTACTGCTTTTGAATAGGCCCGCACCAGCCCTCCGGTTCCCAGAAGGGTACCTCCGAAATACCGTGTGACCACGACTGCCGCATTGTGTATGCCCTCACCCAGCAGGACTTCGATCATGGGACGCCCTGCTGTTCCCTGGGGTTCCCCGTCATCACTGCATCTTTGCAGCTCCTGACGTTCCCCCACCACAAAAGCAGAACAGTTGTGTGTCGCATTCCAGTACTTTTTCTTCAGACCGGCTATGAACTCGAGCGCTTCCTCCTCAGATTCCACGGGCTGCACGGTTGCGATGAACCGCGATTTCTTCTCCACGATCTCAGCCTCTCCCCCCTGATAGACTGCTTTATATGAATTCATGACTTCTTTCCTTTCCTGTATCTGATGTAAATGCTCCCCCGAGTGCTTACAATCCAAAATTCTGGTAATATTAGTAACTGTTCAGAGCCATGCAGATTTATAAATATTTGCCGTGGGGAGCTTGCTCACCTAAGGCAAATACTTATAAATCTATAGGGCGAGAGCCCTATATGAGCAAAAGGCAAGCCTCAAAGAGGCGTTTTGCGAATGGCTCTGAACAGTTATAAAACAGAGCCCTCCTCGAAGAGGCGTTTTGCGAATGGCTCTGAACAGTTATAAATCAGAGCCATGCAGATTTATTAATGTTACCAGTATTATAAGATAAGATGGCGATGAATGCAAGTGATGTTACTCACGGGTTTTCTAATTCCTACTGGTATAACCTTTTCATTTCTGCTATACTCTGTATTAAACGATACGTTAAACATGAGAAAGCAGCCATTTTTCAAAAAAAGTGAGCAGATTTTGAATGTTTTCCGGATTTTGGGAGCGCGGGAGCGCGGAAAAATCCGAAAGTATCATGGGGGCAAATGGACGCTGACAACCAACTCACGATTACATAACACATGGAGGCAAAGATGAAATTTGACAGAGAAAGCGCCGAAAACAAAAGAAAGAACCACACCTCAGAGAAGGTTGGAAAACGCATCGGATTTATCTTTTTAAAAGCATTCCTGCTCTGTCTGACAGGACTAGTGGTGATCACCGGTGCGGCAGGATTTGGTATCATGAAGGGACTGATCGACAGTGCACCCGATATCACAAACCTTTCCGTGGCTCCTTCTGAGGCAGCAACTTATATTTATGATATGGATGGTAATCAGATCCAGAAGCTGACAGCATCCACTTCCAACCGTACACTGGTGAAACTGGATCAGATCCCGCTGGATCTGCAGCATGCTGTCGTTGCCGTGGAGGATGAACGGTTCTACGAACACAATGGCATCGATATCCAGGGGATCATCCGCGCATTTGTCGTAGGTGTTACCAGCGGAGGGCATTTTTCCGAAGGAGCCAGCACGATCACGCAGCAGCTTCTGAAGAATAATGTATTTACCGGATGGACGCAGGAGACTTCCCTGATTCAGAAGTTCAAGAGGAAGTTTCAGGAACAGTATCTGGCACTCCAGCTGGAGAAAAAGATGAGCAAGGAGCAGATTCTGGAGGATTATCTGAACACGATCAATCTGGGGGCAGGTGCCTACGGTGTACAGGCTGCAGCCCACCGGTATTTTAACAAGGATGTGTCAAAGCTTACGCTGTCAGAGGCCACTGTCATTGCAGGCATCACCCAGAATCCTACCCAGTATAATCCCATCCTTTATCCGGAGCAGAATGCAAAGCGCCGCGAAAAAGTACTGAATCATATGCTGGAACAGGAATACATTTCGCAGGCACAGTATGAGGAAGTGCTGGCAGATGATGTGTATTCCCGCATCCAGAAGACGGACTCCGAGACACCGGATGTGTCCATCTACAGCTACTATGTGGATGCTCTTATTGAACAGGTCCTTGAGGATCTTCAGGAACAGAAGGGATACACGGAACAGCAGGCAGAGAAGATGCTGTACAGCAGCGGATTGAAGATTTTTTCCGCTCAGGATGAACACATTCAGAAGATCTGCGATGAGGAATTTGCCAATTCTGCTAATTTTCCGGCCGGAACAGAAGTGGAACTGGACTATGCCCTGAGTGTGTCAGGCGCCGATGGACAGGTGCGGAACTACAGCACAGAAATGCTGGCAGAGTATATCCGGAAAGAGAATCCCGATTTCAACAAGATGTTTCCTGATGAAGCTTCCGCCAGAGCTGCGGCTGAGAAATTTCGTGCCTCTGTACTGAAGGAAGGAGATAAGGTCATCGGTGAACACGCCTATGTGGTGATGCAGCCCCAGGCATCCTGTGTGATCATCGACCAGTCCACCGGTTATGTGAAGGCGATCGTGGGCGGACGCGGAAAGAAGGAGGCCAGCCTTACCTTAAACCGTGCCACCTACAGCCGGAGACAGCCCGGTTCTACCTTTAAGGTGATCGCCGCCTATGCACCTGCTCTTGACAGCGGTGGAAAGACGCTGGCTACCGTTTATGATAACGCTCCTTACGCATACACAAACGGAGTTCCTGTCAACAACTGGGACAGCCATAACAAATATACAGGACTTACTACCATCCGACAGGCCATCACGAATTCGATCAATGTGGTAACGGTAAAATGTCTGACCGATATCACCCCAAGGCTTGGCTTTGATTATGCCGAGAAGTTCGGTATCTCCACCCTTTATGACGATGAAGCTCTGGATGTCCGCCAGCCGCTGGCTCTGGGTGGTATTACCGACGGTGTGGTCAATCTGGAACTGACGGAGGCTTATGCGACGATTGCAAACGGCGGACAGTATATTGAACCGAAGTTCTATACAAAGATCGAGGATCAGGAAGGAAATATCATTATTGATAATAAACCTGTAAGTACGACCGTATTGAAAGACAGCACGGCCTTTCTGCTGACAAGCGCCATGCAGGATGTAGTGACCGCCGGTACAGGAACCGGTATTGATCTTGGGAAAATGCCTGTAGCCGGTAAAACGGGTACGACCTCCGACTACCGTGACATCTGGTTTTCCGGCTATACCCCTTACTACACCTGTTCCGTCTGGGGCGGCTATGATAACCACGACATCCTGCCATCCGGCAATATGTATCACAGCTATCACAAGACGCTCTGGAATGCGATCATGAAACGGATCCATTCCGACCTTCCTGTGAAGGAGTTTACAAAACCGGACAATATCAAAACGGCTGTCATCTGCAAAAAGTCCGGCAAGCTGGCTGTAAAGGGTGTCTGCGATGCAGATCCCCGGGGATCTCAGGTTTATACCGAGTATTTCGCCAAAGGTACGGCTCCTTCTGAAAGCTGTGATGTCCATGTTTCGATGGAGGTATGCTCAGAAACAAAGCTGAAGCCAAGCGCTTCCTGTAAGAAAGAGAAGAAGGTGTTTGTGAAGCGTCCAAAGGGCAGTGAAGGCACTACAGATGATTCCGCATATGCGCCTCCGACAGAAACCTGCAAGGGACATACCGTGATTGACAAGATCAAGGATCTGTTTGGTGGAAAAGGATCGAATAAGATTCCGGACGTGAGCACTAAGACTGGAAATGATTCTGGCAGACGTGCGGAGGAGGACGGTGATACGCCTCCGATCGGGAATGCGGGGTCTGGTTCCAGCAGTAAAGATAATCCGGCGAATGCGCCTGATTAAGATTAAGTTAGTTACCCGTATTAGTTACCCGTACGCTACCGGGAGAGCTTATGTTACACGCAAACCGGGGGCAACGCTATGATGAAAGCGCCCCTGGAAATGGTTTGCTTAGTAACATAAGCTCTCCCGGCAGCTGTTTTCTGGAGGGAGTTATACTAATATCTGGTAAGCTTCGGGTCTTCTGTCACGGAAGATTCCCCAGCTCAGACGATCCTCTCTGAGGGCGTCCAGATCGAAGGTTTCTGTGATGACACCTTCTTCTGTGCGTCCCAGGGAGGTTTTTATTGCTCCGGTATGGTCGGTGATGAAGGAGGAACCATAGAAATGTAAGGATGAGCTCTGATTTCCGTTTTCTTTGCAGGGTTCCACCCGCTCTTCTCCGATGCGGTTGGCGGCTATGACAGGGATGAGATTGGCTGCAGCGTGTCCCTGCATACATCTTCGCCAGTGTTCCATGCTGTCACATTCCAGGACAGGTTCGCTGCCGATGGCTGTCGGATAGAAGATCAGCTCTGCGCCCTGGACAGCCAGACATCTTGCCGTCTCCGGGAACCACTGATCCCAGCAGATGCCGATACCGATACATCCGTACATTGTCTGAAATACCTTGAATCCGGTATCTCCCGGTACGAAATAGAACTTCTCCTGATAGTAGTGGTCATCCGGGATGTGTGTTTTCCGGTAGATGCCAAGGTTGCTTCCGTCTGCATCCAGGACCGCCACGCTGTTGAAGGTGCGGTTTTTGTCCAGTTCATAGAAGCTGACCGGAAGTACGACATGAAGCTCCGCCGCCAGCTTCTGAAAATGATGAACTGCCGGATTGTCCTCAGCTGTCATGGCATACTGATAATATTCATACCGTCGTTCCTGACAGAAATACGGCCTCTCGAAAAGCTCCGGAAGCAGGATGATATCTGCTCCTTTTTCCGCCGCCTCCCGCACCAGTGTTTCTGCATGACGGATATTCTCTTCTACACTTCTGCCGCATCGCATCTGCACTGCGGCTGCTGTCACTTTTCTCATTTTCTCTCCTTCTTCCCCGGTCACCGCCGGGTATACGATCATTCCCTGTTACTGTTCACTCCGTGTCCGGCAGCACGCTTCCTGCGCTCACAGTTCCGTCTCATGTTATCCTGTCGTTACTGTTCACTCTGCGGCCGACGGCACGCTTCCTGCTGCCGGAATCTGCTGGGTAATGCAATGGATGTTTCCTCCGCCCACAATGATAGCTCTCGCATCCACCGGGCAGATCCTTCTGTCCGGAAAACACTCTGACAGGATGCGCACTGCTTCCGCATCGTTCGGATCACCGAACTGCGGCAGGATGATCCCGTCGTTGGATATGTAGAAATTCACATAGCTGGCTGCCATGCGCTCTCCCGCCTCTCTGGTATCCTCTCCCGGCTCGAAGATGAATCCGGCCACCTCCTCTTCCGTCAGACAGACGGGCTTCTCCGGTATGGGAAGCTTGTGTATATGGAATCTTCTGCCCTTTGCGTCTGTCTCCTGCTCGAGAACCCTCAGATTCTCTGCGGACAGTTCATACTGAGGATCGTTTCTGTCATCGGTCCATGCCAGCACGACTTCTCCCGGGCGGACGAAAGCGCACACATTATCCACATGCTCGTTTGTCTCGTCCTGATAGATTCCCCTGGGCAGCCAGATGACCTTTTCTGCTCCCAGCCAGTGCTTCAGGGTTTCTTCGATTTCTTCTCTGCTCATTTCAGGATTTCGTCCCGGGCTCAAGAGACAGGCTTCTGTGACGAGAAGTGTGCCTTCTCCGTCAGAATGAATGGAGCCTCCCTCCAGTACAAAGGGTCTGGCATCCAGACATGGATAGCCCAGCGCCTGACATACACCGGATGCCACCCGGTCATCCTTTTCCCAGTGCTGATACAGCCCGTCAAAGGTGCCTCCCCAGGCATTGAACTGCCAGTCGATACCGCATACCGCTCCCTTTTCATCCACCACCATGGTAGGCCCGGTATCTCTGGCCCAGGCATCGTCTGTTTCCATTTCCAGCAGACAGATACGCTCTGAGAGCATCCGGCGGGCATTTTCAATCTGTCTGGAAGACACCAGCATATACAGTGTCTCACTGTCAGCGATCGCCTCCGCCACTTCTGTAAAGGCCTTCCTTGCCGCCCCGCCCCCATATCCCCAGGAGCCGGGGCGCTCCGGCCAGATCATCAGGCACCCGGTATGCGGCTCAAACTCTCCGGGCATGCGGTACTCGTGCACTTCTCTGCTTTCCTGCACACTTTCCGGAAGCTCCCTTAAGCCTGCCTTCCGGCCTCCTGTTTTCGATTCTCCCATATTTCCTCCTGTCATTCTCTTCGAGGCTTTCCTTTTACTCATGCAGGACTCCCGCTTACGACAGTCTCCCTTTAAAATCCTCATACGAAAAGGCTCTGATCACTTCACACGTTCCATCCTCACGCATCCGTGCGATGGACGGAAGCGGCATTCCGTTAAAGGTATTGTTTTTTACCATGGAATAGATGGCCATATCCTGAAAGTACAGCCTGTCTCCTGCCTGTATCTCCCGGTCAAAGGAATAGTCTCCGATGATATCTCCTGCCAGGCAGGTACAGGAGGACAGGCGGTATGTATACGGCTTCTCTCCCGGAAGTCCACTGTCCTTAAGTGGCGGCCGGTAGGGCATCTCCAGCACATCCGGCATATGGCATGCCGCCGAGGTGTCCAATACCAGCGTCCGGATCCTGTTCTCCACGATATCCAGCACCTCTGTGACCAGATACCCCGCATCCAGAGCCACGGCTTCGCCGGGTTCCAGATATACCTGCACCCCATAGGTATCCTGTACATGGCGGATACAGGACTTTAAGAGTTCGATGTCATATCCCGGCCTGGTGATATGATGTCCCCCTCCCATATTCAGCCAGGACAGCTGATGGAGATATCTGCCGAACCTTTCTTCCACCACGTCCAGCGTCACCTTCAGCGCATCCGCATCCTGCTCACACAGGGTGTGAAAATGCAGGCCGTCGATCCACGAAAGGCATCTCTCATCAAACTGTGACGCCGTCACTCCCAGACGGGAGCCGGGCGCACAGGGATCATAGATCGCATGCCCCTCCTGGGTCGAACACTCCGGATTGATCCGCAGCCCGAGACTGACACCGCTGCACAGATCCTTATACTTTTCCAGCTGCGAAACAGAATTAAAAACGATATGGTCACAGATCTTCGTCAGCTCCCCGATCTCCTGCCGCCGGTATGCCGGTGAAAATACATGATTTTCCTTTCCCATCTCCTCATGACCAAGTCTTGCCTCGAAAAGCCCGCTGGCGGTGGTTCCCGCCAGATACTTCCCGATCAGCGGATACAGGGCAAACCCGGAAAAGGCTTTCTGTGCCAGGAGGATCCTGCAGCCGGTGTCCTCCTGCAGCGCACCCAGGATTTCCAGATTCTCCTTCAGCTTCTTCTCGTCGATCACATAGCAGGGGGTGGGCAGCTCACTGATCTTCATCTTCTGTTCTCCATACCTTTACCGGGGCCGGATCCTCGCATACCACCCATGGGAGTCCCCACCGGTTCAGCGCCTCCATATACGGATCCGGGTCGAATTCTTCCACATTAAAGACTCCCGGCTTCTTCCACTGCCCGGTCACCACCATCATGGCACCGATCATGGCCGGAACGCCTGTCGTGTAGGAGATCGCCTGTGATTCCACCTCCCGGTAGCACTCCTGATGGTCACATACATTGTAGATGTAGATCGTCCGCTCCTTTCCATCCTTCACGCCTGTAAAGATACACCCGATATTCGTCTTTCCCACTGTTCTCGGTCCCAGCGAAGCCGGATCCGGAAGCAGTGCTTTCAGAAACTGGATCGGTACGATCTCCTGCCCCTGAAACGTCACCGGTGCCGTGGACAGCATACCCACATTTTCCAGGCATTTCATATGGGTCAGATAGCTGCTTCCAAAGGTCATGAAGAAGCGGATCCTCTTCACTCCCGGAATATTCTTCGCCAGGGATTCGATCTCTTCATGGTGGAGCAGATACATTTCCTTCTCGCCCACCTGCGGAAAATCATATCTGGACTTAAACTCCATCGGCTTTGTCTCTACCCAGTGACCGTTTTCCCAGTAGGAGCCATTGGCGGAAACCTCCCGCAGATTGATCTCCGGATTAAAATTCGTGGCAAAGGGATAGCCGTGATCTCCCCCGTTGCAGTCCAGGATATCGATGGTATGGATCTCATCAAAATAATGCTTCAGAGCGTATGCGGAAAATACACTGGTAACCCCCGGGTCAAAACCGCTTCCCAGAAGGGCGGTAAGCCCCGCCTCCCGGAACCGTTCCTGATAATCCCACTGCCAGGAATAATCAAAGTAGGCGGTAAAGCCCTTCTCCTGACATCGCTTTTCGTAGATCTCTCTCCAGACGGGATCTTCGGTATCCTCCGCCTCATAATTCGCCGTATCAATATAATCGGCTCCCGCCTCCAGACAGGCATCCATAATCGTAAGGTCCTGATAGGGCAGAGCCACATTCAGCACGGCATCCGCACGATAGCTTCGGATCAGCTCTGCCACCTCCCCGGCATGATCGGCATCCACCTGTGCCGTGGAAATCCTTGTTTTCGTTGTTCCCTGAAGCTTTTCCTTCAGGGCATCACATTTCTCCTTTGTCCGGCTGGCAATCATGATGTCCGTAAATACCTCACTGTTCTGGCAGCATTTACGAATCGCCACCGAAGCCACACCGCCGCACCCGATAATCAACAGTCTGCTCATAATCCTTTTTCCTCCTCTTCCAGTAACTCCTCCACATATCCCGGCAGCATAAAGGCTCCCCGGTGGAGATTGGTTGTATAGTACCATGTTTTTATAGATAATTCGTTAAACCGCTCCGGTCTGAAATCTGTCAGGGGATGATACTTTTTCGACGCAAACCCGAACAGCCAGTACCCCGACGGGCAGGTGGGAATGTGCGCCTGATATACCCTGCTGATTGGAAAGGAACGGTAAACCTTCCGATGCATGCTCCTGCACTCGACCTCATCCTCATCGTAGAAGGGACTTCCATGCTGATATACCATGATCCCGTCCTCCCGCAGCGCCTGATAGCAGCTCCCGTAAAATTCCTTCGTAAACAGGCCTTCCGTATGCCCGAAGGGATCCGTGGAATCATTAATGATCAGGTCATACCGCGCCTTCTTGTTCCTCAGAAAATGCAGGCCGTCCTCATAGTATACCGTCACGCGGGGATCCTTAAGTGCACAGGCCACCTCCGGAAAAATCTCCCGGCACACGTCCACAAACATCTGATCCGTCTCCACCACATCGATCGAATCGATCTGCGGATACCAGATCAGCTCCTTCGCCACGCCTCCGTCACCGCCGCCGATGATCAGCACATTTCTCACGTTCGGATGTACCGTCATGGGCACATGTGTCACCATTTCATCATAGATAAACTCATCCTTGTCCGAAAATACGATCTCACCATCCAGAGCCACAAATCTGCCAAATTCCAGAGAATCAAACACATCGATCCGCTGAAATTCACTCTGCCCTGAAAATAACTGCTTATTGATCCGCACCGACAGCTTCACATTGCCGGTATGGAACTCAGAAAACCAGATCTCCATCCTGTCCTCCCTTCAGCACCTGCAGATGCTTTACTTCAGGATCCTCCATTCCCTGCATGGAGCACCCCTTATCCCGTGCATAAACGATATATTCCACGATTTCTTCCGTCACTCTCTCGCCCGGTGCCAGTATCGGGATTCCCGGCGGATAGCACATGACAAATTCTCCACTGATCCTCCCTGTCGTCTGCTCAATGGGAAGCGACTCCTTCTGTGCATAAAATGCCCTCTGTGGAGAGATGACCACCTCCGGCGGAATATACTCTCCCGTAAGCATGCCTGTCCTGTCCTTCTTATAAAGGCGTCCGATATCCGCCAGAGCACCCACCAGGCGCTCAATATCCTGAATCCGATCCCCGATGGAAATATACGCGAGAACATTGCAGATATCGCCAAACTCGATCTGGATGTCGTACTCATCTCTTAACAGGTCATAAACCTCGATGCCTGCCAGGCCGTTTTCCAGCGTATAGACAGCCAGCTTCGTCACATCAAAATCATATACACTGGTCCCGTTGATCAGCTCCCGTCCATAGGCATAATAGCCTCCGATGGAGTTGATCTCCTCTCGGGCATACTGCGCCATCTTCGTCACTCTGGCAAAGGATTCCTCCCCCCGGAGCGCCAGATTCCTTCTGGAAATATCGAGGCTTGACAGGAGCAGATAAGAGGCACTCGTGGTCTGTGTCAGGTTGATGATCTGGCGCACATGCTCTGCATGGATCGCGTGATTAACAAGAAGCAGAGAACTCTGGGTGAGGCTTCCCCCTGACTTGTGCATGGACACTGCCGCCATGTCTGCCCCCGCTTCCATGGCCGATACCGGAAGGCCTTTGCCAAAGTACAGATGCGTCCCGTGCGCCTCATCCGCCAGTACCTTCATGCCCCTTGCATGAGCCAGCCTGACAATGGTACGCAGGTCAGAACAGATTCCATAATAGGTGGGATTATTCACAAACACAGCTACGGCATCGGGATGTTCCTCCATCGTCTTTTCCACCTGGCTGGTCTCCATTCCCAGAGAAATCCCCAGCGTCCCATTGACCTCCGGATTCACATACACCGGAATCGCCCCGCAGAGTACCAGGGCATTGATCACACTTTTATGTACATTTCTGGGCAGGATGATCTTGTCTCCCGCTTTGCAGACCGATAGCACCATGCTCTGCACCGCCGATGTGGTTCCTCCCACCATCAGAAAGGCATGTGCCGCGCCAAAGGCATCTGCCGCCAGCTCCTCCGCCTCACGGATAACCGATACGGGATGACACAGGTTATCCAGGGGCTTCATGGAATTCACATCCAGACCCACACATTTCTCCCCCAGAAGCTGCGCCAGCTCCGGGTTCCCTCTCCCCCTCTTATGTCCGGGAACATCAAAAGGGACCACTCTTCTTTTCCGGAAACGCTCCAGCGCCTCATAGATGGGCGCACGTTTTTGCTTTTCAATATTCATTTTTTCTACCCTCTTACAAAATAAACAAAGTGTACAAGCCCACCTCAGCTCCCAACCCCTCACTCATGAGAGGCCTGCACACTTTGCGCGCTGAGCGTGGTCAGCTCTGCTGACATCTTCCAATCACAAAAAAGCAGATGAGTTCATCATCTGCTTCCTTCATGAATGTATAAAGGGATTCACGGAAATCCCTGTTCTTCTCACTTCATGACTTTATCGTTTTCGAGCTGCGTAACAAATATATTCTTTGCTCTTATTGACCGTTTCACAAGATGATGTGCACTGCACGGATTATAAAGGTATCAACTTATAAAATTTGAGCTTCTAACTCAATCAATAATGTGGTTTCCCACGTCGGCAACTGACCCGCCTGTCCGTCTGGGCTTAACTCTCCGTCTGACCGGAAAGTGGTCAAATATTTGCATGAAAACGATAATGTCTCTTCACACTGTAGATAAGAATACCACAGAACAGCCGTGGTGTCAATTTCTTTTGAACAGGGTTTACACCTCAAAAATGATATGCTATAATGAGTGCCAAAAAGGCAGGCACTCCAGACAGCAGGAGCCAGACACGTCTGCCCTTTCTTTTTGTTGCTGTTCTTAACAGATACTGCAAAATAATAGAGAGTGAGGTAGGTATAATGAAACCAATCAAAGAAGGCAAGGTACGTGAGATTTACGATAACGGCGACAGCCTCATCATGGTTGCAACTGACCGCATCAGCTGCTTTGATGTGATTCTGAAAAATATTGTCACCAAAAAAGGGACGGTTCTGACCCAGATGTCCAAATTCTGGTTTGACATGACAAAAGACATCCTTCCAAATCATATGATCTCCACAGATGTTAAGGATATGCCGGAATTCTTCCAGCAGCCACAGTTCGATGGAAACAGCATGATGTGCAAGAAGCTCAATATGCTTCCTATCGAATGTATCGTCCGGGGCTACATCACCGGCAGCGGCTGGGCCAGCTACCAGAAAGACGGCACTGTCTGCGGAATCCGTCTCCCGGAAGGACTGAAGGAATCTGACAAGCTTCCTGAGCCGATCTATACACCTTCCACGAAAGCGGAAATCGGCGATCATGATGAAAACATCTCTTTTGAGCAGAGTATCGAACACCTGGAAAAATATTTCCCGGGCAAGGGTAAGGAATATGCGGAAAAACTTCGTGACTGCACGATCGCGTTGTATAAGAAATGTGCTGATTATGCACTCACCCGCGGCATCATCATCGCAGATACCAAATTTGAATTTGGTCTGGACGAAGAAGGAAATATCGTCATCGGTGATGAAATGCTGACACCGGACAGCTCCCGCTTCTGGCCTGCTGACGGATATGAACCGGGTCACGGACAGCCCTCCTTCGACAAACAGTTCGCCCGCGACTGGCTGAAAGCAAATCCGGACAATGACTGGACACTGCCGGATGATATCGTAGAAAAGACGATCGATAAATATCTGCAGAGCTATGAGATGCTGACAGGCGAGAAGCTGCAGTAATCGCTCCAGTAATCGACAATACAGCATTACATAAAATGTAACTGTTCAGATGTCACTGCGCATAGCGTGAATTCGGACTCTTGACACTTAAACCAAAATTAAGGGCTATCTGATGTATCTTCTATCAGATAGCCCCTTTAATGAATAATCGTAAGTTTCACTATATAACCTCCACTCTGTGAATTTTTCATTTACTCATTTGCTAAGAATCATTACCTCTCATTGGAATCTCCTCCTTTGCGTTAACATTCATCTATGTAAACTCCTTTTGGAGATCTTTCACTGTGTTAATTAACTATCCCATTGGACTGTCCTCCTTTTGATTTTTCATTTTTCTTTTTCATTCCTTTTTATCTTCTTGTTTATTTTCTCTCTTTTGTTTTGATAGTTGTATTTTACTCTATATATTTCGTTTTGTCAAGCATATTTTAAAATTTATTTTTACTTTTTTCCAAAATTGTATTTACATTTTAAGGTATGTTTCTTTTTCATCTTATAGTTTTTTCATCTTATAGCTTTTCATCTTATAGCTTTTCATCTTATAATTCTTCTCTTTCCGCTTATCTGCATTCACCCTGTCACTTCCGCACCAAACGGCATCAACGCAAGTTTGGCAAGCTTGAACTGCTGGAGACCAAAGGGAATACCGATCACCGTCACACACAGAACGATCCCGAGGACTGCATGCTCCACCGCAAGAGGCAGACCTGAGACCAACAGCCACAGGACATTCAACAGCAGCGATCCTGCCCCTCCTCCATACCTCACTTCCTTGCCAAACGGAAAGAAACTAAGTACCGCCAGTTTAAAACACTGGATCCCAACCGGTATACCTATGATCGTGATGCACCAGAGGCACCCCGCCAGAAGCCAGCTCAGACCGGCAAGAAAACCACCGAAAATAAACCATAAAAGATTGCCAAGACAGTTCATGTTTGATCCTCCTGCTTCAATTATTTGATGTTTTGTAAATTTATATCAAAGCAGGCATCGTATAACTATACGATGCCCACTTTTTTATTTATTATCTAGTTATAATTACTGAATTGGTGACTCATCCGGATCTGTCGGAATATTCATACTATTCAGTATGATATCCTCCGTTTTCAAAACTACAATTTCCACTTCCGGTGTAATATATCTTTCCATCTTGTTCCTCCTTTCTATTCGTTAACAAAATATTTGTCCGCCTTATCACTATAATTCCACAGTGCCTTTGCAAGGTTCTGTAATGTCGTGTTGTTCCCCTCACCTGTCTTATCAATTACTTTCTGTGCATATGTTAATGCACCGTAATTAATTGTGGTTGTTGTTGCATTATCAGCCCCAGGATCTTTAGTAATCGTTAACGCAAAATCTTTATCAAGATCTTTTGCTACAATATTTTTAATATCCACACGAAGTAAAGTTTTATCATCAACAGTTATTGTCGTTTTGACAACAGAATTCTGTGATCCGTCTGTCAGTGCTGCTTCATAATTCTCCGCAGCGTCTGCTCCACCCTCTAATACAAAGTAATGACGCAAGGTTGTTTCTGATTCAAGAAGTAAGCTTGAACCATAATAAGTGAGTCCTTCAAGATTTGCCGGTGCCTGATAAGGATGTCCTGTAAATGTATCAACAACGTCATCCACGTAACTCCAGTCATCAACATTTGCATTCGCCAGATTACCTGTATTATAGCCAAACTGATTCTGGGAAGCTGCACCATAATCAAGCATAGCAAGCAGAAGATCCTTTAATTGTACTGTATATGTTGTTTCGTCAGTTGCCTTTTTGAAAACCTCATCCGCATATTTTCTTACAGATGCGTTTTCCGTAAGCATTTCATCTTTACCAGCGTAACTCAATGTTGCATTAATATTGTCATTCATTTCCTTCGCAGCTACTTTTAATGAAAATACGCTCGCATCATAAGTGTCACTTCCAACAGTCACAGATCTCCTTGTTGCAGCATTAGCCAAAATATTTACTGGTGCTGTACTTCCTCTGGTAAGTGTCACCTTAGCAGCACTTTTAGCAAAAAGATCTGTCAGCGCTACATAGAAATTCATATCAATCTTTCCGTTAAGAGAAAGAGACGCCTGCGTGGTCTTGTTCGGTGTAAGTGTAGCTTCTGTTACTCCAGATCTTGCACGTAGTTCTGCTGCATTTGCGAAATGATCCATTGCACTATCTCCATATGTCTTTGTGGCAGCAAGTCTAACTCCAGTTAACTCTACTGCCGGAAATTCTGCAATTTTCCATCCATCGCTTCTGTGTCCATTCTCATCAACCCATTTGCCTTCTGTCAAAACAAACCATTCTGAGACAGCAGCAGCAGAAGGATCATCAGCTCTTGTTCCTAAAATACGATATTCCATAATATATCCGTTAGCGTCACCTCCACTTGCATTAGCACCTTGTTTCGGAAGATATCGTATCGCATTAACAATTGTCGCACTTGTGAAATCCATCTCCAGCCAAAGATTTGCAGCGGTTATATCACGCAACTCACTATCAGAATATTGGGAGGTGTTAGGGTACCAAGCAGGATCTGAACCAAATGAATATTTTGAATGCCAATTTGTACTAGCATCATTATCATAAACGAACTGAATTCCCTTACCTGTCTCATAATTACTACAACGATAAGTGATATTTTTCTCAATATCTCTACTTTCATCCTCAGCAGTCCATGCCTCAAACACTTCTATTTCAAATGTGTCTGTATAAGACTTTCCGTTCTCAATGTATGTTACTGTCACAGTCTTTGTTCCTGCTGTTGTTAATTCAAGCCCACTAATCGTATATTGATCCGATGACAGTCTAGCTCTTCTTCCAGTATTATATACTTTTTCAACTAATAATCCATCTAATGACGTATCTTCTGTATTATACTTCAGCTTCTCCAACGATGTTCTGATTACTGCTAATTTTTCTTCAACATCTGCTTCGTTTCCGTAAAATGAAATTTTTTCAGCAGTAACATAATCATTCGTACCCTGTGTGGATGTGAATTCTAAACGAACATGTGTTGCCTGATAATTTTGCTCCAGGATGATTGTTTTTTCTGCATTTGTATTAGCAAAAGTACCCGTAGCCACCTTTGTCCATGATTCTGCTGTTGGCGTGTCAAATGGATTCTCCATATTGGCTACATACACATTGTAACCCTTACCATTGCAGCCGCTAGTTCTCGGCTTATAATGAACCTCGCGAACATCCCATACTTTCTCAAAGCCTGTTTGAATGTAAATCGGTGTAGTATCAGGTCTTCCCTGATTAATCCTATTTCCAGATGCATTTACTTCATGTGCTTGAGGAGAACCTGAATAACGTGAATGCCACCAGTTGCCTGTTTGTCCATTAAAAGCCATGGCTGCCCCACCATCAGTTGCATAGCTAGAAGGCACCTGTTCAGAATTTGCTTTTGCATTCCTAGCAAGAATTTTAATATCTCCAAATTCTTCAATCACACTAACATTATATGTAGTATCATTCGCCTCAACTGTAGTATCACCTGCTGCCACACCTGTGATTGTAAGCTGACCATTATCAGTTGTTTCTGACACCTTAATCAGTTTCGTCTGCGCTGATTGCCCATTTGCAGGATATAATATAGCAATATTCTCAACTGTTTGCTGGGCAGGAATATAGCAAATTAAATACTTCTTTCCAGCCGTAAGTTCAGTTGCTCTCTTATATCTAGGTATAAAATCTTCACTACTAACTGTATCCTGTTTTTCAAGCAAAACCAGTTCCTGACATCTGTCTGTGGCGTTCTCAATATATGAATTGTCGTCTCCGTCAAAGCGCATATTCGCATAATGGAACATAATATATCGTGTATCAGATGTTCTGCAAATTCTAAATACTTTCGTTCCATCATCCTGTGTTACAGGTATCACTTTCATATCTTCTGCATTTGCTACATCTGCAAAATAACGGTTTGCAAAGACATTTGTCAAATACTTGTTTATTTTTTTGTTGTAAATTCTCCAATAATCTCCCGAAGCTGTAAATGTAAATTCTGCCTCTGATAAGTCCGTATCCACTCCCTCATTTGGAAATGCATTAACAAACTCCGAAGAATTAGTATGGGAATACAATTTTGTCATCGTTATACCTTTAGACACCGCTGTGGCTATGTTCGTCTCCGGTGAGCTAGTAATCTCTACTGCACTATCACTATTTACGCTATACACCTCACCCACTTTCAATACAATATTTTCCGTTCCCCCAGCTGCTTTCGCTGCTACTGCCGGCACAGCAGCTACAACCATAGCAAACGTAAGTATCACGGATAAACCACGTTTGCATAAATTTAATATAGTTTTCCTCTTCATGTCCTTTCTCCTTTCTTCTTTAGATAAGAAAACCTGTTTTTTCCATTTTACTTCTCTTTTCAAATTTAGTCAATATGGTTATTATAAGTTTTTTATACTTACTTTAGCCTTTTTGAGAGTTTGTCAGTTGCATAATGAAAAATCGCTGAAAGCCTTGAAATAGCCTAGATTATTCACGGCACAGCCGTGAAAGTGTCTGAAAGCCACTTAGTTACTGT